>CAZDEJ010000008.1:0-33215 GCA_964504395.1 uncultured Halobellus sp. | reverse complement strand
AGACGGCCGTCTTCCTCACCGGCGGCGAACTCGTGGAGTACGGCGACACCGACCAAGTGTTCGAGGACCCACAAAGCGACCGAGTCGAGGACTACATTACCGGCAAGTTCGGGTAGCGGATGGCGCGGCGTGACTTCCAGGACTCGCTCGACGCGCTGCGTTCCGACGTCGCGGAGATGGGACACCTGGTGTTGGCCCGACTCGACGACGCCCTCCACGCGCTCGACGCCGGCGACGTCGACGCCGCCGAGGCCGTGATCGACGGCGACAGCGAGATCAACCAGCTGTATCTCGACCTCGAATCCGCGTGTATCGACCTCTTCGCGCTCCAGCAACCGGTCGCGAGCGACCTCCGATTCGTCGCGGCGTCGTTCAAGATCCTGACCGACCTCGAACGGATCGGCGACCTAGCGACGAACCTGGCGGGGTACGCGCTCGCAGCCGATAGCCGGTATCTGCCGGAGTTGGATCTGACACATGTCGGCGCACGGGTCCACGACCTCGTCGCCGACGCGATCGAGGCGTACGCCGACAACGACGGTGCGGCGTGTCGGGAGATCGACGCGCGTGACGACGAGATCGACGCGCTGTGTCACGCCGCGAGCGAGCGGGTGGTTCGGGATCTCATCGAGCGGCGAGCAGCCAGCGGTGACAGCAACGGCAACGACGACGGCAACGGCGACGAAGCCGGCGACCCCTGGGACGTCGAGGCGGTCCTCGACGACGTCTCCCGCGTCCTCCTCACGGTTCGGGACCTCGAACGTGTGGCCGACCACGGGGTTAATATCGCGGCCCGCACACTATACGCCGTCGACAGTGACTCGGAGTTGATCTACTGATGCGCGACCCTGACCCCACCGATACGGAGTACTACCTCAACCGCGAACTCTCCGAGCTCGGCCTCCAGAAACGCGTCCTCCACGAGGGGATGGACGACCGGAACCCCCCCTTAGAGCGGCTGCGGTTTCTCGCGTACTTCACGAAGAACACCGACGAGTTCTTCATGAAACGCGTCGGCGGATTGAAACAGCAGATCGACGCCGGAATCACCGACCGCACGCCGGACGGCCGGACCCCCGAGGAGCAGTGGCGCGAGGTGCTCGACACCGTTCGGCCGCTCTTCGGGGAGCAATCGGAGTACTGGAAGACGACGCTCCGGCCGGCGCTCGACGACGCCGGCATCCGCATCCGCGACCCCGAGGCACTGTCCGCCGAGGCGCGAGAGGCCCTCCAGACCCGGTTCGAGGAGTCGATCCTCCCCACCCTGACCCCGTTGGCGTTCGACCCCGCCCACCCGTTTCCGTTCATCTCGAACCTCTCGCTGTCGCTCGCGGTGCTCTCGGAGGACGGCAGCGGCGAGACCACGTTCACCCGTATCAAGATCCCGCCAAACCAGCCGCGACTGCTCGAACTCCCCGATACATCCGGGGAGTACGTTCTCCTCGAGGACCTGATCGAGGCCAACCTCGACCTGTTGCTGCCGGACATCGACATCGTCGACGTCTCGAAGTTCAAAGTCACGCGCAACGCCGAGGTCCGCCGGAACGAGGAGGTCGCCGAGGATCTCATCGACATGGTCGAGGAGGTGCTCGAACAGCGCCGGTTCGCGACCGTCGTCCGGTTGGAAGTCGACGCCGACATGCCGGCGGAGTCGGTGTCGATCCTGAAGAAGCACCTCGACGTGAGCGACCGGGAGGTCTTCCACCGGACGGGACCGATCGACTTCGAGGATTTCTTCACGCTGGTGGAGTTAGACCGCCCCGATCTCAAACTCCCGGCGTGGACGCCGCGGCCGCACCCGCGGCTGCGGCCGTCGGCGGGCGACTCGGGTGGCCGGAACATCTTCGACGAGATCCGCGAGGGCGACATCCTCGCACACCACCCGTATCACTCCTTCGAGGGGACGGTCCAGCGGTTCCTCGACGCGGCCGCGAACGACCCGGACGTGCTCGCGGTGAAGGCGGCGATCTACCGGACCGCCAGCGACTCGAAGGTGATCGGGAGCCTCATCGACGCCGCGGAGGCGGGCAAGCAGGTGGCGGTGATGGTCGAACTCAAAGCCCGGTTCGACGAGCGGAACAACCTCGAGTGGGTCCGCCAACTCGAGGAGGAGGGGATCCACGTCGCCTACGGCACCGTCGGACTGAAAACCCACACCAAGACCGCTATCGTCGTCCGCCAGGAGGACGACGGCGTGGAGCTCTACTCCCACGTCGGGACCGGAAACTACCACTCCGAGACCGCGAAGGGGTACTCGGACCTGGGGCTTCTGACCGCCGACCGCGACGTCGGCCAGGACCTCACGAAGGTGTTCAACTTCTTCACCGGCCCGACGCTCGACGACCGCTTCCGAAAGCTGCTGATCGCCCCGGTCACGATGCGGGAGCGGTTCACCCGGATGGTCCGCCGGGAGGCCGAACACGCCCGCGCGGGACGCCGGGCCCGGATCGTCGTGAAGGTCAACGGGCTCGAGGATCCGGAGATGGTCGAGGAACTGTACCGGGCGTCGATGGCGGGCGTCGAGATCGACCTGATCGTCCGGGACATCTGCCGGCTCCGCCCCGGGATCGAGGGGTTGAGCGAAACCGTCCGGGTCCACTCGATCGTGGGCCGGTTCCTCGAACACGCCCGTGTGTTCTACTTCGAGAACGCGGGCGACCCGCGGTGGTTCATCGGATCGGCCGACTGGATGACCCGCAACCTCGACAACCGGGTCGAGGCCGTCACCCCGGTCGAAGCGACTGCCCTCCGGAAGCAGCTCAGATTCGTGCTCGAGGCGTCGCTGTCGGACAACCGACGGCGGTGGGTGATGCATGCAGACGGCAGCTACGAGCAAGTCACCCCGGGCGAGGACCCGGTCCGTGACATCCAGGAGACTCTCATGCAGGCGACCGACGCGGCGCTCAACCGCGGCCACGGCCCCGGGATGGCCGTCGACACCGACCTGATCGACGGCGACCTCCTCGTGGAACCGATAGAGGACTCCGCACCGTCATCACCCGACACGCCGGACCCCGGCACGGACGACGGGACCGCCGACCCCGTCGGTACGGAGTCGAAGTCGGACGAGACCGATACCGCGGACGGCACGGGCGAAACGGGCGAAACGGACGAATCGGGCGATCGCGGCGAGTAACCGACACGCTCCGATACGACGTTCCGGCCCGATGCCCAGCCGCACACACTGTCCCTGACTACGAAACCGCCGCGATCTTCTCGCTGCTTCGATCCTGGTGTGTCGCCGCCGGGTCGACCGTGATGAACGTTCCACGACGGTAGTCGTATGCTGTCAGCGTCCCACCGTAGACACACCCCGTATCGAGACCGATCGCGTGGTCGTACTCGACCGGGCGCTCGTGGACAGTGTGGCCAAAGAAGACGCGGTACGGGCCGTCGTAATCCTCGTACCAGAACGGGCCGTCGTACCCCGAGCCGTGTGGCGCGCGCATCGTGAGGAGTTCCTCGGCGGTGTGATCCGCCAGCGGGCGCTCGGGGTCGACCCCCCCGTGGACCACGACCGCGTCGTCGAAGGAGACGACCATCGGTAACGACGCAAGGTACGCTATGTCGCCGTTGCGGAGCCAGTCGGGGTCCTTGTCGCCGCGGAGCAGCTTCGCTTCGTTGTTGCCGCGGACGCTCAGGAGCCGATCGTCACCGCGGACGATGTCGATAACGCCCGGGCTGTCGGGGCCCTTCCGGACGAGATCCCCGACGAAGACGACCACGTCATCGTCGCCGAGTTCGAGCGCCGAGAGCAGCGACTCCAGGGCGGCCCGGCTGCCGTGGACGTCGCCGACGACGTAGATGTTCTCGTATGCTGTGCTGTCGATCCGTCGATGTGCGTTCTCGACCGTACTGCCGAACTTCGGAACTGGTGTCATGTAGCGTTCAGTGACGGTGTCACGTCGCAACCGTTCGTACGATACCGGAGGCAATCCAGAAGTTAATGGCTTGCTAATAGTCGAACATACTGGTATGTATTCCCACAGTCGTCGCGTGGGTTTGCACCGCAGAACGTCGGACAGCGTCGGGCAGGCGTCGCCAGCCCCTCACGCCGGTACGGCGCCGGGTGTTGCAGCACTCGGGGGGAGCGATCCCGCAACCGACAGTATCAATTCCGTCGGCGCGCGAGACGCGGGTATGTATACGGTCACGTGGCGGCTGTTCGCCGATCTCGCCGAGGTTGCGGACGGACGGGAACACACCGTCTCGGTTGGCGCCGACGCCACCGTCGGCGACGCCATCGACGCGCTGCTCGCGGAGGCGGCGGGGCTCGAGGATCGGGTACTCGACGACGACACCGTCGCGAACGACGTGAACCTGATGCGGAACGGGTCGCCGACCGCGCCGTCGGCGTCGGTCGACGACGGCGACGAACTCGCGATGTTCCCGCCCGTGACCGGCGGCCAGTAACCGGCGCGGATCGGGCCGAACGCCGGTCGCCCGCGTACTGACCCGCTACGACAGCCACTCGTCGGGCTTCGTGTCGTAGTCGACGTCGGACGCCTGGATCCGCTCTTCCAGCTCCGAATCGAGGTCGAACTCCGAAAACGACTCCCCGTCGTACCTGATCCGGACGCCGCGCTCGGTCGGCTCGGGCTCGCGGTTCCGGCGCCGCGCCACCTCGACGTCGTGTTCGTCGTACTCCTTCCGGATCGTCATCAGGTTCACCGGCCGGCCCCACAGCTCGTGGACCCGCTCTACGACGTCGCGGGCCTGATCGATATCGAGCATGATCCCGTTGTAGCGGTGGCCGAGAAGGAGCTCACCCCTGTTTTCGAAGTTGTCGTCGAACACCGCGACCGTGGGCTTTCCGAAGTTGGTGAACTGCAACAGCAGCTTCTTTTTGACGTCGTCGGGATCGGTCGAGGCCACCCGGAAGTCGCCGGTCGAGTGGGTGTACTCGTAGGTGAAGTAGTCGTTGTCGGCCACGAACTCCCGGGAGAGGAAGGCGTCGATGAAGGTCACGTCGTTGTGGCTCTCCCGGATCTCCCGCATCCGGTTCCACCCGGCGGTCCGGTCGACGGCGTCGATCGCGGCCTCGACCGTCCCGTACTTGTGGCTGTCGAACATGTACCTGGAGAGCTGTTCGAGCTCCGAGCGCTGGATCGCGCGGAGGAACCCCCTGTTCTGCGGCTTCACCAGGGAGAAGTGCCGTTCCGCAAGCCCCTCGTAGGTCAGCACCTTCCAGGGATACGTGTCGACGTCGACGGCGTCGGGATCCGACAGCGCCCGGTCGAGCGTCTCCCAGTCGACCCGCGGGTCGTCCTCCGGAAGCGCGGCGAGGTCCGCCAGCGTGTCGCTTCGGACGGTGTCGAGCGCGGCCGCCGGCTCCAGCAGCGACTGCACCCGCTCGAAGTCGACGGCGTCGTGGAAGTTCCGCCAGGTGATCCCCTCGACACGGAGGAGTTTGTCCGCGACCTCCCGGCGGTTTTCGGTGTTCTCGATGTACTCCCACAGCTCCTTGCCGAGTTTGTAGGGGTTCATTCCGGGCGACCCCAGCACCCGCGCTTGGTGGTCGGCGTAGGTGAGGAACTCGTCGGTGCCGGCGAAGCGCTCCTCGCCCATCATCAGCGACTCCTGGTAGGCCGCCCACCCTTCGTTCATCACCTTCGTCATCTTCTGCGGGGCGAAGTAGTACGCCTCCCGGCGAAGCAGGTCGAGGACGTCCTTCTGCCAGGATTCCATCGCTACGGCCTCGCCGTCGTCGTCGTCGTAGACCATCCCGTGTTCGCGGAGGAATCCGAGCACGTCCGTCCGCGGGCGGTCGAGGTCGGCGGCCGCGGCCTCGGATTCGGCGAGGTCGTCGAGCCACTCGTCGTCGAAGACCTCGCCTTTCACCTCGGCCGAGAGGTCCATGCCGTCGAGCCGGTCGCGGAGGTCCTCGGGTTCGACCCGTTCGGTGTCGGGGTCGGCCGAGAGCGGCCGGTGTTGGTCGATGGTGTCCTCCAGACACGTCACCGCGTCGACGAAGCGCTCGACGTCCTCGCGGTCGATGTCGGCGTCGTCAATGTACCGTTGAATGGTCTCGGCGTGGCGCTCCAACATGGCGGCGGCGTCGAGTTCGCCGTCGCCCGAAAACCGGCTGAACCACTCGTTGTTCCGGAAGAAGTCGGCGTGAGCCTCGACGTGGGTGATGACCGCCTTCTGGTCTGCGAGAGTGTTCGACTCCTGGAGGAACGCGTGGCTTGGGTCGTCGTTGTTGACGATCTCGAAGGCCTTCCCCATCCCGAACTGGTCCTGCTTGCGCTGGCGGTCGTACGTCATCCCCCACCGCCAGTGGGGGTACCGGCGTTGAAACCCGCCGTAGGCGATGAGTTGATTCATCTCGTCGTGGTCGACAACCCAGTAGTTGACCGGGTACGGGTCGAGTCCGAGCTTCCGGGCGAGGGCGGCCGCCTCCGCGACCGGCTCCTCGAGCGAATCGGCCTCTGCACGCGCAACCCGCCTGAAGCGTCGTAGTTTGCTGGTCATGATCTCTTGTCGGCTGATGTACTCACGATCCCGATGCTCCTGTGTGTGTCGTCGCCTGCTCCGACGACCGCGACCGAAGGATCTCGTAGATGGCGTCGGTCACGTCCTCGGGTTCGCCGACTGAGGTGACGACCACGTCGTCGGTGTCGCCGAACGCGCGGTCGACCTCCTCGGCGTGGGTCGCGTTGATCGCGGTCCCGCCTGGCTGGGTCTCGACGTAGGCGTGTCGGTTGGCGTCGATCTCCCGCATCAGGGGGATCACGTTCTCCGTGGTGTCGTTCGAGGAGTTCTCGGAGTCGCCCGCGGCGAAGACGTAACGGTTCCACTCCGACCAGGGGTACGCCTCGTCTAAGACCTCCTGTGCGAGCTCGTACGCGCTCGAGATCTTGGTCCCGCCGCCCGACCGGATCCCGAAGAACTCCTCGCGGTCGACCTCCCACGCCTCCGCGTCGTGGGCGATGTAGACGAACGCCGCGTTGTCGTACTTCCCCTGGAGGTACCAGTCGAGCGGCGTGAACGTCCGCTCGACGAGTTCGCGTTTGGTCTCCCGCATCGACCCGGAGACGTCGCGGATGTTGACGACGACCACGTTCTTCCGTTTTTCCTCCTCGATCTCGGGGTGGCGGTACCGCTCGTCGTCCCGCCGGAACGGGACCTCCTCGATCCCATCCCGGCGGATCCGCTGGGCCGCGGTGTCGCGGTCGACGGCCTCCTCCATCGCCGCGAAGGAGTCCCACCGATCGCGCTCGTCGTCGGGGAGTTCGTCCCACTCGGACTCGATCCACGACAGCGACACCAGGATGCGTTGCTCCCGGCACCACCGGTAGACCGATTTCGGCGTCTCGCCGGCGACCTTCATCGCCTCGCGGACGAACCCCTCGTCGAAGTCGGTGGCGAGCTTCCGCTTGAGCCCCTGTTTGAACAGCCGCTCGAAGTCCAGGGTGGAGTTGGGGCCCGTCCGCGTGACGTCGGTGAAGTCGCCCTCGATCTCCTCGACGACCTCCTTGCCCTTCGGCTCGAGGTCCAGCCCCAGCGCCTCGTCGAGTTCCTCGGCGAACTCCTCGGGGTCCATCTCGTAGTGACCGTGCTCGCCGCCCTCCTCGCCGGGCTCGCCCTCCTCGTCGCCGTCGTCGTCGGCCTCCCCGGGCTCGGGGTCGCCGATCGGCTGCCCGACGTCCGGGGTGTCGCCCTGGCCTTGGCCGACCCCGCCGCGGTCGAGGCGGTCGTAGTCGAACTCCGGGAGGTCGACAACCTTGATCGGGATCTCGACGGTGTCCGAGTTCGACCCGCTGAGGTCGCCGTACCTGATGAAGTCCTCGAGGTCCTGGCGGCGCTCCTCGCCGATCTCGCGGAACCGTTCGAGGTCCTCTCTCAGTCCCATCGGTGACGCACCTCCCGCATCACGGCGCGGCTAGTGAGTTCCGCCGACGCGCGGGTGTACCCCTGGTCGACGAGTTCGTCGATCGTCTGCTGCTTCAGCCGCTCGGTCTCGGTGTTCTCCGGGGGATCGTCCCACTGTGCGGGGTCGAAGTCCTCGTAGAGCCGCTGGACGTCGTCCCAGTCGTAGGTCTCGAGCACGGAGCGGATGACCGGGATCGCCGAGAGCTCGACGTCGTCGACGGTGAACCCCTCGTCGCGGTTCTGCCACGCGTAGCGGTTCAGTGCGGTGATGACGTTGTCCCGTCGGAACGACTCCACGGCCTCGGTGGGCTGGTTCCCCAGGTAGTCGTCGTCGTCGAACCGGCCGAGCTGTTCGGTCTCGAACAGCTTCATCAGGAGGGGATCGGGGTCGACCGGCCCCCGATCGGTGTCGACCTGTTCGTCGCCGTCCCACGCGTAGACGTGCTCGACGTACTCCCTGACCGTCTCCCGCTCGACCGATCGCTCGGCGAGCAGCGCCGCCAACACGTCCGACTCCTGTCTGTCGCGGGCGTGTTCCTTCGCCAGCGTCACCCGGTCTTCGTACTCCGCGCGCTCGGAGCGGGAAAACACCGGCGCGTCGGCCAGTCCCTCGGCCATCGCGTCGAGGACGTCGCCCGGCAGCACGACGCTACCGACGTCGAGGGTGGGGTGTCTGCGGTCGGTCTCCTCGTGGAGCAGGTCCGCGATGATGTCGCGGGTGAACGTGACGGGGATGCCGTGGATCCCCTCGTCGACGCCGTCGAACCCGACCTCCTCGACCGTGACCCGGGTGTCTCCCTCCTGAATGTAGCCGTAGTCGAACAGGAGCGCCTTGTCCAGAAGGTCGTAGCCGGCCGGCACGTCCTCGCCGTCGAGTCTTGTGAGCACGCTGTACATCGCGGCGGCCTCGATGGTATGGGGGGCGAGCTCCCTGGTCCGGACCGCGCCGTTTCCGCCCCGTACGTCGACAGCGAGCGGCGAACGGACCTGCGCGTCGAGTTCGTCCTCGGTATCGACGTCCCAGACCGCGGTCTCGTTGGTGAGTTCGCGGCGGATCAGCTGCGCCTCGAGGGAGACGTTGGTGAGATACCGGAACTCGTGCTTGTCGAGCCGGCGCTTCAGCGCCTTCAGCGGATCGCGACCGTTCCGGTCGGCGTACTGATCGAGTTCGGCGTCGAGGTCGGGGTTCGAGATGATAACGAGCTGGGTGTCGACGTCCATCCCGATCCCCTTGTCGAGTTTCACCCGGCCCTCGTCGGGCACGTTCAGGAGCTTCCGGAGCAGGTCGGCGTGCTGGGCGGCGTCCTCGACGATCGTGAGCAGGCTGTTACCCTGCGAGAGCACGCCGTCGTAACTGAACGCCTGGGGGTTCTTCCGGCCCCGGGAGTCGAGTTCGCGGAGCATCCCGGGCATCCACGACCCAACCAACCGCTCTTTCGGCGTGCCGTCGTCCTCGGAGTGGAGGATGCCGATCCCCCGCCCGACGTCGACGACGTAGTTTTTGACCCGGAGGTGGCTCGGGTCGGTCACGGCCGAAAACAGGTCGTGGGTGCCGTTCCGGCGGTACAGCTCCTCGAGGTGGTCGTACGCCTCCCGGGAGAAGGGGTCGAGCTCCTCACCCACCGACACCGGGACGTGGTCGCCGGAGGCGTCGTTGAGCTCGGCCAGCAGTTCCTCGCGCACGTCGGCCGGGAACACCGACAGCGGGTGCGACTGGACGGGGCTCTCGTACCAGTCGCTATCGCGGTCGCTCCCGGTGGTCTCCCCGCCGTAGGAGAGCCCCCGGGTGTCGTTGGCGGCGGCGACGTTCCACTCGACGGTGTAGCGCCGGCCCGCCTCGGTCCTCGAATACGCCCGTAGCCCGTTGACCAGACACCGCTTGAGCTCTGACTTGCCGGTCGCGGTGGGGCCGTCGAACCACAGGATCTTCTCCGATTTGCCCCGGTCGGCCGCGATCGTCCGGAGGTCGTCGACGAACCGGTTCAGGACCTCGGTGTTGCCGAGGACGGCGTGTTCGCCGTCGTTTTCGGGGTCGTCGAAGAAGCGGTACCGCTCCCTGGTTTCGCCCTCCTCCAACACCGTCCGCGTCCCCATCGACTCGATCGCGTCGAGGAGGTACTTCGAGGCGTGGGCCGCGATCGACGGTCGGTCGAACGCCCTGTCGACGTACTCCGCGAGGCTCATCGGCGCCTCGTAGGTGCCGCGGAGGTGCTCGTCGGCGGCGTCGACGTGTTCGCGGGCGGGGTTCGGCGCGGGGCTCGAGTTCATCGAGGGATCACCCTTCGAGCTCGCTCTTTGCGACTTCTGCACCCGCGAACTCGAGCACTTCCCGTGCACCTTCCGGGGAGTAGCCCTGGTTCACCAGGGCGTCGATCCACGCGCTGCGCTCGTCGTCGTCGAGTTCGTTCGCGCTCACGAGCGCCGAGAAGTTGATGTTGTGCTTTTTGTCCTCCCAGAGCTTCCGCTCTAAGGCCCGCCGGAGCCGGTCGTTGTCCTGCGGGTCGAAGGAGGTGCCGTCACGGGCGCGCCGGGAGACCCAGTTCGAGACCTCCTGTCTGAAGTCGTCCTTCCGGTCCTCGGGGATCTCCAACTTCTCCTCGACCGAGCGGAGGAACGTCTCGTCGGGCTCCTGCTTGCGCCCGGTGAGTTCGTCCTCGATGGTGTCGTCGTCGATGTACGCCATCACGTGGTCCATGTACTTCTCGCCCTGCCGCTGGATCTCCTCGAGGTCGTACGCCAGGGCGTGCCGCACGTCCTCGATCGCGCGCTCCTTGTACTCCTCGCGGACGAGTTCGAGGTAGCGGTAGTACCGATCGAGGTTGTCCTCGGGGATCGCCCCGTGGTTCTCCAGGTTGGCCTCGAAGTGCGAAAACACCGACAGCGGCGAGAGGTACGACCGGCCGCGGTGGGTGGAGTCCATGATCGCCTCGGCGATCTCGTCGCCGATGAACCGCGCGGACACGCCGTCCATCCCCTCGCCGATGTCGGCGGACTCCTCGCCGTTCTCCCGGAGCTTCCGGGCGTCGATGTCGTCGCCCTCGTCGATCTCGCCGTTGTACGCCTTCGCCTTCTGGACCAACGAGACCGACCCGTCGGGTTCGGTGATCCGGGTGAGCACGCCGAACAGCCCCGCCATCTCCATTGCGTGCGGTTCGATGTGCATGTCCGGCACGTCGGCGTTCCGCAGCATCTTCCGGTAGATCTCGGCTTCCTCGTCGTACTCCAGGACGTACGGGAAGTCGATCCGCTTGGTGCGGTCGTTGAACGCCTCCATCTTCTCGTCGCCCTTTTTCTCCCGGTATTCGGGCATGTTCGTCCGCCCGACGATCACTTGGTCGATGTCGATCCGTGGGTTGTTCTTCGGCTTGATCGTCTGTTCCTGGGAGGCGTGCAGGAAGTCGTAGAGGAACTCCCGCTGGAGCTTCAGGAGCTCCTCGCCCGAGAACAGCCCCCGGTTGGCGTTACAGAACGCGCCGGCGTAGTCGAACGCCCGGGGGTCGCTCTCGCCGTAGACCGCCAGCTTCGAGTAGTTGACGTCCCCGGTGAGTTCGGTCTCGTCCTGGTTTTTCTTGTCCTTCGGCTCGAACGTCTCCACGCACTGCCGTTTGTTCTCGGACGCGACCAGCCGGATCACCTCGACGTGGTTCTCCAGGACGGCCTGGAGGTTGTCGTCGTAGTGGGCGAGAAGCGAGTCCAGGTAGAACTCCGACGCGGGATCGAGCGCCTGGTCGTTTCGGATCGTGTAGGGGGCGTCGAGTCGCTCGTTGAGCCGCTCGACGACGCCGTTGCGCTGGGGCTGCGGCAGCAACACCAGCGGATCCTGGTTCATCGGGGAGACAACGGTATCGTCTTCGGGGTCCTGGTCGCGGATGACGTCGCCGAGGTCGGTCCACCGGAACGTGTACATCCGCCCGGCGTCGGTCGTGGTGTAGTCCTCGAAGTACCGCCGGACCATCCAATCGAAGTGCGACTTCCCCGACCCGACCGGGCCCAAGAGGAGCTTGATCCGTTTCTGCGGCCCCAGGCCCCGGGCGCCGGATTTCACCTTGTTTACGAACTCGTGGATCGACTCGTGGACCTCCCGTCCGTAGAAGGTGTTCTCGCCGCCGTGGAGCGGGTCCTCCGAGGCCATCCGGTACTCGACCACGCCGGCGTCCTCGTCGTAGTCGGTCCCGTAGTGGTCGAACATGTCCGCGACGCGCTGGTGGGCGTTCCGGGCGATCCGGGGGTCCTCGTACACCGCGTCCAGATACCACTCGAAGGACTTCGCTTCCCGGAGGTCCTCGGGCACTGACTCCCTGTACTCTTGACTGAGTGATTCGAGGGTTGCTCTGTCACCGTTCATTGTTGTGGGTCTCGGGGAGCGACTCCCACCCGAGAGAGTGGCCCTGCATCGGCCCCACATGGGGTCCGGCAGGTGGGTCGCAGCGGCACACGACAACACGACGGCGCGGTACGACTGGACATCACTCCGACAAACGGTGCGCGCGACCGGTCGCTCGGATCCGATCGACCGAGACTGGAAGTTTGTGAGTGATACGCACACATAAACCTTCCTGCGACGGCACCGACCACCGGACTCGGCAGCAACCGATTTGTCCCCCCGGTCCCTACATCGGGTATGGATTTCACGCTGCCAGCGACGGCCGGGTTCCTGATCGCGTTGGTTGCTGCCGGCACTGCCGCTCTGGTCGCATCGGGTGTGATGCCGTCGAACGTCGTGCTGATGATGGTGACCCCATCGATGCTCGTCTTCGGGGCCGTCTGCGCGGTGATCGGCGTCAAACACGGCGAGTACCGGGCGGGAGCATCGTAACCCGACGCCGACGGTCGGGTCCCTACTGCTCCTGCGCCGCGTCCTCCAGCGACTCGCCGCTCACGCTTGCGGCAACCTTGACGCCTACCAGGCTGACGACGATTCCCGCGACGATGAACGCGGCAAGCCGCTGTTGTGGCGCCACCGCGTAGCCGAACACCCGTGGGTCGGCGAGCAGCGACTCCCGCTGGAGGAACCACCCGGCGAACCCGCGAACGACAAACCCCAACGCGACCACGCCGAACGGGAGGTTCAGGTACGGCGTGCTCACGCCGTCGCTGCCGATGAGTTCGTCGAGCAACCGACCCGCGCTGGCGGTCAGAGCCGCGAGCGCCAGCCACGGCACCGCGCTGTAGACGAACTGCATCGCGCTGACGATCACCGACTCCGGGCCGGCCTGTGGGGTGACCGCGAGCGCACCCAGGAACGCCCCGACCAACGCCAGTCCGAGGCTGACGGCGTAGGTCACCACCGACACGCGCCCGGAGTACAGCCCCGACCGGACGCGGTCGGGAACTTCCGAGAGGAGTTCGTCGATCGCCAACCCCTTGTACAACAGCGCGGCACCCAACAGCGCGGCGAGCCCCGCCACCGCAACCGCGGTCGAAAACCACGCTAGCAGGACCGGAAGCAGCAGGAGCGTCGCCCCCAACGGCACCAGTACGGTGCTTCTGAGCTCCTCGTCCGCCAGGAACTGCTTCAGGAGGTAGTAGGTGGACTCGATGTCGTGTGCCTGTCGGACGACGACTCGGTCGACGGAGTCGACCCGAACCCGACTCTCGATCACCGGCACCACCTGTTCGTCGTTCGCGGAGTCGACGACGACGACCGCGGCGTCGGGATCGTGCTCCGCGACCAGGTCGTCGACCTGCTTCGACAGCGACCGGTCCGCGCCGACGATGGAGTCGCCGCCGCCGGACACCACCGCGAGCACCGACTCCTCGCGGTCGTCGCGGAGGTCGCGGGCGACCCGGAGCGCCTCCAGAAGACAGTTGACCCGGGAGTCCTCGGGGTCGTCGAGACCGACGTCAGTGACCAGCGACCGGACGGCTTCCCACCCGACGATGGGACTTTCGAGTCCCGCGGCCAGCCGGATGTCGTCGGACCGGTCGACACACAGGATCAAGGTCGTCACGGTTGATGTCACGGCACACGCCGATAAAGAACCCCCGGTGGACGATCGTCCACTTGCGCGGCTCCGGGCGGTGCGTGTCCGTGCCGCAGAAAGATCCGCCTGCCCGCAGTAGCGACCGCGTCCGACTACAGCAGCCCGGTCTTCTGGAGCTTCATCAGATCCTCGGTGTCGAGGGTCTCGCCTTCCTTGAACTTCTGGTAGATCTCCTCGGCTTCCTCCTTTGCGGCCTCGCGCTCCTCTTCGCGCTCGTCCTTCCGCTCTTCTTCTTCCTCCTTGTCGAGTTCGCGGAGCCGCTTTTGAACGCGGACGAAGTCCTCGTGGTGGCGGTCGGCGGCCTCCTGAGCCTCCACGAACAGGTCGTGCATCTCGTCGGCCTCGTCGCGGACGTCGTCGGCCTCGCGGTAGGCCTCAATCATGTTGTTGTGATGCTCCTGCGCCTCGTCGGCGAGTTCGGTGACCTTCTGGTGGTGCTGTGAGGCTTCCGAGCGGACCTCCTCGGCCTCCTCGATCAGCGCCTCGAGCTCGCCGCTGTCCTCGACTTTCTCCTTTTTATCGTGGAGCTCGTCGCGCTTGTCCTCGATCTTCTCGATGAGCTCGCGCTCGTCCTCGGTCGAGAGCACCTCGGTCTGCTGGCGGAACTCGAGTTGCTCGATCTCGTCTTCGAGCTCCTCGATGTTCTTGCCGTCGTCGAGCTCGAGATCCTCCTTCATCTGCTCGACCTTGTCGAACAGCTCGTTTGCCTTCGCGTTGAGCTCGTTGCGGCTCTCCTTGTGATCTTGGACCTGTTCGTTGAGCTCGTCGCGCTTCTCGCGGTGCTCTTGGGCCTCGTCGACCTTCTCGCGGGTCTTCGCGTTGAGGTCGTCGCGGGCGGAGGCCCGCTCCGACGCCATCTGGTTCAGGTCGTTTCGTCGATCGCGGAGCTGGCCGGCGATCTTGATGAGCTGCCCCTTGGAGTCGTTTTCGAGCTTGTCGTCCGTGAGCTCGATGTTGTTCGATTCGTCTAGCGGTTCTACGTCGTGTTTCTGAAGAACGTCCTGTTGCGTTACCATACGTACTCGATCCTCGATACCATCACCGCTCCGGACCGTGGCGGCCGCTTGCCCAGTACTGCCAACCGTGGAGAAGTGTTCCCGATCATTCTGCGTGCTGTGCCGCCGGAACGCCGGAGGCGCTCTGGTATTCATAGATTTGTCGCTTCGTAATATAAACCTGCCGGAAGCGTGATCGGGTGTATACCCTACACACACACCGGCTGACGGGATGTGAGTCGTTCCCCCCGGTCGGCGGCCGGCATATAAATGCGGAGTGGTACCGACCCACACACTGCGGCGGCTCTCACACATGACCGGTCGGAACCGTACGGGATTTACCCCGCCGGCGACCAGGCTCACGCATGCGAGAAGTCGTTCGGGCGCGTGGCCACGAGCACGTCTCCGCCGCGCACACGAGTACGTTCGAGGTCACTACTGACGACTGGCTCACCCCTGCCGGTGACTGCATTCTCGCGGTCGACGCCGACCGGGTGCCGGCGGACTTCGACGCCGCCTTCGTCGACGCGTGCCGGGACCCCGCGGCGACGATCCGGGCGACGTTCACCGCGACGACCGACGACGGGACCACGATCACCGACACGATCGTGGGGCGCGGCCACCCGGAGTTGTCCTTCGAGGGCGAGCGGAGCCACGTCGGGCGAACGAGCGCCCACGTCGACGGCCGAACGGTACTGGTCGGGGCCGACGGCGCGGCCGCCGACGTCGACCGCGCGCTGATCGACGCGCTCGCGGCCGGTGCCGACCTCAGGTTCGAACTGAGCGTCGACCCCGGTGCCGAGAACACCCCATAGTCGGCGCGGCCGGCTCCCCCCGTCCGGACCGTCGACCTACGGCTCCGAGGCGTGGGTGCCGACGACGTCCGCAGTCTCGTCACCTTCGCCGTCGGTCGCGAGTCCGACCACCCGCTCCCGGAGGCCGTCGATGCGGCCGTTCGCCCGGTCGACGTACCCCCCGAGATCGTCGGTCGTCGTCGCGCCTCGGCCGGTGGGTTCGATCAGTCCCCCCTCCTCGAGCACCCGCAGCGAGTACCGGGCTTTGTGATCCGGAATCGAGAGCTCCTCGGCGAGTTGGACGATCCCGATCGGTTCGTTTCGGATCACCACCCGAAGCACCCGTAGGTGTCGCTCCAGCATCTCGACCTCGGTATCGATACGTTCGATCACGTGTGCCCGGTTCCGGAGGAGGGTATTCAGACTGTCGAACGACCCCGGCCGCCCGTCCGTACGACGCTCCGCAAGGATATTGGGCGTGGCCGAGAGTTCGGGCGTATGGGCAGCGAAAAGCAACGTATGCTGAACGGGGAGCGGTACGATCCCGACGACCCCGAACTCGTGGCCGACCGGGAGCGTGCGCGTGATCTCACCCGGCAGTATAACCGAACGGCCGCCGAGGATCGTGATCACCGGCGCGCGCTTCTGGACGACCTGCTCGGATCGCTCGGCGACGAGTGTCACGTGGAACCGCCGTTCCGGTGCGACTACGGCTACAACATCCACGTTGGCGAGGGCTTCTACGCGAACTTCGACTGCGTCGTGTTGGACGTGTGTCGGGTAGCAGTCGGCCGGGACTGCTACCTCGGACCGGGTGTCCACATCTACACCGCGACCCACCCGGTCGACGCGGCTGAGCGGGCTACCGGCGCGGAGTACGGTGCGGCCGTCACCGTCGGCGACAACGTCTGGATCGGCGGGCGGGCGGTTCTCAATCCCGGTGTCACTGTCGGCGACAACGCGGTTGTCGCCTCCGGTGCCGTCGTCACGGCGGACGTGCCCGACGACGTCGTCGTGGGCGGGAACCCCGCACGCATCACACAGGAAGTCGACCCGGACGACTGACCTCCGGTATCCGAGCCGTCCGTTCGATAGCCTCAGACTGTTGGCCATAGCCACGTAACGGATCTCGACACCCCGGGTGCGGAAAGTCTTCATGTAGCTGTAGCCAACAGTATCAAACCGCCGCCGGCGGAAATGCGGCCAATGTTCGTTCCTGGCGATCCAGCGCCCGACTTCGAACTTCCCGATCACCGCGGCGACGCCGTGTCGCTGTCGTCGTATCGCGGCGACTACGTCGTCGTCTACTTCTACCCGCGAGCGGACACGCCCGGGTGTACGACCGAGGCGTGCGGCTTCCGCGACGCCTACGCGGAGTTCGAAGACCGGGGGGTGACGGTCCTCGGGATCAGCGACGATCCCGTCGCCGACATCGCGGCCTTTGCGTCGGAGCACGACCTCCCGTTTCGGCTGCTGTCCGACGAGGACGGCAGCGTTTCGGCGAAGTACGACTCCTACGGCGAGAAAAACGTGTTCGGCAACACCTTCGACGGCGTGTTCCGCAACACGTACGTGATCGATCCGGACGGCGAGGTTGCGCTCACGTACGACGGCGTGTCGCCTGACGGCCACGCCGAGACGATCCTCGCGGATCTCGACGACCTCGGGGTCGATCCGGCGTAGCCGGGCGCGGAGCCGTCCGCCGGAGGGCCGTCGACCTGCTCTCGGCGACTGCCGCCGCGTGTCTCCTGTCGGACCGCCGCCGGCGAGCGAGCCGTCCCGGTACGGACCTCTATATATCCCTCATAGCGAGGACTAATCCGCAACGGTCGCGACGATGATTCGTATGGATTCGCAACGCGGCTCTAAGCTGTCCCCGGCGTACGACGCGTTGCACACCGGAATCGCGCTGTATGACCCGACGGAAGGTTCGATCGTAGACGCCAACGACCGCGCGGTGTCGGTACTCGGGTACGACCGCGCAGCGCTCCGGTCGCTCGACATCGACCGCTACACCGCGAACACCTACCACTTCTCGGCGTCGGACTTCCGCGAGCGACTCCACGCGGCGTCCGCCGGCGACGCACAGGCGTTCACTTGGCGGGTGAAGCGCGCCGACGGGGCGCTCGTGTGGGTGCGGGTCCACCTGTCGCCTCGGACCGACGACGGCCGGTTGGTCCGCGCGGAGATCCGTGACATCACCGACCACTGCGACGCGAAACACCGCGAAGAGCTGTTCTGGCGCGTCCTCCGACACGACATCAGGAACAAGTCGGCGATCGTGGCGGGATACGCCGAGGAGATCGTCGACGGCGACGACCCCGAGCAGATGCGTGCCGCCGCGTCGACCATCGCCGACGCCGCGATGGAACTCGGCAACGTCGCCACCTCGGTCAGACAGATCCAGCAGGCGGTCACCGCCGATCCGGGTGACCGTGAGGTGCGAGACGCCGCCACGGCCGTCTCGGATGTCGTCGCCGAGTGCCGGGCGGACTACCCCGACGCGGAGCTCACAGTCACCGAGCGCGAGGCTGTCGGGATCAGCACCGACCGTGCCTTCCCCTATGCGCTTCGACACGCGGTCGAGAACGCGATCGTCCACAACGATACCCAGACGCCGTCGGTCGAGATCCGTGTCGGTCGGTCGCCCAACACCGGACGTGCGGAGATCGGCGTTCTCGACCGGAATCCGCCGATCGACGACGCCGAACTCGACGTGCTGTTCCGGCCGGCTGCCCGAACCAGCACCCGTCACGGCTCCGGTGTCGGCCTGTTCGTGATGCGCTGGTGTGTGGAGTCCCTGGGGGGAGAGGTCGGGGTTGAGCGTCGCACACGGCGGGGCAACGTCGTCCGCTTCTACCTGCCGCCCAAGCCGGGTCCGGACGACCACGGCCCGGGAAACGGCACCTGACACGAACCATCGAGGTCGCTGGCCGGCCGACGCCCGCCCCCATGTGTCGTCGACGGCTGCGTCGTTTTCGTCGATGTACACGACAGGCAAGCGTAGTTACAGTGATTCGAGGAGAGAGCCAACGGGTTCACAGCAGCGCGTGGGCGACCCGCAGTCGGAGCCGTAATCGCGCATACGGATCGGCTCGTCGTCGAAGACCGAGCGTCACGACACCGGTTGCCTTCGGGTGTCGCGACCGTTGTAGACGCACCGGCGGTACGCGGGACGAGCCGCAAAGAGTTCAGGCGGGCCGGCGTCGTCCCTGTGACTACTGGAACGTCCGGCCCACGCCGGCCTCGGGGGCGCGGGTGTTCTCCGTGGTATCGAACCGTTCTTCGATCCGCTCGTACTGCTCGCGGGTTTCGTCGGTGACGCTGGGGCTGACCTCGTCGAGCGCCTGCTCGAAGTGGGCCATCGTCACGCGGACGTTCCCGACCGAGTCGGCGACTTCCTCGGGGTCGACGCTGTCGATGAACTCCCGGCTTGCGGCCATCGACGCCTCGCGGCAGACCGCTTCGATGTCGGCGCCGACGTAGCCCTCCGCTCTGGCGGCCAGGCGGTCGAGGTCGACGCCCTCGGCCAGCGGCTTGTGCTCGGTGTGAACCTCGAAGATCGCCCGGCGGCTCTCCTCGTCCGGCACGGGCACGTGGACGTGGCGGTCCAGCCGCCCCGGCCGCAGCAGCGCAGCGTCGATCAGATCCGGGCGGTTGGTGGTCGCGATCACGACGACGTCCTCCAAGCTTTCGAGCCCGTCGAGCTCGGTCAGGAGCTGTGAGACGACGCGCTCGGAGACGCCCGAATCGCCCGAGCCACTCCCGCGCTCGGTGGCGATGGAGTCGATCTCGTCGAAAAACACCACCGTGGGGGCGTTCTCGCGGGCCTTCTTGAAGATCTCGCGGACCCCCTTCTCGGACTCGCCGACGTACTTGTCGAGCAGCTCCGGCCCCTTCACCGAGATGAAGTTGGACTCGGCCTCGTTGGCGACGGCCTTCGCGAGCATGGTCTTGCCGGTGCCCGGCGGGCCGTACATGAGGACGCCCTTCGCGGACTGCATGTCAAGGGTTTCGAAGACCTCGGGGTACTCGAGCGGCCACTGGATCGTCTCCCGGAGGCGCTCTTTGGTGTCTTCGAGCCCGCCGACGTTCTCCCAGGTGACGTCCGGGACCTCGACGAAGACCTCACGGAGCGCCGAGGGCTCGATCCCCTTTATGGCCTCCTTGAAGTCCGTCTCGTTGACCGAGAGCGACTCGAGCACCTCCGCGTCGATTTCGTCGGCCTCCAGGTCGAGTTCCGGCCGAATGCGCCGCAGCGCGTTCATCGCGGCCTCCTTCGCGAGGCTGGCGATATCCGCGCCAACGAAGCCGTGCGTGTTGTCGGCGTAGGCGTCGAGGTCGACCCCGTCGGTCAGCGGCATGTTCCGGGTGTGGACCTGGAGGATCTCCTTGCGGCCTTCCCGATCCGGGACGCCGATCTCGATCTCGCGGTCGAACCGACCGCCACGGCGGAGCGCAGGGTCGATGGCGTCGACGCGGTTGGTCGCGCCGATCACCACGACCTCGCCGCGCTCGTCGAGGCCGTCCATGAGCGAGAGGAGCTGAGCGACCACGCGGCGTTCGACGTCGCCGCCGGCCTCGCCGCGCTTCGGCGCGATGGAGTCGATCTCGTCGACGAAGACGATCGCCGGGGCGGCCTCCTCGGCCTCCTCGAAGATCTCGCGGAGCTGTTCCTCGCTCTCGCCGTAGTACTTCGACATGATCTCCGGCCCCGAGATCGTGTGGAAGGAGGCGTCGATCTCGTTTGCGACGGCCTTCGCGATCAGGGTCTTGCCGGTCCCCGGCGGGCCGTGGAGGAGGACGCCCTTCGGCGGCTCGATGCCCAGCCGTTGGAACAGTTCGGGGTGCCGCATCGGAAGCTCGATCATCTCCCGAACCTGTTCGAGTTCCCTATCCAAGCCGCCGATGTCCTCGTAGGCGACCGAGGGGGTGGTGTCGTCCCCGGACCCGGCGTCGGAGGCGATCTCCTCGGCGGGCGTCTGGCTGATCGACACCTCGGTGGAGTCGGTGACCACGACGGTGCCGTCGGGGTCGGTCTCGGCGATCTTCAGCGGGATCGGCTGGCTCGACGAGCTCATGAAGCCGAACCCGAAGGGCACGCGGATGTTCTGCCCCGCGGTGACGGGCTGGCCGGCGAGCTTGTCGCGGAGGTGTCCGCCGATGTTGCCGCTGATCCGAAGGTTCTGCGGGAGCGCGACCGACACGGATTTCGCGGGCTTGATGTCCGCGGCCTCGACGTCGACCGTGTCGTCGATTCCGACGTTGGCCTGCTGTCGGAGCCGGCCGTCGATCCGGACGACGCCGGTGCCGGTGTCCTCGGGGTAGCCGGGCCACACCCGGGCGATCGCGGTGCCGCCGCTGCCGTCGATCCGGATGTAGTCGCCGCCCTCCAGCCCGAGTTCGTCGATCGCCTCGCGGTCGAGCGCGGCGAGCCCGCGGCCGGCGTCCTTCTGCTTGAGGGGTTTGACGGTGAGGTTCATCGGTCCACCTCGAACGTCACCACGCCGTTGCTGACCCCGACGGTCGCGTCGGGGCCGGGGAGCTCGAACTCCGTTTCGGATACCTCGTCGCCGCCGTCGGCGACCACGATCGCAGTCGTCCCGACGATGTCGACGTCGACGTCGCCGGCCGACGCCCCGATGTCCGCGGCGAGCACCCGGCTGCTGTCGTATTCGTATCGCCGAACCATCCGTCCGTCGCTACCGGCTTCTTGTGAGGTATGCATTGGTGTTCCTAACTCCAAGTTAGGTCTATTACTATATGAATGTATCGACAGCGAATCGCAGGACAGCGTCGGTGTGCGCTGCAGAGCGATAGAATTGCGATTCGTACACGAACGGGCCTCGGACGGACACGGCGGCCGCGTCGGGGATTTATCTCAATACTCCCCGTATACCCAGTATGCACAGCGTGTCACACCACGGCCGACGCACGGCCTATCGGACGTCCGACCGCGGGGGTCGCGGGCATACGGTGCTCGCGGTTCACGGCAGCGGCGGCTCCCACCGCGTCTGGACTCCCCAATCCCGGGTGGCGACGGACCACCCGCTGGTCGCCGTCGACCTCAGCGGCCACGGCGGAAGCGACGACATCTCGGCGATGCCGGGCTACGAGACGTTGTCGGCGTACGTCGACGACGTCGTCGCGGTCGCCGAGGCCGTCGACGCCGACGTCCTCCTCGGGAACTCCTTGGGCGCGGCGGTCGTACTCACCGGCATCGTCGAGCGCGATCTCGATCCTTCCGGCGTGGTGCTCGCCGGTGCCGGTTGCCGACTCCCCGTTCTCCAGGACCTCCTCGAGTGGGCCTCGGCCGACTTCCCGCGGGCTGTCGAGTTCTTTCACGCCCCCGGCCACCTGTTTCACGACGCCGACGACGAGACCCTCGCGGTTTCGCGGGCGGCGCTCCGGGAGACCGGATCGGCGGTCCTGGACCGCGACCTTCGGACCGCCCACGCGGTCGACCTCAGGGGCCGCCTCTCGGGAGTCGACGCGCCGACGCTCGCGGTCGTCGGCGAGCACGATCGGTTCACGCCGCCGCATTTCCACGAGGGGCTCTGCGAGGAACTCCCCGACTGCGAGACGGTCGTGATCGACGACGCCGCCCACCTCACGATGCTCGAAGCCCCCGTAGCGTTCAACGACGAACTCGCGGCCTTTCTCCAGCCCGCGTGACGTCCCGACCGGCACCGATTTGTGCCGTCCGCCGAATGACGAGGCGTGCAACCGGTCGAGACGTCCGACCCCGAGGGGGTCGACTACGGGTGGGTGATGCAGACCACGTTCGTGCTCACTATCGTCGTGGGCGCGCCGCTTGTCGCCGTGCTGTCCGCTCGGACTACGCTTCCGACGTGGGGCGCACGCGTCGAGTTCGCGATCCGGGTGGGGGCGGTCGTCTGGTTCGTCGTCGCGATCGGCATCTACCTCTACGCCCGGCGGATCGACGCCGGCGACGGAGGCGAGGACCCGGACGCGCCCTCCGAAGAAGTTACCGACGGACCCGACGCGCCCGGAGAGGGGTGATCAAAGGCGGTCGAGGAATCCCACGGTCAAACGGCCGGCGACCCTCGGATCCGCAATGGTCGACCCGGAACCGCCCTCGGATAGGACCGGAAGGGGCCGCGCTCTCGACGAAGGAGGCCGACGCAAGGACCGCAGAAGCGAACGGCGTGAGCGACGAGGACCGTCCTCCGAGAGGGCGACACTCTCTCGTGATCACGAAAGACGGTTTGCGTCTTTCGAACGACAACGAGGCCCGAGTCGGGAGCGCGGGGCCTCCGGAGTCGCCACTCCGATGATTCTCGAAGGGTCCGTGGTACTCGGGTAGCATTCGTACTGCCGGAAGGACTTTTACCCGAGTCGCCGACCCTGGTGTATGATCGACGAGACGATCGCGGAGATCCGGGATATGCAGACGCACAGTTCCTCGGTCGTCGCGGTCAAAGCGACCCGGGCGCTCTCGGAACTCCTCGGCCGGGACCACGCCACTGTCGAGGAGTTCGAGCGTGACCTCGAGCGCAACGCCAGCGCGCTCAAGCGTGCGAACCCCTCGCACGCGTCGCTGTTCAACGCGATGCAGACGGTCCTGGTCAACGTCGTCGACCGGAAGGACTCGGTCGAGGCGTCGAAGTCGCTGTTGGCGGACGTCACAGAGCGCGTGGTCGAGGACGTCCGACAGGGCAAGTCCCGGGCGGCCAGACGCGCCGCGCCGACGTTCGAGGACGGCGAGACGTTCCTGACCCACGACTTCTCCTCGACGGTGTTGGAGGCGGTCGAGGGCGCCGTCGACGACGGTGCCGATCTCACGGCGTACGTAACCGAGGCACGGCCGCGGTATCTCGGCCGGAAGTGCGCGCGCCGACTGGCCGGGATCGACAGCGTCGAACCGCACCTCCTCGTCGACAGCGCCGCCGGATCCTTTCTCGCGGAGTGCGACCGAGTCGTGATCGGGATGGACTGTATCGTCGACGACACGCTCTACAATCGCGTGGGGACGTACCCCATCGTCGCCACCGCCGCCCACCTCGACGTGCCGGTGACGGTCGTGGGCTCGGCGGCGAAGATCGTCGACAGCGGGTTCGTCTTCGAGAACGAGCTCCGGCCCCCGGGCGAGATCTCGCTCGAACCCATCGAGGACGTCGTCATCGAGAACCCCGCATACGACGCGACGCCGGTCGACTTGGTGGATGAGGTGATTACGGACAACGGCGTCGAAACCGTTTGAAGCGTCTGCAACGTCGTTCACTCGATCCGAGTCGTCGGAGGACCCGGCTCACTCGCCGACGACTGACCGGCGGAAGAAGTCGGCGAACCGCCCGCGGAGCGACGACCCGTCGCCCAGCCGGAGGTAGTAGGCGTCACCGCCGTCCTCGTAGTAGCCGGTGATCCGGCGCTCGACGTCGAACCCGAGGTGCTTGTAGAACGAGAGTGCCGACTCGTTGCTCGCTCGGGCGTGACACGAAACCGAGTCGTGCTCCTGAAGCGCGGCCGCCACGAGCCGCTTCCCGTGACCGTCGCCGCGGTGTTCGGGTGCGACCCCCAAAAACAGGATGTAGCCGTCCCGCCGGACCGACGCAAAGCCGACGATGTCGTCCTCGACGACGAGGAGGTGGTCCCGCGCCCGGCGGTAGGCGTCGATGAAGAACGACCGACGCTGCTTGAGTACCCCCTCCGTCTCCCGGATCCGCTCCTTTAGCTCCCACGCGTCGGACGCGTACTCCGTGGACCCCGGGGCGTCCACCCGTGTCTCGACGTTGACGCTCACGCAGCCGTGTACGATCAGGACAGATATAATTCCACCGTCGGCGCGGCGCGGACACGACCGCGTCCCTGGCGGGAAATAAATAATTACTACATATCGAGTAAATTTTCGTAAGTACTAAGTTCGCCGGGGTACTTGGTTGTACTATGAGCTTAGAAACGATCGTACTCGCCGCCGACGGCGAGGGCGAAAACATAGCCGACCGACTCGCAGCCACGGCCGCAGATATCGCGGACCCCTCGAACACCGAAATCATCCTCGCACACGTCTTCGACGACGAGGAGTACGAGAACGCGCGCAGTCGGCTGAACTTCACCGACGACAGTGAGGTGACGCCGAGCGCCATCGCCGAGCGGAAGGTCTCGGTCCGCGACCTCGGCGAGACGCTTGCGGGCTCCGACATCGACGTCACGGCCTCCGGCCGGCTCAGCAACGGGGCCTCCCAGGGCCAGCGGCTGGTCGAACTCGCCGACGAGGTCGACGCGGACATGATCGTCCTCGGCGGACGCGGCCGGTCGCCCGCCGGCAAGGCCCTCTTCGGATCGACCGTACAGGACGTGATGCTCGAGTCCTCCTGTCCGGTGACGTTCGTCCGCGCCGCGTGAAGTGAGGTTCGACGGACGTCGCTTCCTGCGAAGCCGTTCTTTCCGAATCCGTTGCCGGTGACTTCGGGTGTATACCCTCCAAGAGTACCCTTCACACGACTGCAATCAGTACCATCACAACCAGGATCGAGCCGGTCAGAAGCACCTGCACTGCGGTCGACGCCAACACCCCGACGGTGGCGTACGCCGCAACCCGGAGTCCTGCCTCCGCGTCGGCGTGCTGGGCGAACTCGATCGTGAACACGGTCGCGGCGAGTCCGATAACGAACCCGATCGGCCCGGCGACGAAGAGCAGCACGATCCCGACGAGGACCGCGGCCGCGGTCGTCACGGCCGACGCACCCCCGGCCCGGGCGGCGATCGCCCCGCCACCGTAGTCGACCACGGCTGCGAGCAGCCCTACGGCGACGAGCACCCCGACGAGGATGGTCGAAGGCTCCGCGTATCCCGTCGACCACCAGTAGGCGAGGACGCCGGCCACGGAGAGTGCCCCGCCGGGGACCAGTGGCAGGACCGACCCGATCACACCGGCGGCGGCCAGCGCAACCGCGACCCAGCCAAGCGGATCCATGCCCGAAGGTGTGTTGCCGGCGGGATGAATCCGCCGGATCCGGTCGGGACCGGCGAACAGCCGGCAGTTCGGCCCCCGCATCGGCGTGCCGGACATCCGCTATCCGATACGGGGTCGTGGCTACGTCACGGCGGCAGTGGTTGCGGGATCCAATATAAACCTCCGTCCCGATGCCGGGGGTGCGGCGACCACCGACCGTCGATGTGCTTACCCCTCGAACCGGTCACGCTCCCGGGTCACGACGTCGAGACCGCCGCCGTAGCGATCCACCACGCCGGCGTACGCCGCCCCCAGTGCCCGGAGGCAGGTCCGCTCGGAGGGGTAGCCGAGCTCCGCGGCGACAGCCTCCGCCGGGTGGGACTGGAGCACCTTCCGCACCAACAGCCGCTCCTGCCGCGGCGTCAGCACCGCATCGGTCGGCGTCTCCCCGTCGCCGCCGCCAGCGCCAGCCGTAGCCGGCGCGCCTGTCAGGGCCGCGACCGCGAGCCGGCGGAACGGGTCGGGCGCGGTGGCGTACTGCCCGGGGCCGGCGGCCACGCCGACTACGATCCGCCACTCCCGGTCGGCGAGTTCGGGGGGCTCACCCGGCGCACACGCCGCCAACACCCCGCGGATCACGTCCGGGTCGACGTCGCGGAGTTGGTCCGGAAGCTGGTCGGGCAGTCGGTTGCGGAGCCACCGGCCGTGGCGTCGAGCGAGGGTCTCGCCGGCCGGCGAGAGCGGGGCCATCATCAACGCGGAGTGTTCTCCGCTGGCGTCGTTTCTGGTGGTCGAGAGGTGGGCCGCCCGGTAGCCGTTCGCCGCCCAGAACTCGAGGAGGTCCGGCGTCGCGCCGTACCCCACTCCGAGGTAGTCGGCGTCGCCGTCGAACTCCTCGCGGATCCGGGCAAGCAGCGTCGATCCGAGCCCCCGTGACCGCGCGGCGTGGTGGGTGGCGATCCGAACGACGCGATACCCAACCGGAACGCCGGCGGCCTCGTCGCGGAGTTGGCTGGTGAAGACGTCCGGAAGCATGTTTCCACGAACCCGCTCGCCCTCGTACACCCGCGTGCGCGTGTCGGCGTCGAGTCCCCCCTCGCGGGCGAGCAGCGCGACGCTCACCACGTGCCCGTCGTGCTCGAGCGTTCGGACCCGGAGGTTGGGGGCGTCGAGCAGCCGCGCCAGGTCGTCCGGTTCGGTCCGGTAGTGGGCCAACACCAAGAGCCCGAACACCGCCCGAAGCCGGTGTTCGTCGGCCGCCAACTCCGACGCCGACGGGGTTTCGTAGGTCACCGACGACGGCGACGCGTCGGCGACAAGCGGATCGACCGGCGGTCGGGCGTCGAGCAGTAACGCGCGGAACGCCCACGACTCCACCGGGTCCTCGGGCGCGTACCGGATCGGCTCCGACAGCGACACGTCGCTGAGGTCGTGAGCGGCGTCGGCCAACCGCCCCCTGAACCGGACCGAAAACCCCCGTCCGGTACCCTCGTAGCCGTGGACCGTGGTAAAAAACCCGGCCGCATCGGCAGCGAGGAAGGATGATAGCCGTCGGACCGGAAGCGCCGCAGCCTCGTCGACCAACACGACGTCCGGGCGCTCCGGGAGCGCCCCAGCCTCGCCCGGCTCCCGGAACCGAACCCGACCGCCGCCCACAGCCGCGATGGTTCCGTCGCCCCGGTCGGCACGCTCGCCTAGCTCCGACAGCAACTTCGCCGCTCGATCGAACACCTCGGCCGCGCTCCGGCGCTCCGGTGCCGTAACCAGGACGTCGCGACCTGCCGCCGCGAGCGACCCCGCGGCCAGCCCCGCGGCGCTCGACTTCCCCCGCCCCCGGTCGGCCTCGACGACGATTGCCGCCGGATCGGACGCTCCAGCCTCCGCCAGCGCCTCCAGTGCGTGAAGCGCCCGCGACTGGTCCGCCGTAAGACAGGCCCGGTACGCCGCCGCGGGGAACTCCCGGGCCGACGCGGCCGGGATCGCCGGCGACGACCGGATCGGCGGTGAGCCTTCCGCCTCGCCCCGCCGTTCGACCGTCCCGGCGTCGACGTCCACGACGGCGACCCCGGGGTGGCTCCGGAGCGTGGAGGCCAGCCGCTCGCGGAACCGGCCGCCCACGTCGTCGGCGTCGAACGGCGGCACCGCAAACGAGTCGGCGAACGACCCGGCGCGGTCGGGCCACGCGTCCAACGGCGGCGTGAGGAGGACGAACAGCCCCCCGCCGTCGACGACGCCGACCAGCCGGCCGAGCACGTTCGGGGAGACGGCCTCGTGGGCGTCGCAGACGACGACCCGCCGGGTCGCCCCGAGCAGTCGGCCGGCGCGTTCGGGGGCCACCCGCTCGAACCGGAACCCCTCGCGGGTCGTGACGATCGCGACGTCGTCGTCGGCAGCCTCCGCGCCGGCCACGACGTCGAACGCGGCATCGATGCCGGCGTCCCGGCCGCCGGCCAGCACCACCAACCGCCGGTGATCGGCCCGCTCGGCGGCCTCCTGAAGCTCCCGCGCCAGCCGGGCGAGGTTCATATCACCCGAATCGACTCCGTGTGGTAAGGGGGTTGCGCTCGGGGTAACTGCCGGCCCGGAAGAGCCTACATCCGGACGGTAGCCCCGTGGGCCGACGTCACACGCCGGACCGACATTGAAAGCGCTTTTATGTCATCCCGAGCAACCTCTCTCTACAGTCTGCCCGGGGTTGATGATGCTCCCCGCCGTCAGGGACGCGGTGCGGTTCCGGCGGGGCAGTCGAGCCCGCGTGCAGGAGAGGAACCTCACAAATGTCAGTATACGTAGAATTTGACGTTCCGGCCGACCTCGCGGAGGACGCCCTCGAGGCGCTCGAGGTCGCCCGAGACACAGGCACAGTAAAGAAAGGCACCAACGAAACGACCAAAGCCGTCGAACGCGGCACCGCCGAACTCGTCCTGATCGCCGAGGACGTCTCCCCAGAGGAGATCGTGATGCACCTGCCCGAACTCGCAAACGAGAAAGGCATCGCGTACGTCTTCATCGAGACCCAAGACGAGGTCGGTCGCGCCGCGGGCCTCGAAGTCGGGTCGGCCGCCGCCGCCATCGTCGATGCCGGCGACGCCGACGACGACGTCGAGGACATCGCCGGCAAAGTCGAGGAACTCCGGTAAACCACGATGAGCGCAGAAGAGACCGCCGGCGACTCCACGTCCGCCGAGGTCATCGAGGTCGTCGGCAAGACTGGGATGCACGGCGAGGCGATGCAGGTCAAATGCCGCATCCGCGAGGGCTCGGACCAGGGCCGGATCATCACCCGGAACGTTCTGGGTCCGGTCCGGCAGGGCGACATCCTCCAACTGCGGGAGACCCAACGCGACGCCGACTCCATCGGGGGCCGATAGTATGGTCGAGACGCGCACCTGCGATTTCACCGGCGAGGAGATCGAACCCGGCACGGGGACGATGCTCGTGAAGAACGACGGAACGATCCTCCATTTCAAGGACTCGAAAGCCGAGAAGAACTACCAGCTGGGGCGTGAACCCCGGGATCTGGAGTGGACTCAATCCGGCGGCGCCGAGGATACCGAATGAGCCATCACGACGAGCGCACCTTCGTGATGGTCAAGCCCGACGGCGTCCAGCGCGGCCTCATCGGCGAGATCGTCTCCCGGTTCGAGAAACGCGGGCTGAAGCTCGTCGGCGGGAAGTTCGTGCGGATCGACGAGGCGCTCGCGCACGACCACTACGGCGAGCACGCCGAGAAGCCGTTCTTCGACGACCTCGTCGAGTTCATCACCGCCGGACCCGTCTTCGCGATGGTCTGGGAGGGCGCCGAGGCGACCCGGCAGGTTCGCTCGATGGTGGGTGAGACCGACCCCGCCGAGTCGGACCCCGGCACGATCCGCGGCGACTTCGGGCTGGATCTCGGCCGCAACGTCGTCCACGCCTCCGACCACGAGGACGAGGGCGCAAACGAACGCGAGATCGACCTCTTTTTCGACGACGACGAACTACTCGATTACGAGCGGATCGACGCGGCCTGGCTCTACGAGGGGTAGCCGGCGCCACACCCCGGGCCCGCACTCCGCCGAGCCGCCCTCCGCCGTCCGACGGTTACACCCGAGCGCGGCCGTCGGACCCGCGTGAGCCCTGCGGGCGCGGAACCCGGCTGCCGGTACGTTCCGGCGCTCCGTGCGATCTTCAGGGCGGCGGTGCTGACGGGAGGAGTCGCGCCCACGCCGACGCACGCGGACCTGTACGGTAACACAGCCTCCGGCGAGCGGGTCGAACGCGGGCGACAGTGGGTGTAGCGGAGACGGGTCCGGCGCCTACGCCTCGGGCAACTGCACGTCGAGTTCGCCGGCGTCGAGTTCCGCCTCGACCTCGCGGGCCGCCCGGACCAGGTTCTCGGTCTTCCGGTAGGCAACCTCCCGCGGCAGCAGCTTCACGCCGCAGTCCGGCGAGACCGTGAGCTTCTCCGGCGGGACCACTTTCAGCCCCTGGCGGATGTTGCGCTTGATCTCCTCGACACTCTCGACTTCGGCGTCGTGGACGTCGACGACGCCGAGTCCGAGGTCGGGCTCGAACTCCGGCGCCTGGAACACCTCGATCTGTTCGTAGCCGTCGTTACACAGCTCCACGTCGAACTCGTCGATCGGGAAGTCGTTGATCTCGGGGTAGATCCGGGAGTAGTCGCCGTAGCAGACGTGAAGCCCGATCCGGACGTCCTCCCCGATCCCGTCGACGATGCGTTCCAGGGACTCCCCGACGATGGCGTGGTCGCCGGGCGTGGTCGCGAGGGCGGGTTCGTCGATCTGGATGTACCGTGCGCCGGCGTCGACCAACTGCTCGATCTCCCGGTTCACCAGGTCCGCGAGGTCGTACGCCAGCGCCGCCTCGTCGTCGTAGGCCTCGTTGAACGACCATCGCGCGAGGGTGTACGGCCCGGTGATCGGCACCTTCACCGGGTTTGAAGCGACGCTCGAAGTAAACTCGAACTCGTCGACCAGCCACGGCTCGTCGTAGGAGACCTCCGAGACCACCGAGGGCTTGTTGAAGTAGTTGTGGCCCCACACCTTCACCGGCCCGTTGAACTCGTAGCCGGGGATCCGGTGAGCGAAATACTCCACCATCTCCTCGCGGCGCATCTCGCCGTCGACGACGGTGTCCAACCCGGTCCGCTCGTGCTCCTCGGTGATCAGCCGGGCGGCGTCGTCGTGGGCCTCCTCAAGAGCCTCGTCGTCGAACCGCGCGTCCGGGTCGTCGGCGAGGTCCGTCGCACGGTTGAGCCACGAGGGTTTGGGGTAGCTCCCCACGACGGTCGTCAGGAGGAAGTGGTCGCCGTCGTGGTCGTCGGGCCTGAACTGCGCGCGGTTGTCGGCGATCCGGGCCATTACGCACGCACCTCCGTCTCGAGATCGGCCGCGGCTCCCACCGCGTCGAGTTTCGCCCGGTGTTTGTTGACCGGGAGGTAGAACGGTTCGGTGTTCGTACTCAGGTACACCCGCTCGAAGTCGGTCGCCGGGACCTGCTCCGCGAACCACTCCGCCCGGTCGCGAAGGGTCTCCGGGGACTCAACAAGCGTGTTCTGGCCGTCGGCGACGCCGAGGGCGACGTGGTCGGCGACGCCGTACTCGACGGCGTTGTACACGGTCTGCTCCCGATCGGCGGCGACGACGTCGAGCCCCAGGGCGTCGACGTCGGCGTCCATCAGGTGGGCGTAGGTCTTCTCGTCGAGCGCGCCGAAGTAGGTGTGGACGACGACGTCGGCGTCGGTTGCACCCGCGACGGTGTCGATCGCGTCGGGTACGGCCGCCGCGAGGTCGTTGTCGGGTGGGGCCGTCACCAGCGACGGGTCGAGCAGGAACAGCGTCCCGTGATTCGGGAACGACTCGACCTCGCCGGCGAGAAACGAGGCGACCGCCGAGAGGAACTCCCGACTGTCGCCGTGGTGGTCGTCGGTCGCGAGGGTCGCAAGCGAGTACGGCCCCGGTAGCGTCGCCTGCAGCGGCGGGTCGCGGTCGCCCAGCAGGTCCGCAGCAGCGGCCAACTCCTCGGCGACGTCGCCGGAGGGGGTCAACTCGCCGGCGACCCGGGGGTCACGGTAAAAGTTGTTGTTGTCGTAGTATCTGACGATCCCGCCGGTTTCGACGGCGTCGTCCACCGCGAGCGGGTGCGCGAGCATGTCGTCCCACCGGAGGTGTCCCTCGACGACGCGGTCGAGCCCGGCGTCGAGCTGCTCGTCGACGACAGTCGACCGCGCGTCGTCGTAGACGGTCGCGACTGCGTCGGACTCGTCGCCGGAGATCAGGTCTCCCTTCTGGTGGCCCTTCAGATCCGCCAACTCGGACTTTGCGGTGTCCGGTACGGGGAACAGGCCGGGTGTCGTCGCAACGAATTCAGTCATCGTCGAACCCTACGAAATACCGGAACTTAATATTTGCTACTTAAAATATACCTAATAGTTATACTGCGACGACGGCGTCAATCCGACGACCGAGAGCGTCTCGAAGGGGTACGACTCCTCGACAACGGCGGCCGGATCGTCGGTCCCGAACCCGCAGTCGGCCGCGTACTCCAGCACCGCGTCGTACCCCGCGAGCGAACTCACGAGCAACAGGACCACGCCACCGGGAGCGAGCACCCGCCCGACCGACTCCAGGAACGGCTCGATCACCTCGCGTCCGGACTCGCCCCCGGAGAGCGCCCGCTCCATCCAGTCGTCCCACTCGTTCTCCGGATCGGTGGGGAGGTACGGCGGGTTGAACGCCACGGTGTCGAACGCCGCGTCGCCGAAGGGGGCGAGCAGGTCGGCCCGGACGACCGAAAACGACGGGTCGCCGCTGCCCGAGCCACCCGCTGCCGCCCGCTCCCGCGCCGCCCGACAGGCGTGAGGGCTCCGGTCGCTCGCGATCACCTCGCACACCGCGTCGACGTCGGTCGACCGCTCCGCGACCCACCCCGACCCCGTTCCGACCTCCAGCAACCGGCCGTGCCCCCGCCTCTCGATCGCCGCCGCGAGCAGCCCCGAGTCCTCGGCGGGTTGATAGACCGTCCGCTCCGCCCCCCGGCGGTCGGCGAGGCTGTCCCGCGTTCCGTCGGTCACGGCTTCCTCGCCCCGCCGGCGTTCTGGTCGCCGCCCGCGAGCACGAACCTGTCGGCTTCCTCCCGCCCCATCAGTTCACGCTGCGGGAACGGGATCCTGATCCCCGCGTCCTCGAAAGCGCGTTTGACCTCCCCGATCACCGCGGTCTTCGACCGCCACCGCCGGCGGGCGCTGGGGTTGTCGATCCAGTATCGGACTCCCAGGATCACCGCGGAGTCGTCGAACCGCTCGAGGACGACCTGTGGCGTCGGGACCGTCATCGGTTCGTCTAACCTCTCGACCGCGTCCTGGGCAACCTCGGCCGCCCGCTCGGCGTCGACGGTGTAGTCGACACCCACCTCCACCTCGATCCGGAGCCGCCCCTTCCGGCTGCGGTTGATCAGGCTCCGAGACGAGACAACGTCGTTCGGAATCATGACGTACTCGCCGTCGACGGTCCGGATCCGGGTGGTGACGATCGTGATGTCGGTCACGATGCCTTCGTCCTCGGCAACTTCGATCCAGTCGCCGATCTCGAAGGGTCGGGAGAACATCAGCACGAACCCCGCGAGCATCGCCCCGAGGGTCTGTCTGGCG
>CAZDEJ010000007.1:0-33551 GCA_964504395.1 uncultured Halobellus sp. | reverse complement strand
TGTACTGAGCGATCCGTCTCCTGACGTGCGAACTCCCAAGCGACACCCACAACAGTACGCTCAGTCCGCCTTTGCCTGCCACTCCCGGACGGTGTCGGGGCCGACCCCGTCGACCCGCGCTGCGACCGCGTCGGGTTCGGCCTGCTTCAGCGACGGCACGTCGTCGATGCCGGCGTCCTGCAGCTTCGCGGCGGTCTTTTGACCGATCCCGCTGACGCTCTCGAGTTCCGAGCCGCCCGCCCGTTCGGCCTGGTACTCCCGGTAGTTGCAGATCGGACACCCCAGTTCCCAGGGGTCGCGGTCGCCCTCGTAGACGATCCGGAGCTCGGGCAGACCGTGCTCGTCGCAGGCGGCGTCAGTCACCTTGATCTCACCGCGGCGAGGCAGCGGCAGCGAGTACTCACACTCCGGGTACCGGGTACAGCCGACCAGGCGTGACCCCGACCGGAGTTGCTTGATCGCGAGTTCGCCGCCGGCGTCGGCGGCGTCGCCACCTCCGTCCCGCGGCGCCGCAGACGCCGCGGCTCCGACACCGCACTCCGGGCACGACCCGATGACCCGGTCCGCCCGGGCGTCGGCGGCCTCGGCCCGACACAGCGGGCAGCCGTGGACGAACGTCTTCCGCCCGGCGAGCATCTTGATGTGGGCGAGTCCGTGGTCCTCGCAGGTGTCCTCCAGAAGGAGCGGCTTGCCCGTCGATGGCAGTGGCAGGGTGTTGGTGCACGCGGGGTAGGCGTCACACCCGATGAAGTACGACCCCTGCCGGCTCTGTCTGATCACGAGGTCGCTGCCGCATTCGGGACACTCCCCGACGGTTCGGTCGGCCTTCAGCGACTCCTGAAGGTGCTCGCCGACCGCCTCGCCGGACGCCATCAGCCCCTCGAACACCTCATCGAGGATCTCCCTCGATTCTTCTGTCACATCCGCCAATGTGGCGTCCCCCCGCGTGATCGCCTGCATGTCCGCCTCGAGTTGGGCGGTCATCTCCTCGCTCACGATGCGTTCGGCGAACTCCTCGGCGGCTTCGACCACCGCGCGGGCCAGCCGGGTGGGTCGCGGCGGGTCGCTCTCGATGTACCCGCGGTCGTAGAGCTTCTGGATGACGTTGTGGCGCGTCGACTTCGTCCCCACCCCGAGATCCTCCATCGTCTCGATCAGCCGCGATTGGCCGTACCGCCGCGGTGGCTGGGTCTGCTTGGCCTCGAAGCTGGTACCGGTCACGGCGAGTTCCTCGCCCTCGGACACGTCGGGGACGAACGACTCGCTCGCGCTGGAGTACGGATACACCGCGTGGTACCCCGGCTCGAGCAGGCGCTTGCCGTTGGCCTTCAGCGAGAGCGGCTCGTCCGGGGCCTCGACGCCCGCGACCACTCGGAGACGTTCCCAGGTCGCCGGCTCGGCGACGGTCGCGAAGAACCGGCGAACGACGAGTTCGTACACCTCCCACTCGTCGTCGTCGAGGTCGGCAGCACCCGGCAGCTCCCCGGTCGGATGGATCGGCGGGTGGTCGGTGGTCTCCTCGTCGCCCTCGGTGGGGTCGACGTCGTCCTGTTCCAGCAGCGCGTCGGCGTCGTCACCGAACTGCCGGGTCCCGACGAAGGCGTCGAGCAGCTCGCGGGGGTCGAGGTCGTCGGGGTAGACGGTGTTGTCGGTTCGGGGGTAAGTAACGTACCCCGCGGTGTAGAGATCCTCCGCGATACTCATCGCGCGCTGGGCGGAGTACCCCAGCGACCCCGCCGCGCGGATGAACTGTGTGGTGTTGAACGGCGCCGGGGGGTCGTCGGTTCGGGTCCGCCGGCGCACGGAATCGACTGTCGCGGTCGAGGCGGCCTCGAGGGTTTCGGACGCGGCCTCGGCGGCCGCCTCGTCCATCACCCGCTCGGTTTCGGTGCCGTCGTCGTCCACATAGAAGTACTGGGCCTCGAAGGCGCCGTCGGCGTCACCGCCGCGCTTTGTGAGGTCGGCGAACAGCTCCCAGTAGTCCTCGGGATCGAACGCCTTGATCTCGCGTTCGCGGTCGACGATCAGCTTCAGGGTCGGACCCTGGACCCGGCCGACGGAGATGAAGTCATCGCCCAGCTGACGGGCCGACAGCGACAGAAAGCGGGTGAGCGTCGCGCCCCAAACCAGGTCGACGATCTGTCTGGCCTCACCGGCGGCCGCGAGGTCGAAATCGAGGTCGTCGGGCTCTTCGAACGCGTCTGTCACCTCCTGTTCGGTGATCGACGAAAACCGGACCCGGTCGACTGGGACCTCGTCGTCGACCTCCCGCACCAAGTCGTAGGCCTCCTTCCCGATCAGTTCGCCCTCCCGGTCGTAGTCGGTTGCGATGACGACCCGCCCTGCCTTCCGGGCGAACAGCCGGAGCGCCGAGACGATGTTCTCCTGGGTGGGCCGCTTGTCGATCGGGGCGTCGATCAGTTCGACCGGTTCGACGTCCCGCCAGTCGTCGTATTCGGGCGGGAAGTCGACCCCGACGACGTGTCCCGACAGGCCGATACACCGCCGACCGCCCCACCCGTAAACGTTCACGCCGCGCGTTCGCTCGGACTCGGCGGACCCGCCGCTCAGGATGTCCGCGATCCGCCTAGCGGCGTTGTCCTTCTCGGTGATGATGAGTTCCGGGCCCTGACTCATTGGCCGTCGCTACGCGAGGTGGTGGCCTAAACCTTTCGCGGTCGGACCGGCCGAACAGTCGACAGCGCGGCCGTGCACGCGGAATACGGGTTCGGTGTGGTGTGGTTCCTTCCGGCGGCCGCTACTCCTTGAGCCGCTCCCGGAGGAGCGCGTTGACGTCGCCGGGATCGGCGCTCCCGCCGGTCTTGCCCATCACCTGGCCCACCAGGAAGTTGATCGCGCCGCCCTCGCCGGCGTGGTAGTCTTCGACCGCGTCGGGGTTCTCCTCGATCGCGTCCTCGACTGCGACTGCCACCTCGTCGTCGTCGGCAGTGCCGAGGCCCTCGGCCGCGATGACCGAATCGGGGTCCTCCCCCTCGTCGAGCATTCGCCGTAGGACGACTTCCTCGGCGTTTTTCGCGGTGATCTCGCCGGCGTCGACGAGTTCGACGAGGCGCGCGAACTCATCGAGCCGGTGGTCGACGTCCGTGATCGTCATCTCGCGGTAGTTGAGTTCGCCCAGTAGGTTGTCCGCGACCCACGTCGCCGCTAGATCGGAGGCGAAGCGCGCGGCGACGTCCTCGTAGAAGTCCGCGACCGCCTTCGTGGACGTGAGCTTCGCCGCCGACTCCTCGTCGAGGCCGTACTCCTCCCGGAACCGCTCCCGGCGGGCGTCGGGAAGCTCCGGAATGTCGATCCGGTCTCTCCACCCCTGGACCGCAAGCGGCGGGAGGTCGGCCTCCCGGAAGTAACGGTAGTCCTTCTCCGCCTCCTTCGACCGCATCGAGACGGTGACCCCTCGCGACTCGTCCCAGTGGCGTGTCTCCTGTTCGATCGCGCGGCCGCGCTGGACCGCGTTTCGCTGTCTGGTGACCTCGTAGGCCAGCGCCTGCTCGGCACCCTTGTGGCTCGAGATGTTCTTCACCTCGGTTCGGTTCGCCGATTCGAGCGCGTCGTCGCTGATTTCGCCGCCCTCGCCCACCGCCGCCTCCGGCACGAGCGAGATGTTGGCGTCGATCCGAAGCGACCCGTCGCGGCCGGCGTCGAAGACTCCGAGATACTCGAGTACCTCCTCCAACTTCGCGAGGAACGCCCGGGTCTCTGCGGGACTCCGGAAGTCGGGCTCCGTCACGATCTCCATCAGCGGGGTGCCCGCGCGGTTGTAGTCGACCAGGGTGTACTCTGCAGTATCTATGCTGCCGCCCTGGTGTCGGAGGCTGCCGGGGTCCTCCTCGAGGTGGGCGCGCCGGACGCCGACCTCCCGGCGGTCGCCCTTCACGGAGACCGCCAGGCTGCCCTCGGCGCAGATCGGGGCGTCGTACTGGGTGATCTGGAAGTTCTTCGGGAGGTCGGGGTAGTAGTAGTTCTTCCGGTGAAATCGGGTTTTCTCGGCGACGTCGGCGTCGAGCGCCTTCCCGACTTTGACGGCGGCCTCGACGGCCGCCTCGTTGACGACGGGGAGCGCGCCCGGCAGCCCCAAGCAGGTCGGGCAGGTCCGAGTGTTCGGCTCCTCGTCGTCGGCCGGCTCGGTCGAACACCCGCAGAAGATCTTCGTGTCCGTCTCGAGTTGGACGTGGACCTCCAAGCCGATGACGGCAACGAGGTCCCCCTCCGAGAGCGCCTTCGCAGTCATTACGTCGGGGTTCGGCGTACCGCGGCTAAAGCCTAACGGGACCGCGGTATGAGCGGTCGGTCGGCGACGGGAGCACCGATCCAAGGGAGCGGCGACCCCGGAAGCCCCCCTTCGTTCCGGCCGACGCTCGACTCCCGCTCGGCGGTCGCGAACCCGGGTACTGTCCGCTACCTATCATTTCCTGGGTACGTGTCTGACGTACGTTTATATGCTCGGAGCCGACCCATACACGGTATGACCAATCGCGTGGACGAACTCGAATCCCAGGTCGCGAAGCTGCAGGCCACCGTCGACGGGCTGACGGAGGAACTCGTCGAGACCAAAGAGCGGGTTCGGCTCCTGGAGGAGTCCGTCGACGTGGACCTCACTGCCGGGACCCGGACTGTCGGCCACGATTCCGGCCCGGCGAACGACGCCGGCGCCGACACACAGGCGGACGCAACGCCCGATACGGGGACGGCGCCTGACGACGCCGACCCCCTCACCGAGCCGCGGGCACAGACGGCGTCCCGCAGCCGAGCTTCCGATACGGCTACCGACGGCGCCAACTTCGTCCGCGCCGGCAGCGACACCCCGTCCGCGGACGACACCACGGCCGGCGGCGACGGGACTAACACGGGTGAGGACGGGACGGACGACGAGGCAGTGACGACCGACGACGACATCATCGTCGCCTAACCGGGGCAACGCCCCAGCACCCTATGCACATCAACGAGCTCGTTCTGGACAGTTTCAAAAGCTTCGGGCGGCCCACGCGGATCCCGTTCTACGAGGATTTCACGGTCGTGACCGGGCCGAACGGCTCCGGGAAGTCGAACATCATCGACGGCGTGCTGTTCGCGCTGGGGTTGGCCCGGACGCGCGGCATCCGCGCGGAGAAGCTCACGGACCTGATCTACAACCCCGGCCACGCGGACGGGACCGGCGGCGACCCCGGCACCGGCACCGGCGCTCGGGAGGCGTCGGTCACGGTCGTCCTCGACAATGCCGACCGAACGCTCGAGCGCTCGCAGGTCGTCAACGCCGCCGGAAGCGAGGACATCGGCGGCGTCGACGAGATCACGGTCAAGCGCCGAGTCAAGGAGACCGAGGACAACTACTACTCCTACTACTACCTCAACGGCCGGGCGTGCAACCTCTCGGACATCCAGGATCTGCTGGCGCAGGCGGGGATCACCCCCGAGGGGTACAACGTCGTGATGCAGGGCGACGTGACCGAGATCATCAACATGACGCCCCACGAACGCCGTGGGATAATCGACGAGATCGCGGGCGTCGCGGAGTTCGACGCGAAGAAGACGGACGCCTTCGAGGAGCTCGACGCCGTCGAAGACCGGATCGGCGAGGCCGACCTCCGGATCGAGGAGAAGGAAACACGGCTCGATCAGCTGGAGGACGAGCGCGAAACCGCCCTCGAGTACCAGTCGCTTCGCGAGGAGCGCGAGGAGTACGAGGGGTATCGGAAGGCCGCCGAACTCGAGGACAAACGCGACGACCTCGCCGAAACGGAAACCGAGATCGACGACGTCGCGTCCGACCTCGCCGACGAGCGCGCGGAACTGGACCGTCGGCAGGGCCGCGTCACCCGGCTCGAGGACGAACTCGACGGGCTCCGGGCGGAGATCGAGCGGACGGGCGAGGACGAACAGTTACGGATCAAATCCGAGATCGAGGGGATCAAAGGCGAGATCGACCGGCTGGAGAACGCGATCGACGCCGCGGAAGCCCGGATCCGGGATGCGGAGAGCGACCGTCGGGACGCGTTCGTCCAACTGGATCGCAAACAGGAGAAGATCGACGACCTCGACACCGAGATCCGGTCGGTGAAAGTCGAACGGGCGTCGGTGAAGTCCGACATCGGGTCCCTGGAAACGGACCTCGCCGAAGTTCAAGCCGAGATCAACGACGTCGATGCCGAGTACGACGAGTTGAAGGCCGACCTCAAACAGCGGAAGTCCCGGCTCGAGGAGTTGAAGACCGAGCGGAACGACCGCCAGCGTGAGAAGGACCGGCTCCTCGACGACACCCGGCGGCGGGCAACCGAGATCTCCGAAGCGGAGGATCGGATCGCGGAACTCACACGGACCCTCCCGGACCTACGGGCGGAGGTCTCGGACCTCCACTCGGAACTCGACAAGGCCGAGAAGAACCAGGAGAAGATCGAGGGAATCGTCGAGGATCTCCAGGTCGAGAAATCGGGGCTGAAATCCGATCTCGACGCCGTCGTCGAGGAGATCCGATCGAAACGGTCGGAGTACGCCACCCTCGAAGCCCGCGCGGGCGACGACGGCGACGCCTCCTGGCCACGGTCGGTCACCACGATCCTGAACGCCGGTCGGGCGGGCGTCCACGGCACGGTCGGGCAGTTGGGTGCGGTCGACGGCGAGCACGCCACTGCGTGTGAGACCGCCGCCGGCGGCCGGCTTGCGCACGTCGTCGTCGACGACGACGGCGTCGGCTCCGACTGCATCGACTACCTCAAATCCCGAAACGCCGGCCGGGCGACGTTCCTCCCGATCACCGAGATGGAGGATCGCGGGCTACCGTCGCTTCCCAGCCACCCCGGCGTCGTCGACTTCGCGCGGACCCTCGTCGACTACGACGCCGAGTATGAGGGGATCTTCTCGTACGTCCTGGGGTCGACCGTCGTCGTCGAGGACATGTCGGCCGCCCGCGACCTGATGGGCGACTATCGGATGGTGACGCTGGACGGCGACCTGGTGGAACGGTCCGGCGCGATGACCGGCGGGTCCGGCGGCGGGTCGCGGTACTCCTTCTCGAAATCCGGCGGCGGCCGCCTGGAACGGTTGGCCGGCGACCTCGAGACGCTGGAGGATCGTCGCCGGAGCCTGCAGGCGGAGATCCGCGAACTCGACGAGGACATCGAGGATGCCCGCGACCGCGCCGCCGACGCCCGCGACCGCGTCCGATCGATCGAGTCGGAGATCGACGACGCCGAGGGAGATCTCGAGGCCGCGGAAGCCGAGATCGAGGCGCTCGAGGCGGAGATCGAAGACCTCCGCGAGGCGCGCTCGGCGGTCGACGCGGACATGCAGGCGCTCGACGACGAGATCGACGGGATCGAAGCCGAACTCGCGGCGACCGAAGCCGAGATCGACGACCTCGAATCCGACCTTGCGGACTCGAAGATCCCCGAGCTGACCGCCGAGGCCGACGGAATCCGCGACGAGATCGACGAAACGGAGTCGCGAATGGACGACCTCGACGCCCGGCTCAACGAACTCGAACTCGAACAACAGTACGCCGAGGACGCCCTCGACGACCTCCAAGAGCGGATCGAGACGGCCCAAGAGAAGAAAGCCGACGCCCGCGACGACATCCGTGACCACGAGGCCGAAATCGAGGAGCGGAAGGCCGAATTGGAGGAAAAACGCGGGGCGGTCGAGGAACTCGAAGCCGAACTCGCGGAACTGAAAGCCGACCGTGAGGACCTCCAGGCGACGCTCCGGGCGGCGAAGACCGACCGCGACGACAAGCGTGAGGAGGTCGATCGGATCGAGTCGAACCTCGACTCCCTGCGGGAGACCAGAGAGCGGCTGTCGTGGGAGATCGACGAACTCGACGCCGAGGTCGGCGACTACGACCCCGAGGCGATTCCGGGACACGACGAGGTCCAGTCGGCGATCGACCGGCTCACCGCCGATATGGAGGCCTTAGAGCCGGTGAACATGCTCGCGATCGACGAGTACGACGAGGTCCAATCCGAACTCGACGACCTCCAGGACCGCCGCGACGTCCTCGTCGACGAACGCGAGGCCATCGAGGAGCGGATCGACCGCTTCGACCGGCAGAAGAAGGAGACGTTCATGAACGCCTTCGACGCGATCAACGGAAACTTCACCGACATCTTCGAGCGACTCTCCGACGGAACCGGAGACCTCCACCTGGAGAACCCCGAGGACCCCTTCGACGGCGGGCTGACGATGAAGGCTCAACCCGGCGACAAGCCGATCCAGCGGTTGACTGCGATGTCGGGCGGGGAGAAGTCACTCACCGCGTTGGCGTTCATCTTCGCGATCCAGCGGCACAACCCCGCGCCGTTCTACGCGTTAGACGAGATCGACGCGTTCCTCGACGCCGCCAACGCCGAGCGGGTGGGCGAGATGGTCGACGACCTCTCGGCGGACGCCCAGTTCGTCGTCGTCTCCCACCGCTCCGCACTGCTGGAACGCTCCGAGCGCGCGATCGGCGTGACGATGCAGGGCGACAACGTCAGCGCGGTCACCGGGATTCAGGTGGGCGAGGACGCCGACCCGGAGGTGCCCGCGGATGACTGACTCCGCCAGCGCGCAGCCCTCGGCCGATCCCACCCCCGACACCGTCGCCGCCGGCCGTGACCCGGGTGGCGGGCCTCCCAGTGACGACAGCACGGACGACACCGACGACGTCGAGCCGGTGGAGGTGCTGGTCCAACTCGCCGAGGAGGGGGAGATCGACCCGTGGGACGTCGACCTCGTGGCGGCGACCGACGCCTTCCTCGATCGCTTGGAGGAGACTGATCTCCGGACGTCGGGCCGGGCGCTGTTCTACGCTGCGGTCCTCCTCCGGATGAAGAGCGACGCGCTGCTGGACCCCGGCGACGACGCCGACCCCGACCCCGAACCCTGGGAGGCAGCCCTGGAGGGCCCGGGTGGCGGTCCGATCGTGGACCATACCGACGACGGCCCCGCCGGCTTCGACCCCGTCGACGCCCTGGAGGCGGAGATGGACCGGCGACTCGAGCGCAAACAGGCCCGTGGCTCCCCCGAGACGCTCGACGAACTCGTCCGGGAACTCAGGGAGGCCGAACAGGAGTCGTGGTGGAAGCGTCACCGGGAGTACGACACCTCCGACTCCCCGCGCGGCGGCCGGCGCGGCACGCAGACGCTCGATTACCGGGCGGACGACGCCCGGCGGGACGACGCCGAACCGACTGCCGCCGACGTCACCGACACCGCCCACTCCGAGGACATCGAAACCTCGATCGCGGCCGTCCGAGAGGCGATCGAGGTTCACTACGACCGGGGCCGCGACGAGGTGCTGTTCGCGGAGGTCGACGACGCCGCCGCAACGCCGGTCACGACGTATCTCGCGCTGCTTTTCCTCTCGCACCGCGGCGCAGTCACGCTCCAGCAGAACGACCTCTTCGGCGACCTCTGGATCCGGAACCCGTCGGCCGACCCCGACGACAGTGGCGACGCAGCAGCCGTGCACGACGATCCGGCGGGCGCAGCGCCAGGCGACGGGGTCACGCCCGCCGCCGACGACGACTGATCAGTCCACGTACGCCCCGATCAGCGGCTCCAACTCGCCTTTCGTCGACTCCGGAATCGCCGCCTCCGGCGTGTTGATCGTGTTCGCGAGCGCCGAGTGACAGCCGCACTCGTGGTCCTCCGGAATCGCGTCGATCGCGGCCTCGACGGCCCGCTTGATCGCGGTTTCGTTCGCCGCCGCGTTCTCCAGGACCTCCTCCAGGCTAACCTGGCTGTCCGTCTTCCACACGTCGTAGTCGGTGACGCCCGCGATCGTGGCGTACGACATTTCGGCCTCCCGAGCGAGTTTGGCCTCCGGGATCGTCGTCATCCCGATGACGTCCCAGCCTTGATCGCGGTAGAAATCGCTTTCGGCGCGCGTCGAGAACTGCGGCCCCTCGATACAGACGTAGGTGCCGCCGCGGACCACGTCGGTGTCGGCGGCCGATCCGGCGGCTTCTGCGAGGATGTCGGTGAGTTCCGGGCAGTACGGCTCCGCGAACCCCTGGTGGACGACGATCCCGTCGTCGAAGAAGCTCAGGTCGCGGTGTTTGGTCCGGTCGTAGATCTGGTCGGGGAGCACCAGCGTCCGCGGCGGGAGGTCCTCCCGGAGGCTGCCGACAGCGTTCGACGCCAGCACGTGGGTGACGCCGAGTTGCTTCAGCGCGAAGACGTTCGCGCGGTACGGCAGCGTCGTCGGCGAGTACTGGTGATCGGTGCCGTGGCGGGGAACGAACACGACCTCCCGACCGGTGTCGCCGAACTCCCCGACCGTGGGCGGCGCTGAGGGCTCTCCGAACGGCGTTTCGACGTCGACCGCGCGGGTGTCCCGGAGTGGCAGGGCGTCGTAGATCCCGCTGCCGCCGATGAATCCGATGCTCATGCGTGGTGTGGGGGTGCCGCGGCGCTAAAACGTGGCGGGTCCGGGGAACGCGATGGACGTGCTCTCCGTTCTATCGTCCTCCGAGTGACACTGATTCTCGACACGTCGTTCCTGATCGCGCTCGGGAACGGGGACCGCGGTGCGTTCGAGATGGGAGAGGGGCTCGCAACGTCCGGGGAGGTCCAGTGGCTCCCGGCACCGGTGATCGGGGAGCTGGCATACGGCATCGAGATGGCCGGACGTGAGGACGAACAGCCGCGGGTGCGGAACGAACACCGGCTGTACCCCGTTGTGGAGATTGACGCCGAGACTGCTCGGCGGGCAGGTCGCCTGTTAGCCCGACCGCGCCGCCGACGGTCGACGGCGTCGATCCAACGTCGGTTCGGGCGAGTTGGATCCCAACGACGAGACGTATCGGAGGGAATCGCCGAGTCACCGACCAACTGGAGCGTCGACGTTACAGTCGACCCGGTCGGCGGGACACCCCCGAGAGAGTAGATCAGGACGGCCTGCATCGACGGCGCCACCACCGCTGTCGATCGCCCGGTCCCGCCGAACGCGAAATTCGAGACGGGGATCCCGTAGTTGCCGGCGTCGGGGAGCGCAGTGACGAGGATCAGCGCCGCAAGCGTCGTTGTCGCAAGGCTGTGGAAGACGAGTGCGGGCGCGGGTGCGTAGACGACGACCGTGTTGAGCCTCGTCGGTCCCGACGTCACGGATCGATCCCGTCAGGTACCCGACACCGCCGACGGCGACAATCGGGAGGCTGGCGGTCGTGAAAACGGAGACCGGAGCGACCACACCTGCTCTACTCGAAATCGGTACGCAAGGGCTTCGGTCGACGCGTGGGGCGTTCAGCCTGCTAGCCGCCAGGCATTGCCACCGGCGGACTCGACCACGCCGCGACGCTCCATCTCGGCGAGGACCTCGTCCATCCGGTCGGGCTGGGCGATCTCCATCTCGATCCGATCGATGCCGTGGAACTCCGACAGGGCGCGCCGGATCCCGTCGACCTCGAACGCCTCCCCGTCGGCTTTCGCCATCACGCCCGACACCAGGTCGACCATGTCCTCGATGAAGTTCCAGGGGTAGACGATCCAGGTCCACTCCGCCAAGCGCTCGCCGACGAAGTCGGGTTCGAACTCGCTCGTTCCCAGCAGTTGTAGCGTCGCGGTCCGGACCGTATCCGCGTCGCGGTCGGTCACGTACTCGTACGCCCGCTCGATCGACCCGCCGGTGTCGGCGATGTCGTCGATGACGAGTACGTCCTTGCCCGCGACGCTCCCCTCCGGCATCGGGTACCGGACTTTCGGCTCGCCGCCCTTCTCGGCGGTCCCGACGTAGTGCTCCATCTTCAGGCTCGTGAGGTCGTCGAGCCCCAGGAAATCGCAGCTGCACCGCCCCGCGAACCAGCCACCCCTGGCGAGTGCGACCACCACGTCGGGCTCGAAGTCGGCCGCCTTCACCTGGTCGCTCACCTCGCGACACAGTCCGTAGATGTACTCCCAGTTGGTTACCGTACAGTCGAAGTCATCGGGCAGGTTGCCCATTATCAGTCACCGTTGGGTACGGGTAGAGCCCACGGCTTAATTCGTTCGCCTTCGCCCCTGCGAGGGGGACTTTTTGACCCGGGCGGCCGTTTCCGCTCCATGGACACCTGTCGCGCGCTGCTCGTGGACGCGTTCACCACCGATCACCTCGCCGGCAACGCTGCCGGGGTCGTCCCCCACGCCGAGGACCTGTCGGCCGACCGGATGCGGGCCGTCGCCGCGGAGCTTGCAGTCAGCGAGACCGCGTTCGTCCTGCCGTCCGACGACGCCGACCGGCGGCTCCGATACTTCTCTCCGACACAGGAGGTCGACCTCTGTGGCCACGCCACGATCGCCGCCCACGCCCACCTGCACGAGGCGGGCGCGATCGACCCCGGCGAGCATACCGTCGAGACCAACGTGGGCGTGCTCGACGTCGAGGTCGACCCCGACGGGGTCGTCCGGATGACACGGACCCGGCCGACGGTCCGCCGCGTCGACATCGGCTACGACCGCCTCGGCGACGCGCTCGGGATCGATCCCGCCGCGCTCCGGGACGTCGGCGCCGACCTCCCGACGGCGGTCGCCTCGACCGGCCTCGCCTTCCTGATGGTCCCGGTGAACTTCCTGACGCACCTGAGCGGGGCCGCACCCGACGACGACGCACTCGAGGCGCTCGCCGGGGAGTACGACGCCGCCGGCGTCTACGCGTTCACGTTCGATACCCTCAACGGCGACTCCACGCTCCACGCCCGCGCCTTCGCACCCTCGCTGGGGATCCCGGAAGACCCCGCCACCGGGACCGCGGCGGGCGCCTGCGGCGCGTACCTCCGGGAGGTCGGCGCCTTCGACGGCGAGTTCCCGGATACGGTGATCGTCGAGCAGGGTCACTTCGTCGACCGCCCGGGTCGGATCCGGGTGCAGGTCGGCGCGGGGGTCCAGGTCGGGGGGCTCGCGGTCACGTCGCTCGACGGGCGACTCGCCGTCCCGCCCGGGGACGACGACGACATCCTCGAGGCGTGAGCGGTAGGCGTCGGCGAACCCGAGACGCGAGCGGCAGGTGTCGGCGAACTCGAGGCGTCGCGTGGCTACCCGATGTACCGCAGGTCGTCGTCGGCCGGCATCCCCTGCTGTTGGGTCTGCATCTCCTGGATCTTCTCGACGACCTCCTTCATCTCCTCGGCGCGCTCCTCCAAGGAGTCGTAGTCGACCTCGAAGCCGACGACCTCCTCCAGGATCTCGAGGACCGCTCGCGCGCTGGTGGGGTCGACGAGGTAGCCGCTCGTCTCGCCCATCAGACACGACGCGTCGAAGTCCCGGCGGTCGCCGAGTCCGAGCAGCAGGCCGCTGACGCCGACGATCCCGCCGGCGGGTTCGCCCTCCCGGAACTCGACGCCCGCGTCCGCCAGCGGGTCGAGCCCCGCCTCGTTTCCGACGGCACCCAGCACGTCGGGTTCGTCGACGAGTTCGCCGGTCGGGACGCCGCCCAGCGCGTAGACGTCGGTAACCTCGAACGACGCCGCGACGTCTAAGAACGCGTCCGTGACGTGGTAGTGGCCGGAGTGTGACTGCGCTTGGTGGTCGCCGGTCAGTACGAGCAGGTCGCGGTCGCCGGCGTCGACGGCGTGGAACTCCGCACACGCCAGTGACGCGACTCCGTCCCCGTCGATGCCGACCTGTGGGGGGAACTCGTCGGCGTGAACTCGCGCGGCGAGTTCGGAGTCGAACTCCTCGAGCAGGTGCTCGGCGGCCAGTTTGCCGACGTGGCCCACACCGGGCAATCCCTCGATCAGGGCCGGATCGTGGAGCGTCGGCTCCGCGACCGTCTCGACTTCGATATCGTCCATACCATCATTCGTGGACCCGGCGTTTAAGAGCACGTCGGTACTCGCCGTAGGTATCCTCGGGGTCGAACGGCGCAGGCGCGGAGTTTTCGGTAGCCTCGCCGCACTCCGGACAGGTGTCGGAGAGGGTGTAGACCGGGCGGTCGTGGGCGTCGCGCCACGCCGTACACACTCGAATGTCCGACTTCATCGGGAGATCCCGCTACTCGTCGTCCTCGCGGCGCTCGCGATGGTACTCCCCGCTCCCGCCGACGGCCTCGATCGCCTCGCGGGCCCGCCCCGCCGCCGATTCGAGGGCGCCCTCGGCGGTCTTGTAATCCGGCGCCTGGACCCGGATCCGGTACTCGGGGGAGCCGACGTAGGTGACCTCGAGGTCGATCTCCTCGGGGACCTCGCCGTTGCCCTCCGCGGCCTGCAGCGCCTCGGTGATGGAGTCGACGCCGTCGCCGGTGGGACACTGGAGGTCGACGTAGCCCGTCACGGTGACGTACGGAACCGAGACGTTCTGGCGGGCGGTTTGTACGACTGCCTGGACCTCGTCGTCGTCGAGGTCGACGTCGGTAAGCGCCTCGGTGCCGTGGATCGCGGCGGATTCGAACCCCCCGTAGAGGGAGTCGAACTCCGCGAGGAGCGCGTTCGCGACGGCGGTGTAGCGCTCGTCGTCGACGTCCTCCCCGAACGCGATCTCCATCCAGTTGTCCGCCTTCTGCTGGTTCTTCCACTCCTGGATCTTGTCCTTCCGCTGGTGTTCGTTGACGTCCTTGATCGAGAGGTCGATCTGCTGGGACCCCTCGTTGACGTCGAGAACCTTCGCGACGACCGTCTGTCCCTCGCGAACGTGGTCGCGGACGTTCTTGATCCACCCGCTCGCGACCTCGCTGATGTGACAGAGGCCGCGTTTGTTCTCGTACTCGTCGAGGTCGACGAAGACACCGAAGTCGGTGATCTCGTCGACGTCGCCGACGACCAGTTCACCCGACTCGGGCCAACCGCTGTACTTCATATCCTGAATCCTCCGTTGAGTGGGTTACGCCTCGGCCGAGCGGCGCTCGACCGTCTCGACAACGTCGCCGTGGATCTCGGCGTCGCCCCCGGTGGGCGTCGCGAGCGTCGTCCCGCAGACGGCGCAGTTGACAGTCGAGGCGGCCTTGCCGAAGACGACCTGTTCGTTGTCACAGTCCGGGCAGTGGACACGATAGAAGTTTCCTGCCATCGTCACTCCTGGAACCGGAGACGCCCGGCGCGCCACCCCTCGCGCATGTGGGCCTTGCCACAGTCCGAGCAGATGTACTTCAGGTGGGTCTTCTTGGTGGGTTTGTCGCCACCGGGGACCTTCGAGAACTTCCCCGCGTTCCCGATCACGGCCTTACCGCGGCGGGTCTGCCGGGCGTTCCACTTCATCCCGGTTGAACGCCCCGTCCGGACCTTCTCGACCTCGTGCTCGTGGTGTCCGTCACAGTTCGGACAGTACGTGTTGAATCGGCGTGGCATCTCCATGGATATCGACCTTACGTGAAGTTCACGGCGATCGGTTAAAACCCGTTTGGTTCGGAGTGCGCCCCCGACGCGTCTCCGAAGCGGTTAAGCCACGAGTGTGGCAACGACCCGGTATGAAGAAGATCATCATCCGCGGGGACCCCGGAATCGGTCGCGGCGCGGTCATCGAGGTCGACGGCGAGGAGGTCGTCTGTTTCTCGTTGGATCGCCAAAGCGACTACCACGGCGCGGACCGCCCGCAGTTGTGGTGTACGGTCGGCACCGAGGACGAACGCGAGACCTTCGAGAAACGCGAGTTCGTTCCCCACTTTCTGGACGTCGTGGCTGTTGACGCCGAGGCGATCGACATCATCCAGGAGCGCGGATCGTAGCGCATCCCCACTTTCCGACCGTTCACGCTTCTGGCAGCGCGTCACGATCGACCGAATAAATGATCACGTCGCCGGAACGGTGGACCTGTTCGACCCCGTCCATCCCGAACGACACCGACCCGTACCGGGCCCGCTCGCCCGGGCCGACCCAGATGTACTCCACCCCGTACTGCCGGAGTAGCGCCGCCCGCGTCGCCGTCTCGCCGGTGTACATCGCGTCGACGTCGCGGACGCGGTCGAGATACGCCGGCTGCCCGCGGTAGCCCACCTCGTGTTGCCACCCGGCGACCGTCGGCACGCCGGTCAGGCTCGACGCGGGGTTGGCGCCCCAACTGTACATCACCCGCTCGCGGCCGTCGGTGCCGCCGGGGTAGGTCGCGGTCCCGGGAGCTTCCAGCATCGTCGGCTGCCCCTCGCGGGCGTCGACCCACGCGATCGCGGCCGCCTGCTCGGGGTGATCGGTCCGGACGAACTCCGTGGCGTCGAGCGTGGGGCCGCCCGCGGGCGGGTTCCCGAAATGCGCCCCGACCGCGAGGACGCCGTAGATGCCCGTCGACGCGACGAGTGCGAGGACGAGCCCGACGATAGCGACCCGTCGCCACCGGATCCCGTCGGTGTCGCCGCCGGCGGTGTGCACGGTGTCGACGTCGCCGCCGTCGGATTTGACCGCATCCGGGTCGGGCTTTCCGCCTGCGGCGCCGGGAGTCGGGGTGGCGGCGTCGGCCGTCGGGTCGCCCGCCCGCCTGGGGGCGTCGGCGTCGGACCCCGTCGCTCCCGCGTCGGCCCACAGTCCCGCGACCGCCACTCCCATCGCGGTGCCGAAGAGCGCCCACACCTGGATGTACGTCTTGAATACGGTGTTCATCCGCCCCGGCCCGGCCTGCTCGTTCACGTACACCACTTCGACGAGCGTCACCAACCCCGCGGCCGCGACGACGAGTACGGCCTCGTATCCCACCGACTCCGACGTCCGGAGCGCCACCCACGCGAGCACCAGCAGCGGCACCGACACCGCAAGCGCCGCGAACCCGATCCGGACCCCGACGGCCGCCGCGACGGCGACGCCTCCGGCGAGCACCCACGGCCGGTCGATCCGGATCCGGTCGAGGAGGTAGCCGCCCAGTCCGACCAGGAACGCGCCGTGGACCAGGAGAAGTGCCCCGACCCCGCTCCGGAGTTCCGGCCCGAGCAACTCGACCGACCGCTCCCCGCCGCCCGTGGCCGTCCCGAGGAGGAACGGCGCGGCGAGGGCAGCGGCGACGGTCGCGCCGACGGCGATAACGACGAACGCGCCGCCGACGCGCCGGAGTTCGGCGGTCGCCGCTCGGGTCACGGATGCCACCCCACTGGCGGCCGTCCCGGACGCCGACGGACCGCTGCCGGGAAGCACCGACCGGACCCGGTTCGTGGCCGGGAGCAGCGCCCACGGCCCGGCGGGCGCGAACACCGCCGCCAGCCACCCGATGGCGAGGACGCTCGGGAAGCTCCAGGTGTCGACGACCGCCTGCCACGCCGCCAGGAGCGGGAGCACGCCGAACAGGAGCACGCGACGGCGACGCACCGCCGACACGGGCGTCCGGTAGTACGCGTACCCGACCGCCGCGGCGAGCAGCAGGGTCGGCGTCCCCATCATGTGGGCGTGGAGGTCGCCGTTCAGCCACGCGAAAAGCGGGAACTCGTTGATCGTGCCCGGAATCACGCGGGAGGCGCTCCAGTAGCTGAACGATCCCGCGCCGGCGAGGATGGTCTCGACGGTGTAGTCGGTCCGCGTCGCGACGTACCTCGCGGCGGTCCGCTCGAGGGATCCCGGGAGCGCGAGCAGCGCCAGTCGACCGGTAGTCACTAGATTACTCGCAACGCCGACGAAGAACGCGGCGATCCCGCCGGCGACCCGGCGAGAGAGTCCCCGGTCGGCGCCGACGGCGGCCGCGAGCTCGAACGCCGCGGTCACGAGGGCGGCGTAGAACCCAGCGAGCGCCAGGTTGTACGCGAACCGCGGCGGCGTCGCGGTCAGCCACGACAGCAGCGTCGCTGTCAGGTGGCCGCCGAAGTAGTACTTCACCGGCCGGTTCGCGAACCAGAAGTCCTCCGGCGGTAGCACCGTCGACCGGTCGAGCGTCTTCAGCAGCCCGAAGTCCAGGAACTTCTCCCCGCCGATCGGGAGCGCCGCAGGATCGACCGCCCGGACCGCGACGACGAACCCGAACCCCAAGAGGAAGACGACAGCGGCGTCGGTGGCGGCGGCGCGGTCGATATCCACGCCGATCCGCACGCGACCTTCCCGGAGCGCCGGGCGGTCAAGGGCGGCGACCCCGCTTGCGAGGAGGAGGGTCGCGACGCCGGCCGCGAGCGCGACCGGGCCCCACGCCACCTGCCCGACCCAGTAGGCGGGGACGCTGAGGACGACGAGCGCCGCCGGCACCGCCAGCCCGGCCCCGCGACCGTCCGCACGAGGGAGAAGCCGGGCGACGAGGGGGAGCCCGAGCGCGAAGAGCGCGGCGTAGAGGACCAGCCACCGGGCAACGAGGGCGTACTCCATGCTCCGTACCGCATTCGGCGAGACCGCAGGGCATACGTTTTTCGCCCGAGCGGCCGGGTCGGTCGCCGGCAGGACCCGCACACTCGCGCCGGCCGCTCCCGCCTGTGGAAGCCTTTAGTAGCGACAACGCGTAGACGTGATGATGGTTAGTCCCCTCGACGAGGACGACCCCTTCGAGGAACAGCGCGAGCGCGCGGAGAACCCGATGCGCCGGCTCTTCGACGAGTACGGTCGGGAGAACACCGTCGCGTTCGCCGTCGGGGTCGCCTCCAGCGTCGTCGCCCGCCTTCTGGACCTGCTCCCCCCGGTCCTGCTCGCGGTCGCCGTCGACTCGATCTTCTTCGACGAACGACCCTTTTCGCTGTGGCTCGTCCCGGACGCGTGGCTGCCGACAACTCAGGTCGAACAGTTGTACGTCGCGACCGGACTGATCGCGCTGTCGTTCCTCGGCGGTGCGGCGTTCCACTGGACCCGTAACTGGGGGTGGAACTCCTTCGCGCAGAACATCCAACACGCCATTCGGACCGACACCTACGACCGGATGCAGCGGCTGAACATGGACTTCTTCGCCGACAAACAGACCGGCGAGATGATGTCGATCCTCTCGAACGACGTCAACCGGCTGGAACGATTCCTCAACGACGGAATGAACTCCGCGTTCCGGCTGGGCGTGATGGTTCTCGGAATCGCGGCGATCCTCCTGTACTGGAACTGGCAACTCGCGGTCGTCACCCTCACCACTGTCCCGGTGATCGGCTACTTCACCTACCGGTTCGTGCGGACGATCCAGCCGAAGTACGCCGACGTGCGGTCGTCGGTCGGACAGCTCAACTCCCGGCTGGAGAACAACCTCGGCGGGATCCAGGTGATCAAGTCCTCGAACACCGAACCCTACGAGTCCGACCGTGTCGACGACGTCTCCGAGGACTACTTCGACGCCAACTGGGACGCGATCGGCACCCGGATCAAGTTCTTCCCCGGGCTCCGGCTCCTCTCGGGGATCGGGTTCGTCCTCACGTTCGTCCTCGGCGGCGTGTGGGTGTTGACATACCAGACGACCGGGAGCGCCCCGCTTTTCTTTTCGGGCGGGCTCTCGCCCGGCGAGTTCGTCGGGTTCATCCTGTTCACCCAGCGGTTCATCTGGCCGATGGCGCAGTTCGGGCAGATAATCAACATGTACCAGCGGGCGTACGCCTCCGCCGCCCGCATCTTCGGGCTGATGGACGAACCCGCCCGGATCACCGAGGACCCGGACGCCGAGGACATAGTCGTCGACGAGGGCCGGGTCGTTTACGACGACGTCACCTTCGGCTACGACGACGACGAGACGATCATCGAGGACGTCTCCTTCACCGTCGACGGCGGCGACACGCTCGCGCTGGTCGGCCCCACGGGTGCCGGCAAATCGACCGTCCTCAAGCTCCTGCTCCGGATGTACGACGTCGACGAGGGGTCGATCGAGGTCGACGGCACCGACCTCCGGGACGTCACCATCCCCAGCCTCCGGCGCTCGGTCGGGTACGTCAGCCAAGACACGTTCATGTTCTACGGCACGGTCGAGGAAAACATCCGGTACGGGACCTTCGGCGCGACCCACGAGGAGGTCGTCGACGCCGCGAAGGCCGCCGAGGCCCACGAGTTCATCACGAACCTCCCCGACGGCTACGACACCGAGATCGGCGAGCGCGGCGTGAAGCTCTCGGGCGGCCAGCGCCAGCGGCTCTCGATCGCCAGAGCCGTGCTTCGGGATCCCGAGATCCTGATCCTCGACGAGGCGACCTCCGACGTCGACACCGAGACCGAGATGTTGATTCAGCGGTCGCTCGACCGTCTCACGGCGAACCGAACCACCTTCTCGATCGCCCACCGGCTCTCGACGATCAAGGACGCCGACGGGATCGTCGTCCTGGAGGACGGGCGGATCGTCGAGCGCGGGACGCACAGGGACCTGCTCGAAAACGACGACCTCTACGCCCACCTCTGGGGCGTCCAGGCGGGCGAGATCGACGAACTCCCCGACGAGTTCGTCGAGCGGGCCAGCCGGCGGGCTTCCCGGACGCCGATCGAGGGCGACGCCGACGACTGATACTGTCGGCTACAGTCACGTGAGGAGTTTCGACACCCCGAAATGTCGAAACCCGTCACGCAGCCGTAGCCAGTAGTGTGAGACGGGTCGCTGTCGTCGCTGTTCCGATCCGGGACAGTCCCTCACGTCCCGTTCGCGCTCGCGCACATCCGGCGGGTGGTCGAACTGCCCGAAGGGCATAGACGCCTTCGAGCCCCCGAGGGTGACGCCGGGACGATCGTCGAAGCGGTCGCAGCCTGCAAATCGGAGTTGCCGGCTGGGCCGGCCGCCACCGCGTGAGGGGGGTGCGGTGTCCGGCGACGCTACGCCAGCCCCGCCCGCAGCGCCTCGTTCATCGGGTCGACCGGCGCGTCGCGACCGGTCCACCGCTCGAACGCTTCGACGCCCTGGAACAGCAGCATCCACGCGCCGTCGACCGTGGTCGCGTCCGCCGCCGCCGCCTCCCGCAGGAGTCGAGTCTCGATCGGGGTGTAGACCGCGTCGAGCACGGCCAGATCCGCATGGAGATACTCCGCGGGGACCGGCGTCTCGTCGGCGTCGGGCTCCATCCCGACGCTTGTCGCGTTGACCAGCACGTCGGCGTCCGTGATCCGGTCGCGGGTGTCGAACCCGCCGGCGGTCGCGCCGGGGACGTCGGCCGCGAGTTCCACCGCACGCTCGACGGTTCGGTTCGCGATGTGGACCGCGGCGCCGGCGTCGGCGAGCGCGAACGCGACCGCTCGTCCGGCACCGCCGGCACCGACCACCACCGCCTCACGGCCGTCGATCGCGATACCGTGGTGCGTGAACGCGCGCTCGACGCCCGCAACGTCGGTGTTGTAGCCGCGCGGCGGCGACGCCGAGAGGTCGATCGTGTTCACCGCGCCGATCCGACGCGCGACGTCGCCGGGTTCGACCGCGTCCAGGACGTCCTGTTTGAACGGGATCGTGACGTTCAGTCCCGCGATCCCGAGCGTGTCGGCCGCCCTGACCGCCTCGGCGCCGCCGTCGCGGGCGGGCTCGAACGTGATGTATCGGGCGTCCAGTCCGAGCGCGTCGTACGCGGCCTCGTGCATCGACGGCGACAGCGAGTGTTCGACAGGGTTCCCGAGAAGACCGAATACCTGCATGCTCGTTCGTGCCGCCGCGGCCGGTATAAACCCTCCCTCGTGGCGTGGGAGCGTCCCAGCGCCGCCGACTCGGCCCGGATCGACCCGGCTGCGAACCACAAGAACTACCCCCGGGACCGCCCGAACGAAGTGCAATGAGCCGCCGGCTCCGTCACCCGCTGTGGGCCCTCGTCGTCGCCGTCGCCGTGACGGTCCCGTGGGTCGCGGTGTGGGCTACGGGTGCCGCTGACGCCTTCGGCTCGATCACGGTCGTCGGGATCAGCGGGCTCGCCGTCCTCGGGGCGTCGTTCCTGCTTGCGTGGGGTGCCGAGACTGCCGAGAAGGACGTCCCGCGGGCGTTCGCGATCGCGGTGCTCGCGGTCCTTGCGGTCGCCCCGGAGTACGCCGTCGACGCCCTCTACGCGTGGCAGGCGGCGACGGATCCCGCCCGCGGGAACCTCGCGGTCGCGAACATGACCGGCGCCAACCGCATCCTCATCGGCCTCGGGTGGTCCGGGATCGCGCTGTTTTCGATGTACAAGGCCACCGCGGGCGGCCACGACGACGACGGCGTGGTCGACCGTGCCGGGGCGCTCCGCGATCAGGTGAAACTCGATCCGAGCATCTCCACGGAGATCCTGTTCCTGTTCGCTGCGACGGTGTTTGCGTTTTTCGTCCCGCTCAACGGCGGGATCGACATCATCGACACCGTCGTGTTGGTCGGGCTCTATGTCACCTACATCGCGGTCATCATCCGCGGGGACGTCGGTGACCACGAGGCCAACATCGGCGTGCCGGCGTACTTCCAGGCGACGCGGCGGGCCGTTCGGATCCCGGTGGTGCTCGCGCTGTTCGTCTTCTCGGGGTTCCTGATCTTTACCGCGGTGGAGCCGTTCGCCCACGGCCTCGAGGAGATCGGGCTCCGGTTCGGGATTCCGGAGTTCTTCATGATCCAGTGGATCGCGCCGCTGGCGTCTGAGAGCCCCGAACTCATCGTGACCGCCTACCTGGTGAACAAGGCGCGGTCGACCGCGGCGTTCAACGCCCTGATCTCCTCGAAACTGAACCAGTGGACGCTCCTGATCGGGACCCTGTCGGTGGTTTACAGCCTCTCGCTCGGGGCTTACGGCGTGTTGCCCTTCGAGTTCAAACAGGCCGCGGAGATCTGGCTGACCGCCGGCCAGAGCTTCTTCGCGATCGCGATCCTGGTGAACTTCCGGATCAGTGCCCGGGAGTCGCTCGCGCTACTGTCCCTGTTCGTCTCCCAGGTGGGACTCGAGTTCGCGCTCATCCGGCTGTATCCCGCGGCGCTCGCGGAGACGTACTCGGTCTACCTCCTCCTGGCGTACACCGTCGTCTACATCGCCCTCGGAATCGGGCTTCTCGTCTCCCGTCGCCGGGCCCTCCGACACCTCGGGCGTGTCACGGTCGCGAACGTCCGCGGCACGCCGGTTCCGGAGCCCCCGAAACCGGAGCGGGCCGACTGAGGCGGGGGTGCGGTCCCGTCACCCGGCTCCGAGACGTTTTATACCGAGGCGGGCACAGTTCCGTTCGTGATCGGACTGGTCGTCAGCCGCGCCGACGACGCCTCGGTGACCATCGGGGAGGCGCTTCGCTCGCTCGTCGAGTGGGACGAGCGCGAGGACTCCGACCGGAGCGACGCCGACGGCGGCGGGTCATACCTCCGCCACGGTGACTTCGAGCTCCGGACGTTCGACGGGTGGCACCTCGAACTCGACGGCGTCGCCGACGCCTTCTCCGAACCGCCGGCGTTCGTGGCGTTTCTCTCCCGCCACGCGGGCGAGACCGGGCCGCTCCTGACGGCGCATTTCACCGGGAACTTCGGGCCCGCGGAGTACGGCGGCGAGCCGGGCGACCTCGCCCGTGCCTGCCCGAACGCCCAGCGAGCCGTCGTCGACGCGTTCCGCCGCCACGCCCCCGAGCGCTACGACGTCGGCGTCGAGTGCACACACCACGGCCCCACCGATGTCGGCGCGCCGTCGCTGTTCGTGGAGCTCGGGAGCAGCGACTCCGAATGGACCGATCCCGAGGGTGCCCGGGCGGTTGCCCGCTCGGTTCTGGAGCTCTCTGGTGTGCGACCGGCGGCCGCCGGGAGCGCCGCTGCTCCGGACCCCGACCGGACCCGCCACGTCGTCGGGTTCGGCGGCGGCCACTACGCCCCGCAGTTCGAGCGGATCATCCGCGAGACCGACTGGCGAGTCGGCCACGTCGCCGCCGACTGGGGGCTGTCGTCGATGGGGGCCCCCGGGTCGAACTCGGGTCTCGTCGCGGCGGCGTTCGAGCAGTCGGCGGCGACTCGAGGGCTCGTCGTCGGCGACAACCCGGACCTGGCGACCGTGATCGACGACCTCGGCTATCGGGTCGTCGGCGAGACGTGGCTTCGGGAGACAACCGGCGTCGACCTCGGCCTCGTGGTTGCGCTGGAAGCCGCACTCGTGCCGATCGACGACGGACTCAGGCTCGGTACCCCCGCGGCGGCCGCCGACGCACCCGACCCCGATGGCTTCACGGTCGCCCCCCTGCCGGACGAACTGCTTGCGGAGGCGTCGGGAATCGATCGGGAGGCGACCGCCGATGCGGTCCGCGGGCGGGTAGTGGCGTTCGAGACCGTCGAGGGCGGCACCAAACCCCGCGGTCGGGCGGCCGTCATGGATCCCGCAGCCGTCGACGGGATCGTCGACGCGCTGGCTGGCATTCTCGGTCGAAAGTACGACACGGTCTCCCGGGCGGACGACCGGCTCGTCGCGACGCGTAAGACGTTCGACCCGGCGGCGGCAGTGGACGCGGGCGTCCCCGAGGGACCGGCGTTCGGCCGCCTCTCGAACGGCGATCCCGTCGAGGCCGACGGCCGGACGGTTACCCCCGACGAGGTGTACACCGAGGAGACGGTATCGTTCCGAGTGGCGTGATCCCGACCCCGGCGCCAAACGCCGGATTCGGGGGGTTCAGCGTCAGACGAGCGTCAGACACGAGGGGAACAGTAATGTGGCTGTGTTTGGTACGGACGTGCATACAATGGACTCCATCGTCGACGACGCGATTGACGAGGCCGAGGAACCGGGTGCGGAGGGGGCGGTCGACGCGCCGGCGGACGGCGGGTCGGATGGATCCGAGCCGACGACTGACGAGGAACTCCAGGAGATGCTGGTGGACCTCCGGACCGACATCACCGTCGTCGGGTGCGGCGGCGCCGGCGGCAATACGGTCAATCGGATGTACGAGGAGGGCATCGAGGGGGCGACCCTGGTCGCGGCCAACACCGACGCCCAGCACCTCTACGAGATCGACTACGATCGAATGATCCTGCTGGGGAAAGAAAAGACCCGCGGCCGCGGTGCGGGGTCGCTCCCGCAGGTCGGCGAGGAGGCCGCCCTGGAGTCACAGGATCAGATCTACGACGCCGTCGAGGGGTCCGACATGGTGTTCGTCACCGCCGGGTTGGGCGGCGGTACCGGGACGGGGTCGGCCCCGATCGTGGCGAAGGCCGCCCGGGAGTCCGGCGCGCTCACCATCGCGATCGTCACGACGCCGTTCACCGCGGAGGGTGAGGTCCGGCGGACCAACGCCGAAGCCGGGTTGGAGCGCCTCCGAGACGTCGCCGACACGGTGATCGTGGTCCCGAACGACCGGCTGCTCGACGCGGTCGGAAAGCTCCCGATCCGGCAGGCGTTCAAAATCTCCGACGAGGTGTTGATGCGGTCGGTGAAGGGAATCACCGAACTCATCACCAAACCCGGGCTCGTCAACCTCGACTTCGCGGACGTGAAGACGGTGATGGAGCGCGGTGGCGTCGCGATGATCGGCTTGGGCGACTCCGACTCGGAGGCGAAGGCCGAGGACTCGGTGAAGGACGCACTCCGGTCGCCACTGCTCGACGTCGACATCTCCGGGGCGAACTCCGCGCTCGTAAACGTCACCGGCGGGTCGGACATGAGTATCGAGGAGGCCGAAGGGGTCGTCGAGGAGATCTACGACCGGATCGACCCCGACGCCCGGATCATCTGGGGGACCTCCGTCGACGAGGACCTCGACGGCGAGATGCGGACGATGGTGGTCGTCACGGGCGTGGAATCACCGCAGATCTACGGCCGTAGCGACGAGGGCGGCCAGCCCGAACCGGAGCCCAACCCCAAGCCGGCGGCCGGAGAGCGGGGCGGCGGGACCGAGATCGACTACATGGAGTAGTGGCGTCGGCGACCGCCGCCCGAAACGCCGGATGCCCACTCACGACCGTCCTTATGTCGTTCGCCGATCCCGTTCGATCGATCCACGGGCCACATGCATCGATAGACAAAAAAGCCCGGCCATCTACATCGGATACAAATGGACGTCAAGTACGATCTGACCAGCTACGTACGGGTGCTGAAGCTGGCCAGCACGCCCGGGTGGGAGGAGTTCTCACAGATCAGCCTCATCGCCGGCGCCGGCATCGTGCTCGTCGGGTTTCTCGGCTTTCTGATCTTCGCGGTGATGAGTTTCCTCCCGGGGGGTGTCTAACGTGTCGATATTCGCGGTCAAGACAACCGCCAGCCAGGAGCGGACCGTCGCGGACATGATCGCCAACCGCGAGGCCGACGACATCCACGCGGTGCTGGCACCGGACTCGCTCACCAGTTACGTGATGGTCGAGGCCGACAGCGACGGCGCGATCACCCGCGCGTTGGAGGAGATCCCGCACGCCCGTGGGTTGGTGAAAAGCGGCGGCCAGACCGGAAGTTCCTCGATGGCGGAGGTCGAACACTTCCTCTCGCCGACCCCGGACGTCGAGGGGATCGCGGAGGGCGACATCGTGGAGCTGATCGCCGGGCCGTTCAAGGGCGAGAAGGCGCGCGTCCAGCGGATCGACGAGACGAAGGACCAGGTCACGGTCGAACTCTACGAGGCCACGGTTCCGATCCCGGTCACCGTCCGCGGCGACCAGATCCGGGTCCTCGACAGCGACGAGCGGTAGCGGCTCCCCCGGCCCGTTCCCGAGCGGCCGCGGCTACAGCGCGCCGCGGTCCTCGAGTTCCTCGACAACTGTCCGCAGGTCGGCCTCCGCCTCGATCGCCTGCTTGACGTCCTCGCGGGACCGGACCGCCGAGGAGTCGGCGTCGTACGCTCGAACGTACTCCGCCCGGGAGTGCTCCTCGAACGCGTGGCGGATCGCGAAGTAGCCGTCGGGGACGACACTCCCGCAGACGGTACACCGGTGTCGCTCGTGGTCCACCGTCTGGTGGATGATCGCCGCCTCGACGTCCTCGAAGCGCTCCCGGCATCCGCTGATGCCACACGTCCACAAGGACATACCGCTAGACACGGGGAGTGGCGGCAAAACCGTTCGGGCCGGAAGCGAATAGCAATTACTAACAGAACCCCGGTCGGAGCGGGACACGTGACCGGGAGCGACGGGGACGACGTCGGGCGGGAACCGGGGGCAACACCCGCGACAGCGCCGTGCAGCGCCTCCGACACCACCACCCACGTCGACCCGCACGTGAAAGTGCTGAACGAGCGCGTCGCCGACCGGGCGAAGGCCCGCGGACTCGACGCCTTGGTGTACGCCCCGCATTTCACCCGGCTACCGGAGATCCGTGCCCGCGCGGAGCGGTTCTCCGACGACGACCTGCTCGTGGTGCCCGGTCGGGAGGTCTTCACCGGCACGTGGCGGAACCGCCAGCACATCATAGGCATTGGATTGTCCGACCCCATCCCCGACTTCATCTCGCTTCCGGGCGCGCTCGCGGCGTTCGACCGCCAGGACGCGGCGGTGCTCGTGCCCCACCCCAGTTTTCTCAACGTCAGCCTCGACCGTGACGCCGTCACACAACACGTCGACGCCATCCACGCGGTCGAAACGCACAACTTCAAAACGCTCCCGGGCCAGAACCGCAACGCGCGGATGCTCGCCCGCGACACCGGGCTTCCCGCGTTCGGATCGTCGTACGCCCACCTCCCGGGGAGCGTCGGTGAGGTCTGGACCGCGTTCGAGCGTCGGATCGACTCGGAGTCGGACCTCGTCGCGGCGTTCCGCGAGGGTGTCCCGCGGCGGGTCCTGCGACGTGACACGCTGACACACACCGCTCGGGGGGTCGCGGAGTTCGCCCACCTGGGTTACGAGAACTCCTGGGGAAAGGTCGACCGGCTGTTCCTCTCGGGGACCGAACCCACTCATCCCGGCAACGTGGCCTACGAGAGCCGGTTCGACGACGTTCGGGAGTACTGACCACGTGGGCTAAGAGCAACGACCCGCACCGGATCAGATCCCGATCGTGGCCATCACGTCGGCCAGCGACGTATCCAGCGCGAACACGTAGTAGTGGACCGTGGTGAGAGCGGCGAGTTCGACCCCCGTAATGAGAAGCGTGACACGGGTCGCCCACGCGCTCGAGGTCGCCACGCCGGTCGGGAGGTTGTACTCGGTGTCGGAGAGGGGATGAAACAGCGCGATCCCGCGCTTCGAACCCACCATGTCCAGGAGGTAATGCGTCGCAACGCCGATCCAGACGTACCGGAGGTTGCCGAAGACGAACGGAAACGCGAGGAAAACACCGAGCACCGGGAGGCTGTGGAGCGTCTTGCGGTGGCGGCCGAACGCGGTGTCGACGTCCGGAAAGAGCGCCCCCAGCGTGATCGGCAGGGAGAGCTTTGCAACCGACGCCCCGACCTCGCCGGCGACCGTCGCGACCGATTCGGGGGTGACGGTCCCGTCCGGCCCGGCGAGAATGGGGCCCGCAGTCGGATCGACTGCGAGGATCGCCCCCAACCCGACCGCCAGCAGCGCCCCGTTCAGGACGTGTCCGCTCTTGTTCACGGGTGCGGCTTTCACGCCTGCCACTACAAACGTTGCGTCTGACGCCGTCAGGGGCGAACGCTCACTCCGACCCGACGGCGGTCAGGAGGGTCTCGAGCGCACGCCGGGCGATCCGTTCTTTGATCTCGACTCGGGTGCCGTCGAAGACGTGGCGCTCGACTGTCGTGTACGACTCGCCGGTCCCCCACTCCCCGCGGTGCGCCAGCCCGATGTAGACCGTCCCGACCGGCGTTTCGGGACTGCCGCCGCCCGGGCCGGCGATCCCGGTGGTCGCGACGCCCCAGTCGACCCCCGCGGTGTCGCGGACCCCCGCCGCCATCTCGCTGGCGACCGGCTCGGAGACCGCGCCGTGGGCGTCCAGCGACTCCCGGGAGACCCCCAACACGTCCAGTTTCGCGTCGTAGGAGTACGTCACGAGAGCGCGGTCGAAGTACGCCGACGACCCGGGGACGTCGGTGAGAAGCGATCCGATCAGCCCGCCGGTGCAGGATTCGGCGACCGCGACCGACGCGCCCGCCCCGCGGAGCGCGTCGCCGACGCGATCCTCGACCGGCGGATCCGAGGCGAACTCTCGCATACAATCGCCTTGGCGGATCGGAAGGAAAAACCGGCCGGTTCGGGCGTCCGGCGTCAACGACAGCCTCGATCGCGTCTTTCGGGGGCGTTCGTCGCGCTCGCCCCGGAACCGGGTCGGTATCCCCGCTCCGCCCTCGGAGTGTCGCACCCGCGCCCGACGGGCGACATAGGGATTCAAGTAGACGGGCAAAAACTACTCGCGTATGAGTGAACGATCGAACCTGCGTGCCGGCGCCGACGTCGCGGAGTCGGAGGTGGTCCGGGTCGGGCTCAACGGGTTCGGCCGGATCGGGCGGAACGTTCTCCGCGCGGTCTCGGCCGATCCCCGCATCGAACTCGTCGGCATCAACGACGTGATGGACGCCGAGGACATGGCGTACTTGGCGAAGTACGACACCGTGATGGGGCGACTCGACGACGTGACGTGTGTCGAGGACTCGCTTGTCGTCGGCGACACCTCGGTCCCGCTGTACACCGTCCAGAACCCCGCGGAACTCCCGTGGGACGACCTCGACGTCGACGTGGCGCTCGAGTGTACCGGGATCTTCCGCACGAAGGACGACGCCTCCGCACACCTCGACGCCGGCGCGGACAACGTGGTCATCTCCGCGCCGCCGAAGGGCGAGGAGTTCGTCCGACAGATCGTCTACGGCGTGAACCACGACGAGTACGACGGCGAGGCGGTCGTCTCCTGCGCCTCGTGTACCACCAACTCGATCAGTCCCGTGGCGATGCTCCTCGACGACGAGTACGGGATCGAACACGGGCTGTTGACCACCGTCCACGCCTACACCGGGAGCCAGAGCCTGATCGACAGCCCGATGGCGAAGACCCGTCGGGGCCGGGCGGCGGCGGAGAACATCGTCCCCACTTCCACGGGCGCGGCGGACGCGACAACGACGATCCTCCCGCAGCTCGAGGGGAAACTCGACGGGATGGCGATGCGGGTGCCGGTCCCGAACGGGTCGCTCACGGAACTCGTGGTGTCGCTGTCGGCGTCGCCGTCGGTCGCGGAGCTCAACGACACCGTCCGCGATGCCGCCGACTCCGGGCCGCTGGCGGGCGTGTTGGGCTACACCGACGACGAGGTGGTCTCCTCGGACATTCTCGGGTTGCCCTTCTCGTCGACGGTCGACCTCCGATCGACGAACCGGGTCGGTGACGGCGGGCTCTATAAGATCCTGACGTGGTACGACAACGAGTACGGCTTCTCGAACCGGATGCTCGACGTCGCCGAGTATATCACCGGGTAGCACGTCCGAGCGACCGGCCGCCCACCGCCCGACGCCGATCGCCTACTTACTTCCGAGGGGGAAACTCACGCCAACCCACGATGTCCGCACACGGGTTCGACACCCTCGACGATCTCGCCCCCGACCAGCGCGTGTTGGTTCGACTCGACCTCAACTCGCCGATCGAGGCGGGGGAACCGCAGGACAACCGCCGGTTCGAGCGCCACGCCGAAACGGTCGGGGAACTCGCCGACGCGGGCCACCGCGTCGTCCTCCTCGCCCACCAGGGCCGGCCCGGCCGCGACGACTTCGTCTCCCTGTCGAGTCACGCCGACATCCTCGCCGACCACGTCGGCCGCGACGTCGAGTTCGTCGCCGACACCCATGGCGACGTTGCGATCGACGCCGTCGACGCGCTTGCCCCCGGCGGGATCGTGCTTCTGGAGAACACCCGGATGTGCGACGACGAACTCCCCGAGGCCGACCCCGCGATCAAAGCCGACACCGAGTACGTCCGGACGCTCGCCGGCCACGCCGACGCGTACGTGAACGACGCATACTCGGCGGCCCACCGCTCGCACGCGTCGCTCGTCGGGTTTCCCGAACTCCTGCCGTCGTACGCCGGCCGGGTGATGACGGCGGAGTACGCCGCAAACACCGCGATCGCCGACCGGGAGTTCGACGGCCGGGTCACGATGGTGGTCGGCGGCACCAAAGCCACCGACGTGATCGACGTGATGGACGCCCTCGGTGACACCGTCGACGACTTCCTGCTCGGCGGGATCGCGGGCGAGTTGTTCCTCCGCGCCGCCGGCCACCCGATCGGGTACGATCTCGACCCCGACCGGGACCTGCTCGACTCCCAGTGGGACCGTAATCACGATCTCATCGAGGCGATGCTCGCGGAACGCGGCGAGGGAATCACGCTCGCGACGGACTTGGCGTACGCGGCCGGTGCGGGCGACGGTGACGGAAACGGCAACGAACGCGCGGAGGTCGCAGTCGAGGGGATCGAGGACAAGGAGGTCCCGCTTCGGGATATCGGAACGAATACCGCGGAGACCTACGCCGACATCGTCCGCGACTCCGCGGCAGTGTTCCTGAAGGGTGCCCTCGGCGTCTTCGAGGAGGCGCCGTTCTCGGTCGGGACCGTCACCGTCCTGGAGGCGATCGCCGAAACCGACTGCTTCTCAGTCGTCGGCGGCGGCGACACCTCGCGGGCGATCGAACGCTACGGGCTCGACGAGGCCGACTTCGACCACGTGTCGATCGCGGGCGGGGCATACATCCGGGCGCTGACCGGCAAGCCCCTCGCGGGCGTCGAGGCGCTACAGCGGGCGGCGGGTCGGTGACGGCGGCGCGGACGATGCCGGTAGCCCAGCACTAAACCCACCCCGCGTGCAACCGTCGGCCGATGCTTCTGGGACTCTGTTCGGACACCCACGACAACCTCGACCTGGCCCGCGGCGCGGTCCGGCGCTTCGAATCGGCGGGCGTCGACGCGATCGTTCACTGCGGCGACGTCGTCGCACCCTTCACCGCTGCGGTGTTCGACGTCGGAATCGACGTCCATGCCGTCCGCGGCAACAACGACGGCGAGTGGGCGCTTGCGAGTACGATCGACGGGTTCGGCACCCACCACGGCGAGAGCGCTCACCTCACCGTCGACGGGGTCGACATCGCCGTCTACCACGGCACGAGCGAACAGCTGGTCGACGCGCTCGTCGACTCCGGCGACTACGACTACGTCGTTCGCGGCCACACCCACGAACACACCTACGAGGAGCGCGGGGGGACCGTCCACCTCAACCCCGGCGGACTGCCGTTCCCCGGCGCCGACGACGCCTACCACGTGGCGACGCTCGAGACGGACCCGGAGAGCGTGACGTTTCACGAGATCGACCCGTAGGGCCGGCTGCTGTCGCCGCATCCGACTGCCTCCCGCCTACGACCCGGGGGAAACGTCGCCCGGCGCCGGCGCTCATCGGGACGAACGCGGCCACTCGAAGCTCGAGTGCACACGCAAGCCGGTCGGCTCAGTCGTCGGCGGCTTCGGCCTCGACCGTTCCGGAGTCGCTGAATCCCGCCGGGTCGCCGGCGAGCCCGAGGCCGAGCGTCCGGTTCGTTCGCTCGATGCTCTCGGCGGCGTCGGCGGCGTCGGTCATCGCGCGGATCGCGTCGACGTTTTCGGGGATGACGTCGGACTCCTGGTGGATGGCCTGAAAGAGGTACAGATCCCGGCCCTCGACCGCGACCGACTCGCCCCACACGCAGTTCTCCCAGATGTCACCGCGGGGGCGGCCGGCGTCGAGCGCGAAATCCTTCAGCTTCCCCGCGCCGTCGAGCCCGAAGCCCTCCGGGATGACGTACACGCGGGACTCGTCTTCGAGGAGCTGTTGTACGTGGGCGGCCGTCACGTCGGATTCGAGCGTGACGTTGAGCGCGTGGACGTGCATCAGCGTGGCGGGGACCTTCAGCCCCATCGTGTCGATCGACAGGTCGGGGAAGATGGTCCGGACGTCGGGTCCGTGGTGGGAGGGGATCGAGATCGGGTTCGGGAGGATGTCGTTGATCGGACCGCGGGAGTTCTGCGTCGGGTCGCCGCCGCGGCGGACCAGGGTCGCACGCACCTTTTCGACGCCGTACGCCTCCGACAGCGGGGCGACGAGCCGGGATAGCCCCGTGGAGTTACACGAGACCACCCGGACGGTGTCGGCACCGCGGGCGTCGTCGTAGTTCGCGCGGGCGTTGAAGCTGGTCTCTGCAACCGTATCGTCCTCGCCACCCTGGAAGATCGCGGGGGTGTCGTAGGAGGCGTACATCGTCCGGTTCTCGGCACCGATGCCGGAGGGGGTGCAGTCGACCATCACGTCGGCATCGGCGACGAGTTCGTCGACGACACCGGCGGTCTCGATCCCGGCTTCGGTAAAGAGCGGCGCGCGTTCCGGGATCGCGGCGTACATCGGGTAGCCGAGGTCGACGGCGGTGTGGGCCTCGAAGTTGGGCTGGGTCTTGGCGACACCGGCGAGCTTCATGTCGGGCTGGGCCGCGACGGCGTCGGCGACCCGCTTGCCGATCGTTCCGTAGCCGTTGACACCCACTCGTATCATTAGGGTGTACTGGGCGGAGCACACGCATAGTTATTTCGGAGCGTATTTGTGGGAAATTAACTCCGGCGTGAGTAACGTATGCGATCGTTTCGGAGTCGAGTACCGGATGTGGGTATCGGGACCGTCGCTTCGGTCGGATGCCAACGCCTAACACCGCGGGGACCCGACCCCGAGGTATGCCGACTGACGGACTCGAAACCGCTGCGACCACGGCGGTCGAGCAGTGCCTGGGGCTCGGTGCCGACGAGTCGTGTGTCGTGATCACAGACGACAAGCGGCGGCCGATCGGCGAGGTGCTCTACGACGCCGCCGCGGCCGCGGCCGGGGACGCGACGCTCCTCCAGTTCCCGCCGGGCGACCAGCACGGCGAGGAGCCGCCGGGAGCGGTCGCCGCCGCGATGGCCGACGCCGACGCCTTCCTCGCACCGACGACCAAGAGCCTCAGTCACACCCGCGCCCGCGGGAACGCTTGCGACGCGGG
>CAZDEJ010000006.1:0-33619 GCA_964504395.1 uncultured Halobellus sp. | reverse complement strand
GGGTCGACCGCCGCCGGGAGTCGTGGCCGATCCCGACGTTCAGCCAGCGGCCGCTGGGCGAGGAGGGGTCGGCGCTGGGCGGAGTCCTCTCGATCGGAGTGACGGTCGCGGACCGGGCGCCGGTCGTGTTGCTCGTGCTCGCCCTAGTGTTCAGCGCGAGCGCGGCGGGGTACGCCACCGGCGTGGACACCTCGTTTTCGCAGGAGGACTTCCTCCCGCCGGAGGAGGTATCGCCCCTACTGAAGACGCTTCCGGAGCCGTTCGCCCCTAGCGACTACGACGCGGTGGCGACGCTGAACTTCCTCGAGGACGAGTTCACCGCCTCACAGGGTGGATCCGTCACGATATACTTGGAGGGGCGGATGGAGAACGACGCCGCCTTAGAGCGCATCCACCACGCCGGCGAGGACCCGCCCGAGGAGTTCGTGACCGACGGGAACCGTCGCGCGCAGTCGACGAGCATCGTGACGATCATCCGGGATCGCGCCGACGAGGACCCCGAGTTCGCCGCTCTGGTCGCACGGAACGACCGCAACGACAACGGCGTCCCCGACGACAACCTCCCAGCGATCTACCGGGGACTCGAAGCCTCACCGGCCGGCGACCGCGCCGACGAGTATCTGGCCGACGACCGGCGGAGCGCCCGGATCGTCTACACCGCCGCCGCCGACGAGTCCGACCGCGACGTCACGGCCGCGGGCCACGAGGTCGCCGACCGGTTCCGGAACGACGCGACCCCGACGGGCGACACCGTGGTCTTCCAGGCGGTGTCGGACCTCATCTACGAGTCCGCGCTCACCAGCCTCGCGCTCGCGCTCGGGGCCACAGCGGTCTTTCTGGTGTTCATCTACTGGGTGCTCGAGGGGCTGCCCTCGCTGGGGATCGCCAACCTCGCACCCATTGTCGTCGCGGTGGCGTCCGTCGCGGGGACGATGCGGCTTTTGGGTATCTCGTTCAACGCCTTCACCGCTACGATCCTGTCGCTCACGATCGGGTTGGGGATCGACTACTCGGTCCACGTCGTCCACCGGTTCATCGACGAGCGCCGCGAGCGGGCGCTGATCCCCGCGCTCCGACGGACCGTGATCGGCACCGGCGGGGCGCTGCTCGGGAGCATGGCCACGACCGCGTTCGGGATCGGCGTGCTGACGCTTGCGGTCCTGTCCGTGCTCGGCCAGTTCGGGATCCTGACCGCGATGTCGATCGTCTACTCCTTCCTGGCCTCGCTGCTCGTCCTCCCGTCGACGCTCGTGGTGTGGGACCGGGTCGTGAACGACGACCCGACCGTGCCGATGGGGCCGCGGGCAGACACGGGCGACACCGGCGACGACACCGGGTCGAGCGAGGGCGTCGCAGGCGACGTCGCGGCGTGACGATAGCTGACGGTATCACCACCGAACCCGAAACCCCGACTCCCCGGTTGGGTCCTCGTAACTGACCGCGACGTCGTCGACGGACGCCGCCGGGCTCCCGGTGTGACACCACTCGATCAGCTCCTCGACGTCGGGCTCCGGCCCCTCGAATACCGCTTCGACACGGCCGTCGTCGAGGTTCCGAACCCAGCCGGCGACGTCGCGGTCGGCAACGGCGTCCCGGGTCGAGGCGCGGTACCGGACGCCCTGAACGGTCCCACTGACGAACACGTGCGCTCGGATCCGATCGTCGGTCATGCCGTCGGCTACGGCGAGGAGACCCAAATAGCGTGTGCTGCTCGGAGTCACGCCGGTCAGGAGGATACGATCCGCCCAACCGCTCGGGAGGCACGGGTCGCGTGCCGTTGGCGACCGCAGCGAGCGGTCGGTGGGAGGCGTGGGTTTATTCAGCGGGGGCGGGGCAGAGGGAGTATGGAACTGTTCGGAACCGCGGGGATCCGCGGGTCGGTGCGGAATCGGGTGACGCCGGAACTCGCCGTTGCGGTCGGGCGTGCGGTCGGTGCCGGCGTGGTCGACGACGCGTCGGCCGGCGACTCCGGGACCGGCACCGACGGGGGCGCAGACCGCCCCGCGACGGTGGTGGTCGCCCGGGACGGCCGACCGACGGGCGAGGCGCTCGCGGCGGCGATGGAGGCCGGCATCGAGTCCGCCGGCGCGGATGTCCGGCGGGCCGGCGTGTTGCCGACGCCGGCGCTCGCGTACGCCTCGCAGGGCCGATACGGCGTGATGCTCACCGCGTCGCACAACCCCCCGACCGACAACGGCATCAAGGTCTTCGTCGACGGCCGGGAGTACGATCGGGACCGGGAGTCGGCAGTCGAGACGCGGGTTGCCGACGGCGCGTCGCCGGCCGCCTGGGACGAGTGGGGCGGCTCCGAGGCGGTGTCGCCGCTCGCGGGCTACCGGCGGGCGGTCGTCGAATACGCCCGTGGGCACGGCGAACCCGCGGACGGCCTCGAAATCGCGGTCGACTGCGGGACCGGCACCGGCGCGCTCGGCACCCCGCAGGTGCTCCGCGAACTCGGCGCGCGGGTCGTCACGCTCAACGGCCAGGTCGACGGCCACTTCCCGGGGCGGGAGTCGAAGCCGACGCCCGAAACCCTGGGCGACCTCCGGGCGTTCCTGTCACGATCCGCGTTCGACCTCGGGGTCGCACACGACGGCGACGCCGACAGGATCGTCATCCTCGACGGCGACGGGGCGGTCGTCCACGAGGACACGGTTGTGGCGATCCTCGCCGAGCACTTCGTCCGGGCGGCGAGCGCGCCGGATCCCGTAGTTGTCACGACACCCAACGCTTCCGGACGGATCGACGAGCGGGTCGCCGCCGCCGGCGGACGGGTCGAACGCGTCCGGTTGGGGGCGTTGCACGAGGGGGTCGCCGCGGCCCGCGCCGACGGCGGCAGCGTGGTCTTCGCCGCCGAGCCCTGGAAGCACGTCCACCCCGCCCACGGCGGGTGGATCGACGGCGCCGCCTCCGCAGCAGTGTTGACTCGCCTCGTCGCGGCCGAGGGTCTCGGCGGCCTCCGTGACCCGGTGGTCGAACGCCCCTACCGGAAGGTCAGCGTCGACTGCCCCGACGGCCGGAAGGCCGACGCGATGGCCGCCCTCGAGGCGGCACTTCCGGCGGCGTTTCCCGACGCCGACGTCGACACCGAGTACGGAGTCCGCGTCGAACGGCCCGACGGGTCGTGGACGCTGGTCAGACCCTCCGGGACCGAGCCATACGTTCGGGTGTACGCCGAGGCCGACGACGTCGACGCGCTGGTCGGGACGGTGACCGACGTGGTCGCCGACATCGTTGCCGACGCGGGCGGGTGAGTCCGTCGGTCGGTGCTCCACCGGCGGCCGCGCCGGCCAGCATCCGACCGCCGGTGGGGGTCCCGCCGACCGTCACATGTCCGTTCAGTTCTGCGTGGTCGAACCCGGCGGCCGGTGAACCGAAGCGACGATTTTATGCCCACCTCGCTACCCACTATTCCGTAGGTGTTCATAGCCATGGATAGACGCACATTCGTGAAGGCGACCGGCGTGGCGGGGATCGCAGGTCTAGCAGGGTGTAGCGGCGGTCCGTCCGGCGGATCCGACGACACGGAGACCGCGGCTGAAACTGAGTCCGGCGAATCCGGCGACGGGATGGAGGGGACCACCGCGGCCGAAACCACCGAGAGCGGCCCGGCGGCCAACATCGGGATGGTCTACGCCACCGGCGGCCTCGGCGACGGGTCGTTCAACGACCAGGCACAGAGCGGGGTCATCCAGTCCGAGGAGGACTTCGGGATCGCGTACAACGAGGCCCAACCCGACGAGGTCTCGCAGTTCAGCAACTTCCAGCAGCAGTTCGCCCAGTCGACGGACCCGAACTACGACCTGATCTGCTGTATCGGGTTCCTCCAGGCCGACTCCCTGACGGAGAACGCGGGATCGTTCCCCGACCAGGACTTCATGATCGTCGACTCGGTGGTCGACGCCGACAACGTTGCGAGCTACACGTTCAAGGAACACGAGGGATCGTACCTCGCGGGGCTGATGGCCAGCCTGCTCACGACGCGAGACTTCTCGGCGGGCGCGGGGTCGACCGCGGGCGACTCCACGAACGTCGGGTTCGTCGGGGGCGTCGAGTCCGATCTGATACAGCGGTTCCAGGCCGGGTTCGAGGCGGGCGTCGCCGCCGGCAGCGACGACGTCGACGTCATCGCGAACTACACGGGGAGTTTCAACGACCCGGCAGCGGGCCGGGAGGCGGCAGCCGCGATGTACAACAGCGGCGCCGACATCGTCTTTCACGCCTCCGGAAACACCGGGACCGGCGTGTTCCAGGCCGCACAGGAGACGGGGCGGTTCGCCATCGGCGTCGACCGTGCCCAGTCGATCACGCGCGACTCGTACGCCGACGTCATCCTGGGAAGCATGATCAAGCGGGTCGACACGCCGGTGTATAACGCCATCGAGGCGAAGATCGACGGCGAGTTCCCCGGCGGCGAGGCACTGTCGCTCGGACTCGCCGAGGAGGGCGTCGGGCTGGTCTACGGCGACTCGCTGGGGTCGGCGGTCCCGGACGACGTAGCCGACGAGGTCTCGACCGCCCGTGAGGACATCATCAACGGCGACATCTCGGTCCCGATGTCACTGGAGTAGCGGGCTCCGACTCGACACCGCAACCGAACGTGGCCGGCCGCAGCCCACACCCAAACCTATTCGTTTATGTCACCGACAGGGAGTAACACACGTATGGAAACGGCCGTCCGCCTCGACGGGATCACGAAGCGGTTCCCCGGTGTCGTTGCGAACGACGACGTCGACTTCGAGGTCGAACGCGGGACTGTCCACGCGCTGTTGGGGGAGAACGGCGCCGGGAAGACGACCCTGATGAACGTCCTCTACGGGCTGTACGAACCCACGTCGGGGCGGGTCGAAGTCGACGGCACCGAGCGGGAGTTCGACTCCCCGCGGGACGCCATCGACGCCGGCATCGGCATGATCCACCAGCATTTCATGCTCGTCGACCCGATGACGGTGGTCGAAAACATCACGCTCGGCAACGAGCCGCGGACGTGGGGCGGGTTGGCGGTCGACCGCGCCGCAGCCAGGGAGGCCGTGGTCGACCTCGCCGATCGCTACGGGTTCGACGTCGACCCTGACGCCCGGATCGAGGACGTCTCGGTTGGCGAACAACAGCGCGTCGAGATCCTGAAAGCGCTGTATCGCGGCGCTGACACGCTGATTCTCGACGAGCCCACGGCGGTGTTGACCCCCCAGGAGATCGAGGAGCTGTTCGGCGTGCTCGCGGAACTGACCGCACAGGGGAAGACGATCATCTTCATCACCCACAAGCTGGGCGAGGCCATGCGGGCCGCCGACGAGATCACCGTCCTGCGGGACGGCCGGAAGGTCGGCACCGTCGACGCCGACGGGACCTCCCGCGAGGGATTGGCGGAACTGATGGTCGGCCGCGAGGTTCTCCTCGACGTCGACCGCCCGCCCGCCGAGACCGGGGACGTGGTGGCGTCGGTCTCGGAGCTGGTCGTCGACGACGACCGCGGGGTGCGGGCGGTCGACGCCGTCGACTTCGAGATACGCGCGGGCGAAATCCTCGGGATCGCCGGCGTCGACGGCAACGGCCAGTCGGAACTCATCGAGGCAGTCACGGGACTGCGGGCGCCCGAGGCCGGCGCGGTCCGGTTCCGCGGCGACGACGTGACCGGGGAGCCCCGGCGTCGGCGGATCGAGGCCGGCATGGCGTACATCCCGGAGGACAGGCAGGACCGTGGGGTGGTGATGGACTTCGACCTCGTGGGCAACGCGCTGTTGGGTAGCCAGCACTCGCCGGAGTTCGGGTCGAACGGCCGGATCGACTGGAACAGAACCAGAGACCACGCCCAGACCGTCATCGACGAGTACGACGTGCGGACGCCCGACGCCGACACCCCCGCGGCGTCGCTGTCGGGCGGGAACCAACAGAAGTTCATCGTGGGTCGGGAGTTCGAGCGCGATCCCGAACTCGTGGTGGCGTCGCACCCGACCCGCGGTGTCGACGTGGGGTCGATCGAGTTCATCCACGAGCGGCTGCTCGAACTCCGGGAGGCAGGGGTCGCGATCCTCCTGATCTCCTCGAAGCTCGAGGAAGTTCAGGGGCTCTCCGACCGGCTGGCGGTGATGTACGAGGGCGAGTTCATCGACGTGGTCGACCCCACGACGACGACCGAGTCCGAACTCGGGCTCCTGATGGCCGGGCAACGGCCGGACGCCGCCGACAGTAACGAACGCGGGACCGACCCGACCGAGGAGCCGGCCGACGCCGCCACGGGCGGTGAGCGGATGTGAGTGCGACCGACCGCGTCCGTCGGGTGCTCGAGCGGCTGGTGGCGGCGTCGGCGGCCGAACGGATCCTGATCAGCTCCGCGGCGCTGGTGCTCTCGATCCTGCTCGGTGCAGTCCTGGTACTGGTCGCCGGCCGGGTAACGACCTGTACCGCGAGCGACGCGGTCTACTACTTCGGGGTCGGGTTCTGCTACGACCCGGTTCTGGTGTTCGACCGACTGTTTCTCGGCGCGCTCGGCGAGCCGTTCAGCGGCGCGTGGTCCCCGGAGGGGCAGTTCTCGGTCACGCTCCGGGAGACCACGCTCCTGATCTTCACCGGGCTGTCGGTCGCGTTGGCGTTCCGGGCGGGCATCTTCAACATCGGGACGCAGGGGCAGATGGTGGTCGGCGGGCTCGCAACCGCGGTTCTCGTGCTCCAGGCCTCGGACGTGGTGTCGGGCGTCGTCGGCTCCGTTCTGCTGATCCCGTTCGGGGTCGCGGTCGGGGCGACCTTTGGCGGGCTCTACGGGTCGCTCCCGGGGGTTCTGAAGGCGTACGCCGACGCCAACGAGGTGATCACGACCATCATGCTCAATTTCATCGCCACCGGGGTGACGCTGTATCTCGTCAGCGGGGCGTTCAAGGACCCACAGAGCCCGGCGAATCGGACCGTGCCGTTGCCCGACTACGCCCAGTTTCCGACCGTCCTCTTCGGCGGCCGCCAGGACTTCTCGCTCGTCGCGCTCGTGTTCGGGCTGCTTGCGATCGGCGGGCTCTATTACCTGCTCGAACACACCGCGTTCGGCTACGAGATCCGGACCAGCGGGCTCCAGCCCGGGGCCGCGGAGTACGGCGGCGTCGACGCCAAACGGACCATCGTCGCGAGCCTCACGCTCTCGGGGGCGTTCGGCGGCGTCGCCGGCGCGATGTACGTGATGATGGTACTCGGCACCTTCCAGTCGGGGCTGCCCGCCTACGGCTTCGACGGGATCACCGTCTCGATCCTCGCGGGCAACAACCCCGTCGGGGTCGCGTTCGCGGCCCTTCTGTTCGGCGTGCTCAAGAGCGGGACCACGGTCGTCCAGTTCGCGACCGACGTGCCGCCGCAGCTCGTCGGCGTCCTCCGCGGGCTCATCATTCTGTTCGTGGCGATGCCGGAGTTCTTCCGGATGGTGGGCCAACGCGTTGTCGACCCCGGATCGAAGCCGGTCGCCACCGACGGCGGGACCCCGGAGGGACCGACCGATGAGTGACTCACCGTCGGGGGCCGCCGGGTCGAACCCGGACGTGGACCCGGAGTCCGGTCGGGAGCCGGCTCCCGAGGAGGGGCTGCTTGCGTCGCGATCGACCCGCGAACTGACCGCGTGGGCAGGGGTCGGGTCGATCGCGGCGCTCCTCCTCGGCGGGACGGTGTTTCCGGACACGATCTTAGGGGTCCTCGCGAACGTCATCACCGACAAGGACACGTTTGCGGCGGCGCTCCGGCTGTCGGTCCCGATCGCCTTTGCCGCACTCGGCGGGATCTTCTCGGAGAAGGCGGGCGTCATCAACATCGGCCTGGAGGGGCTGCTCATCATCTCGGCGTTCACCGCGATCTACGTCGCCGACGTCACCGGCGGGATCTGGATCGGGTTCGGCGGCGGCGTGGTCGCGAGCACGCTGCTCGCACTGCTTTTCGCAGTCGTCACGATCGAGTTCCGCGCCGACCAGATCATCGCGGGGCTGGCAGTGTGGCTGATCGCGCTCGGGCTCGCACCCTTCGCCTCACAGGTCATCTACGACGGCCCCAACACCCCGACAGTGGGGACGACCGGATCGATCAGCGTGCCGGTGCTCGCGGAGATCCCCTTCTTCGGCGCGCTGTTCTCGGCGTCACCGTCGGTGTACATGGTGTTTGTCGCGGTGGCGGCGTCGTGGTACGTCTTCGAGCGGACCGCGTTCGGCCGATGGATCCGCGCGAGCGGCGAGAACCCGAAGGCGCTCGACACCGCGGGGGTGAACGTCGCCCGGGTTCGGTACGCGGGCGTGCTCATCTCGGGCGTGCTCGCGGGGATGGGCGGGTCGGCGCTGTCGCTCGACCTCGGACAGTTCACCGGCAACGGCCCCACGATGGTCAACGGCAAGGGGTTCATCGCCATCGTGGCGTACCTGTTCGGTAACTACAATCCGATCGGGGCGTTCCTGGCGACGATGCTGTTTGCGGGGCTCGATGCGATCCAGACGGTGCTCCAACTGCAGGGGATCGGCCTGCCCCGACAGCTCATCCGGATCATCCCGTTCGTGGTGGTGATTATCGTCCTCGCCTTGGTCGGCCGGACACAACTGCCCGACGCCGCCGGCGAGCACTACGAATCCGGCGAGGAGTAGCGGGGCCGACAGCCCCGGGCGGTGGCCGTTCGACCCGCCGAGCGGCCGCACCGTCGGGCGGAACGACGAGTCGCCGCGTGCCGTCGCCGACCGGGGGCGATCGGGACGGAGCCGATGATCCGGGTCGTCGAGGCGACGCCCGAGGCGGTTGCGGCCGCGGTCAAGCACCTGTTCGGGGCGGTCGACCCCGACGGCTCGTACCGCGGATCCGCCCGGCATAAAGAGTTTTTACCGCGCGGGCGGGAGTCGTGACGATGAGTACTTCCCACGAGTACGACGTCGTGATCGTCGGCGCGGGGACGGCCGGGTGTTACGCCGCGGCCACCGCCGCGGGCGAGGGCCTCGACGTCGCTGTCGTCGAGCGGAAGACCGCCGAGGAGGCCGGCCACATCGCCTGTGGCGACGCGCTGAAGGGCGCGGACGCGTTCCCCGAGAGGATCCCGAAATCGCAGATCCAGGGGGCGTTCACGAACACCGGCGTCGACCACGGTCGGTTCGAGATCCCGCAGGAAGACACCGTGCTCGACATCCCCGTCCCCGGTGAACTCGCGGTCATCGACCGGTTGGAGTACGGCCACCTCCTGATCGAGGGCGCGGAGTCGGCGGGCGCCGAGTTCCACTACGACACCGTCGTCCAGGACGTGACCCAGGACGCCGACGGGACCGTCACCGGAATCCGCGCCACACACGGGGGTGACGTCGTCGAGTACGCCGCCGAGATCGTCGTCGACGGCGCGGGCGCGCTGTCGATCCTACAGGACAAGACCGACTTTTCGGACACGCACTTCGACACCAACGTGTCGTACTCGCAGTTCTGTTCGGCCTACCGGGAGATCGTCGAGGTCCCGGATCCCGTCGAGTGGGACGACGCCTTGGTGTTCAAACCCACAGAGCGCGCGGCGGGCTACCTCTGGTACTTCCCGCGGACCGAGACCACGATCAACGCCGGGTTGGGGTTTCAGATGAACGAGGAGCCGATGCGGCTGGTCGACGACCTGAAACGCGATCTTCAGACCCGGCCCGAGTTCGAGGGCGCGACTGTCACCGACAAACTCGGCGCGGCGTTACCGACCCGCCGGCCGTACGACTCGGCGGTCGCTCCGGGGTTCATCGCCGCGGGCGACGCCGCGGGCCACGTCAACCCCACCACCGGCGGCGGGATCGCCGGCGCGGCGTACGCCGGCACCTACGCGGGCGAACAGGCCGTGAAGGCCGTCTCCGAGGGGGATACAAGCGAGGCGGCGCTGTGGCGGTACAACGAACGCGTCATGGACGACTTCGGCGCGCGGTACGCCGGACTCGACGTGTACAACATCCTGTCGACGGCGGTCGACGTCGACGATCTGATGGGGCTTTTGGCGTCGCTACCGGGGGAGAAACTGGCGGACGCGCTCTACTCCGGTACCACCTCGTTCGGGCCGATGCTGCTCGCAAAGACCATCCGCAACTCCTACGGCTACTGGAGCCAGATCGCGGAGTTCTACCGGACCAAGAACGTCGCCGACGACCTGATCGACCATTACAGTCGGTATCCGGGCCGTCCGGAGGCGATCCCGGTGTGGCAGTCCGAGCGCGACCGACTGATGGAGCGGATCTACGACGTTACCGGTGCCGAGGCGAAGTACTGAGACGAAGCGGTGTCGTCGGTCCGTGACCACCGCCGATCCCGTACCGAAGAGCGGCTTCGGTTCGAGATCCGAACGGGCGAAGAGGCGTAGCGATAGTCGGGTGTAGCGACGTGCGGACGTCAGACGTTCCGGAGTATCGAGACCCGCCGCGCGACGATACCGACGGTAGCAACGCTCACACGCTACCGCCGTGAGAAGCCCGAGGGCTACCCGGACGCCACCCCGGCGTGTGTTCGGAGGGTGCGTCCGGGAGCCGTTCGGGCGGTCAGGCCCGGGCTACCGGAGTCTGACAACCGTCCGGTCGGGTCGGGTCTCGACGCTGACGAGACCGTCGTCGGAGAGGTCCGACAGAACGTCTCGCAACCACTCCCGTCCGTGCTCCCCGTCGGGCGTGTAGTCCACCCGGATCCGATGACCAAGCGTGTCCAGAGCCATCTCGTCGTGGTCGCCGAGGAGTCGAACGATCCGTCCACGGAACTGCCGACGGCTTCCCTCGAAGTCGGGTTGCGTCGGCACGTCGGGCGCGGTGAAGTCGCCCGTCCGGTACGCGTGACACCGCTCGCGCCACGGACATCCGGCTTCATCACACTGTGGGTTCTTCCCGCAGGCGACGCCGCCGAGTTCCATAATCGCGTTGTTCCAGGTTCGTGAGTCCCCGTCCGGCATGAGGGCGTTCGCAACAGTTTCGTAGTTCGGATCGTCCGCGTTATGCATCTCTGCAAACGCGCGGTACAACACCCGCTTCACGTTGGTGTCGACCACGGCGTCGCCGTTGTTGAACGCGAACGACGCTACCGCGTTGGCGGTGTAGGGGCCGACGCCCATCAACTCGGAGAGGCCGTCAGGGTCGCGGGGCCACTCGCCCGCGTCGACGCCGTCGACCGCGCCGTCGACGATCTGGCCGGCCGCCTCGTGGAGGTATTTCGCGCGGTTGTTGTACCCCAACGAGTGGTCGGTCCAAAACGAGACCACCGCCGCGCGGTCCGCGGCCGCGAGCGCCGTGACCGTCGGCCACCGGTCGATGAAATCCCGCCACGCGGCGACCACGCGGTCGAGTTGGGTCTGCTGGCTCATCACCTCCGAGACCAGGATCTCGTAGGGATCGACGGTCTCCCGCCAGGGGAACGCGCGGTGGTCGGCCTCGTACCACGACACCAAGGCGTCGCGGACGGCGGGGAGGTCCTCGAACTCCGGGGGGTCGCCGTCGGTCATCATCCGGCGGTTGGACTCGCTCGGGTTTGGCGGTTCTGGTCGGTGGGGGAAGGCGAAACGCGTTTGCCGCCGCCGACCCACGTGGGAGTATGAGCTTGCCCGAACTGACGGAGGAGGTGGAGTCGGCGTACGCCGACATCGACGAGGAGCAGTCGGTGTCGCTGGACCGGGAGACACGCCACGAACTGGCGATGCTGTCGGCGGCGTTCGGGACCGACGACCCCGACGAACTCCTCCGTCGGGCGGTCCACCTGCTGTTTCAGACCACGGTCGACCGCGGAACCCTGGATTTCCACCTCCGGCAGGAACACGACATGACCTACGACGAGTACCTGTCAGGTATGACCTACGAGGAGATGACCGGCCAAGACCGGATGCCGCAACGCGACGACGAGCGCCGGTATCAGATGTAGGGCGCGGACCCGACTGCGCCGACGCCGGACCGGCCGGCAGCACCGATCGAGGTGGCGGATTTTATGCCGTCGCGCCGCCGAACCCGGGTATGGACACCGACGAGGTCGAACGCCGGATCGAGGCCGGGATTCCCGACGCCGACGCGAGCGTCAATCTCCCGCGGGTACCCGACCAGAACCACGAGGACGCCCACTTTGCTGCGGTTATCGTCTCACCCGCCTTCGAGGGGAAGTCGCTCGTCGAACAACACCGGATGGTGTACGACGCCCTCGGCGACGCGATGACCGACGACATCCACGCTCTGGAGATGAAGACCTACACGCCCCAGGAGCGGGCGGAGTAGGCGTCACCCCCCAGGCACGAGGCCGCGAGGCCCCGCCGCGGACCGAACCGACGGGTTTTACGCGGCGCCACACCGTGGGGCCGAGTATGTCCGACGACGACGTCCGGATCGAGCGTGACAGCCTCGGCGAGGTCGAGGTGCCGAGCGACGCCTACTGGGGCGCCCAGACACAGCGGGCGGTGGAGAACTTCCCCATCTCGGGGCTCACTTTCGGCCGCCGGTTCGTTCGGGCGCTCGGCATCGTAAAGAAAGCCGCAGCGGCTGCAAACCGCGACCTCGGCCCACTTGACGACGAGATCGCCGACCCCATCATCGAGGCCGCCGACGAGGTCATCGCCGGCGACCACGACGACCAGTTCCCGGTCGACGTCTTCCAGACCGGCTCCGGCACCTCCTCGAACATGAACGCGAACGAGGTGATCGCCAACCGGGCCGCCGAACGCCTCGGGGAGTCGATCGGCGACCGCGCCGTCCACCCCAACGACCACGTCAACTACGGTCAGTCCTCCAACGACGTGATCCCAACCGCGATGCACGTCTCGGCGCTGGAGGCGGTCCGGAGAGACCTCATCCCCGCGCTGGGGACACTGCGGGACGAACTCGCGCGCAAGCAAGACGAGTTCGACGGCGTGGTCAAGACCGGCCGCACCCATCTTCAGGACGCCACGCCGGTCCGACTGGGCCAGGAGTTCGCGGGGTACCGCACACAGATCGAGAAGGGAGTCACCCGCGTCGACGCCGCCGCCGACCACCTCGCCGAACTCGCTCTCGGGGGGACTGCGGTCGGCACCGGACTCAACACACATCCCGAGTTCCCGAAGCGCACAGCCGAATACATCGCCGCGGAGACGGACCTCCCCTTCCGTCCGGCCGACAACCACTTCGAGGCCCAGGCCGCCCACGACGCGATGACCGAGACTCACGGCGCCCTCCGGACGGTCGCGGGGTCGATGAACAAGATCGCAAACGACCTCCGACTGCTGGCGTCTGGCCCGCGGAACGGGCTCGGAGAGATCGAACAGCCCGAGAACCAGCCCGGAAGTTCGATCATGCCCGGAAAGGTAAACCCCGTCGTTGCGGAGGCGGTGAACCAGGTCCACAAGCAGGTCGTCGGTAACGACGCCGCGGTCGCGGCGGGCGCCGCGGAGGGTCAGATCGACCTGAACCTCTACAAACCCGTGATCGCATACAACACCCTCCAGTCGACGGCACTCCTCTCGAACGCCGCCGAGACCTTCGGCGAGCGGTTCGTCGCAAAACTCGACGCCAACGAGGCCGTCTGCGAGGAACAGGTCGAGCGCTCGATGGCGCTCGCGACCGCGCTGAACCCCACGATCGGGTACGACAAGGCCAGCGAGGTCGCGAAGGCGGCGTTGAGGGAGGGCAGGACGATCCGGGACGTCGTCGTCGAGAAGGGGTATCTCACACCGGCGGAGGCCGACGAGGTGCTGGATCCCGAGTCGATGACCCACCGGGGGATCCTCGGCGGGGAGTGAGCCGGCGGGGCCGACCGATCAAAACCGGTACGTTAATACTGTTTTCGGCCGGACTCGGGAGTATGCAGGGGATCCTCCGATCCGACGAGCGCGGCCGCGACTGCCTCGAGTGCCGACGGTGTGGGGCGCAGTTCCCGGAGGGGACCGCGACGACCGACGGCTGGCACTACGCCTGTCCCGAGTGCGGCGAGGGGACGGGCATCGGCGACGGGCTCAGGCGGGTTTGATCGGGGGCGCTCCGGACGTTCTGCGCCCGCGGCCGACGCGGACTGAACCATTTTTTACCTCGGGCGTATCGAGTTTCACGTAATGACCGAGCACGACTACGACGGCCTCGGCCTCGTTGCGGGGCTGGAGATCCACCAGCAACTCGACACCGCGACGAAGCTGTTCTGCCGGTGCCCGACGGCGGAGCGCGACCCCGACGACGCGGCCCGGTCGTTCACGCGGTATCTCCACCCGACCCGGAGCGAACTCGGCGAACTCGACGACGCCGCCGTCGAGGAGAACCGCGTCGACCGGGCGTTCGAGTATCTCGCCTACGACACCACCTGCTTGGTCGAGGAGGACGAGGAGCCGCCGCACCGGCTCGACACCGAGGCCCGCGAGGTCGCGCTCCGGATCGCCGCCCTCCTTGACATGGAGCCGGTGGATCAGGCCCACGTGATGCGGAAGCTCGTGATCGACGGGTCAAACACCTCGGGGTTCCAACGAACTGCGTTGGTCGCCCAGGACGGCGAGATCGAGACGAGCGGGGGACCGGTCGGCGTCGAGGACCTCCTTCTCGAGGAGGAGTCCGCACAGCGGGTCGAGGAGCGCGACGGCGGCGTCACCTACTCCCTGGATCGGTTGGGCGTCCCGCTGGTCGAGATCGGCACCCGCCCCGACATCGACTCCCCCGAACAGGCGCGGGAGGCCGCCGAAACCATCGGGATGCTGTTGCGGTCGACCGGGTCGGTAAAACGCGGGCTCGGAACCATCCGCCAGGACGTGAACGTCTCGATCGCCGAGGGTGCCCGCGTCGAAATCAAGGGGGTTCAAGCGCTCGACGACATCGACGACATCGTCCGCCGGGAGGTCGGCCGACAGGTCGAACTACTGGAGATCCGCGAGGAACTGGCCGAGCGGGGCGCCTCGGTCGGGGACACGCAGGACGTCTCCGAGGTCTTCGAGGGCACCGACTCCGGCGTCATCGGCGGCGCGCTCCGGGGTGGCGGCTCGGTGACTGCGGTCCCGCTCTACGGGTTCGACGGCCTGGTCGGACGGGAGATCCAGCCCGACCGCCGGCTCGGGACCGAACTCTCCGATCACGCCAAGCGCAACGGCGCGGGCGGGATCTTCCACACCGACGAACTCCCCGCCTACGGCGTGACGGAGTCGGAGGTCGACGCCCTCTCCGAGGCGGTCGGCGCCGGCGACGACGACGCGGTCGCGATCGTCGCCGCGGACACGGAGACCGCCGAACTCGCCATCGAAGCGGCCGCGGAGCGCGCCGAGACCGCACTCGAGGGCGTGCCCGAGGAGACCCGCGGCGCGAACGACGACGGCACGACGCGATATCTCCGGCCGCTGCCCGGCGCGGCGCGGATGTACCCCGAGACCGACGTCCCGCCGGTCGAACTCGATCCCTCGGAGGTTGAGACCCCCGAACTCCTGACCCGGAAGGTCGACCGGTATCAGTCCGAGTTCGGGCTGGGCGCGGGACTGGCCGAACAGGTCGCGTACGGCCGCCGGATGCCGCTGTTCGAGCGCGCCGTCGACAGCGGGATCGACGCGACGTTCGCCGCCGGCGTCCTGGAATCCACGCTGACCGAGCTCCGACGCGACGACGTCGAGGTGGGCGTCCTGACCGACGACCACCTGTTAGACGTGATGCGGTTGGTCGAGGACGGGGAGCTGGCGAAGGAAGGCGTCACGGCGGTGCTCTCGACGATCGCGGCCGACCCGGAGCTCTCCCCCGAGGCAGCAGTCGAGGCGGCCGGGCTCTCCGGCGTCTCGGAGTCGGACGTCCGCGACGCCGTCACCGAGGTCGTCGACCGCAACGCCGACCAGGTCGACGCCGAGGGGATGGGGGCGTTTTCGGCGCTGATGGGCGAGGCGATGGGCGCGCTCCGCGGAAAGGCCGACGGCGAGGTCGTCAGCGACGTGCTGCGCGAGGAGATTCGAAAGCGGGCGTAGCGGCACCAGCGTCCGGGGCGTTCCGCGACGGCGACAGCCGCGGTTCCGACTTCACACCCCGGGCACGCCGAACGCGCCGATCCCGAGCCCGAGCACGGAGTTCACGAGGAGCAGAATCAGAAGCGCCGAGAGCCACGCGCCGACGCCGAGGATCGCGGCTTTAGCCCATCCGCCGGGGTACCGCCGGGTGATGACGCCGATCCAGACGAAGAGGGCGATCACGGGACCGAAAAGCGGGATCCACGACGTCAGCGCCCACGCGACGGCACCGATGACCGCGGTGATGACAGCGTGGTTGTAGTCGTCGACGTCGGCGACGATCCGGGCGCTGATGTAGATGGCGAGGCCGCCGATCAGGAGGGCGACGAGAAACGAGATCAGACCGCCGACGAGTGAAACCACCATACGAACCGTCGAACGGGCAGCTCATTATACCTGTGCACACCGGGTGCGGACTGTTACGCCGGTGGGTCGTCGTCCCCGCCGCCGTCGGTGGGTTCGCTGTCGGGTTCGCCGCCCCCGCCGTCGTCCGGGTCGCCCACGTGATCGCCGAACGACCGGTCGCCCAGGAGGTCGTTCGCCCGCCGGAAGATCCCGGTCAGCGTCGTGATCTCCCGCTCGGTCGGGTGGGCGCGGCCGATCAGCCGGCGCATCATCACTGCCGTCTTCTCGCGTTTGTGTTCGCGGCTCTCGACGGAGCGGTGGAAGGTGCCGAAGAAGTCGTAGAACCGGTCGATCGCGGCCTCGTCGGCGCGCTCGCGGTCGACGTCCGGCAGTTGTGTCTCCGCGACGGTGAGCGTCCGGAGTTCGTACAGCAGGATCGTGGCCGCTTGGCCCAGGTTCAGCACGGGATACTCGGCGCTCGCGGGTATCGAACACACCTCGTCGAGTGCGGCGAGTTCGTCGTTGTCGAGGCCGGTGCCCTCCCGGCCGAACACCAGCGCGGTGCGGGCGTCGACGGTTTCTAAGCTCTCCCGAACCTCGGCGGGCGTCTTGAACGGGAACCGGACGTGCCGGCGGCTGTCGTCGTTGGTGATCGCGGTGGTGCCGACGGTGTGGTAGTTCTCGACGATCTCCTCGAAAGCCACCGTCTCGGCGTTGGGGAGGACGTCCTCGCGGGCGTGGCCGGCGAACCCGTAGGCCTCGCCGTCCTCGCGGAGCACTGGGGGGTTCACCAGCTTCAGTTCCGACAGCCCGAAGTTCTTCATCGCCCGGGCAATGGTGCCGACGTTCCCCGGAGTTTCGGGGTCAACGACGACCACGACCGGGTCGTGTGTGCGCGTCGCGGTCTCCCCGTTCGATCCGGAGCCGGTGCCCGGCATCACCCTGTCGGGTACTCCCGGCCGAGGTCGAGATCCGCAGCGGGATCGTCGCCCTCGCCGACGGTGGTGATTTCGCCGGTCTTCAGGTCGATCCGCTTGCGCTCGCCGTCGTAGTTCTCGGTGAGCCGCCGGCTGAGTTCGTCGGGGTCCGGCGGATCCGGAAGCCCGGCGGGGTCGGTGTCGACGTGATCGACCCCGGCGTGTCCGTCGGGGGCGCGGCCGCCCGCGACGAACCACTCGTGGAACTCGTCGCGGAAGGTCTCGGTTCCGGCGGCGTCGGCGCCGTCGGCCTCGCGGAACCAGTAGAGGAAATCCGACTCGTGGGCTGAACAGAGAAGCACCTCCTCCATCGGCTCGCCGTAGACGATTTCGGCCTCGTTGCACCGTCTTTTGTTCGCCTCGCCGTGGACGAGGTAGCACGCGTCACACGGCTTACCCTGGAGGTAGGTCAACCGGACGAGCCGCTGTCGGGTGTCGCCGTCGAGTTCGTCCAGGGGCCGGAACTCGCCGCTGTCGGTGAACACCGCCGCCTCGTCGAAGCGCCACCCGCGGAGCCCGATACTCACTTTCGCCATTACCGAACCGTAGCGGGCCGTCCGATAAAAACGGCGTGACTCGGGCGTGTGGCCGGGAGCGGCGGCCTCGCCGTGGAACGTGCGGCTTTTCATTCTCCCCCGAGAAGGCTGCGTATGGATCCGAAGCGGGAGCTCACGAGCGTCGACCTGGCGGCTCTCGTCACCGAGTTGAACCGGTACGAGGGCGCGAAGGTCGACAAGGTCTATCTCTACGGCGACGATCTGCTCCGCTTCAAGATGCGGGACTTCGACCGCGGCCGGGTGGAACTCCTCGTCGAGGTCGGCGACACGAAGCGCGCCCACGCCACCGACCCCGACCGCGTCCCCGACGCGCCCGGACGGCCGCCGAACTTCGCGAAGATGCTCCGGAACCGGCTGTCCGGCGCCGACTTCGCGGGGGTCGAGCAGTTCGAGTTCGACCGAATCCTGACGTTCAGTTTCGAGCGCGGCGACGAGAACACCCAGGTCGTCGCGGAGTTGTTCGGGCAGGGCAACGCCGCCGTCCTCGACGAGACCGGCGAAGTCGTCCGAAGCCTCGAAACCGTCCGGCTCAAATCCCGCACGGTCGCCCCGGGTGCGCAGTACGAGTTCCCCGCGTCCCGCGTGAACCCACTCTCGGTGAGCTACGACGCGTTCGCCCGCCGGATGGACGACTCGGACACCGACGTGGTCCGGACGCTCGCGACGCAGTTGAACCTGGGTGGCCTGTACGCGGAGGAGGTCTGCACCCGGGCGGGCGTCGAAAAGACCACGCCGATCGACGGGGCGGGCGAGGAGACGTACCGGGCGCTCCACGACGCGATCGACGACCTCCGGACCCGGCTCCGCGCCGGCGACATCGACCCCCGCGTGTACGCGGACGACGGGAGGGTCGTCGACGCCACCCCGTTCCCGCTCGAGGAACACGAACGCGAGGGGCTCGACAGCGAGGCGGCGGACAGCTTCAACGACGCGGTCGACGGGTATTTCCACCGGCTGGAGCGGGCCGCCGACGACGACTCCGCCGAGGAGGCGGCGAGTTCGCGCCCGGACTTCGAGGCCGAAATCGCAAAGCAGAACCGAATCATCGACCAGCAGGAGGGCGCGATCGAGGAGTTCGAGGCGCAGGCCGAGACCGAGCGCCGCCGGGCGGAGCTCCTGTACGCCAACTACGACCTGGTCGACGAGGTGCTCTCGACCGTGCGCGAGGCCCGCGAAAGCGACGTTTCGTGGGACGAGATCCGCGAGACGCTGGCAGCGGGCGCCGAACAGGGCGTTCCCGCCGCGGCAGCCGTCGTCGACGTCGACGGCGCGGATGGCACCGTCACGGTCGAACTCGACGGGACCGAGATCACGGCCGACGTCGACACCGGCGTCGAGAAGAACGCCGACCGACTCTACACCGAAGCCAAGCGGATCGAGGACAAAAAGGAGGGCGCCCTGGCGGCCATCGAGAACACCCGCGAGGAACTCGAAGCGGTCAAGGCGCGGCGCGACGCGTGGGAGGCGGACGACGATCCCGAACCCGCAGACGAAACCGAGGACGTCGAGCGCGACTGGCTCTCGATGGAGTCGATCCCGATCCGTGCCTCCGAGGAGTGGTACGAGCGGTTCCGGTGGTTCCACACCTCGGAGGGCTTTCTCGTGATCGGCGGGCGGAACGCCGACCAGAACGAGGAGATCGTGACGAAGTACCTCGACAAACACGACCGGTTTCTCCACACGCAGGCTCACGGCGGCCCGGTAACGATCGTGAAAGCCACCGGCCCCTCCGAGCCCTCCGAGCCGGTCGACTTCCCCGAGACGACCCTGAACGAGGCCGCGCAGTTCGCGGTCTCCTACTCCTCGACCTGGAAGGAGGGACGCTACGCCGGCGAGGCGTACATGGTGACGCCCGACCAGGTGTCGAAAACGCCCGAATCCGGGGAGTACCTCGAGAAGGGGTCGTTCGTGATCCGCGGCGACCGGACGTACTTCAGGGACGTCGCGAGCGAGGTCGCGGTCGGGATCCAGTGTGAGGGCGAGACCCGCGTTGTCGGCGGCCCGCCGTCGGCGATCGACGGGCGCGTCGCGACCGCGATTCGGCTTCAACCCGGACGCTACGCCCAGAACGACGCCGCGAAACTCCTCTACCGGGAGTTCAAACAGCGGTTCGCCGATCAGTCGTTCCTCCGGAAGGTCGCGAGCCCTGATCTCATCCAGGAGTTCCTCCCGGCCGGCGGCAGCGAGATCGTCGGGGAGTGACCGACAGCGAGTGTTCCGGTCGATACCGGTATATGTCATATTCACGTCAAAATCCCGATCGAAGTCTGGCGTACAACTATGTGGCTCTCCCGGCAACGGATCGGTAATGCTCTCCGACGCCCTCCGGTATCCGGCGAACGGCGACGGGTGGGTTCGCACCATCCTCGTCGGCGGTCTACTGAGCATCCTGTCGGTGCTCGTCGTCCCCGCGTTCTTCGTGCAGGGGTACTACGTCCGCGTGTTGCACGGTGTCACGAACGACGACCCCGAACCCCCGCGGTTCGACGGATGGGTTGGCCTGTTGGTCGACGGGTTGAAGCTGCTCGTGCTGAACGTGTTGGTGCTTGTCGCGTTGATCGCCGTCCAGGCGTTCGTGGCGCTCGGGCTGGGCACGGGGTCGTTCCTCGCCGACACGACCGGCGCCACGGACCCGAGCATCGCGGCCGGCGCGCTGGGTGTGGTCGGCGTTGTCGTGTTGGTCGGTGCGATCCTCCTACTCAGCTACGTCGTTCCCGCGATGTTCGCAAACTTCGCCCGCGAGAACTCCCTCGCCGCGGCGTTCCACGCCTCGACGGTGCTATCGGGTGCGCTGACCCGCGAGTACCTGATCGCGTGGGTGCTCGCCGTGACGGTCGGGCTCGTTCTCGGGTTCGTCGCGAGCCTCCTGAGCCTCCTGATCGTCGGGATCTTCGGGCTGTTCTACGTCCAGGTCGTGACGTACTACCTGTTCGGCCGCGGGTTCGCGGAGGGACTCGACGTGGGCGGCACCGCCGACGCAGTGACGTACTGATCGGCGGCGATCAGCGACGGCACGGCCCGACGCGACAAAAGGGAGGCAATTATCCCTGCCGACGGCCGAATGCCTCGTATGCGAATCTCGAACCGCGGTCGCGGCGAGGAGGGCCGCGAACGCATCACCCTCGCCCCCGAGAACGTCGACGACCTGTGGCACCTCTCACACGTCTTAGCCGACGATGATCGTGTCTCCGGCGACACCACCCGCCGGATCCAGCGGGACGACGAGAACCTCCGGGACACGGGCGGCGAGCGCGAACACCTCTTCGTCACGATCGGCGTCGACGACGTCGAGTTCGCCCGGTTCGCCAACCGACTCCGGGTCGGCGGCGAGATCATCGGGTGCTCCCGCGAGGACCAACTCGGCCGTCACCACACCCTGAACGTCGAACCCCGCGACGAGATCACGATCGAGAAGCGGTTCAAACCGGATCAGATCGACCGGATCGAGGCCGCCGAGGAGGCGGCCGAAAACACCGACGTCGCCGTCGCGACCGTCGAGGAGGGCGAGGCGCACGTTCACACCGTTGCACAGTACGGGACCGAAGAGCGGTTCTCGTTCACCGCACCGACCGGAAAGGGCGAGTACGCTCGCCCCCGCTCGGAACTCTTCGCGGAACTCGCGGAGGCGCTCGCACGGATGGATGTCGACGCGGTCATCCTCGCCGGGCCGGGGTTCACGAAACAGGACGCCCGCGACTACATCGCGGAGAACCACGCCGACGTCGCCGAGAAGATCACGACCGTCGACACCGCGGGTGTCGGTGATCGCGGCGTCCACGAGGTTCTCAAACGCGGCGCGGTCGACGAGGTGCAGACTCAAACCCGGATCTCGACCGAAGCGGCGCTGATCGACGACCTGATGGAGCGGATCGCGACGGGCGAGAAGGTGGCGTACGGGATCAGCGAGGTGGCCGACGCCGCGGAGTTCGGCGCGGTCGAGACGCTCCTGATCGTGGACGACCGGCTCCGGCGGGAGCGGCAGGGCGACGGCGACTGGGCCCTCGACGTCAACAGCGTGGTGGAATCGGTCGAACAGCAGGGCGGCGAGGTGACGGTGTTCTCCGGGGAGTTCGACCCGGGGCGGCGGCTGAAGAACCTCGGCGGGGTCGCGGCGCTGCTGCGGTACCGGATCCAGTAGCCCGCCGGGTCGAGTCGGGGTCCGGACTCCCGGGTGTTAAGATTCGGATCACGACTCCACGGTGTACGCTCGATACTCGAGGAGCCCCGTCGCCGGACGTCGCCCGAGCGGAGCGGGGGAGACGTCGGCGGGAGAACGAACGCGCAGGCGCGAACGCGTCGCAATCCACCGATGGCAAACGTCGCCTTCTCCCTCGCGCGTCCTCGGCGCGCTGGTTTTTTTATCATGCTGAACGGCCTTCTCGTCGCCTCCGAGTTCGCGTTCGTCGGGGTGCGTTCGACGTCGGTCGAGCAGTCGGTCGGGGAGGGTCGCGCGCGGTCCGCCGCGCTCCAGGACGTGGTGTCGAACCTCGACGGCTACCTCGCGGCGACGCAACTGCGGGTCAGACAGCGCGACGACGGGAGGGACGACGCCGACGGGTCGGTGGCGCTGTCGGTCGTCAACGGGGCGCTCGGAACGGAGTGCGAGGCCGGCGGGTTCGACACGCTCGGCGGACTAGCGTTGGACCGCCTTGGCCGGGCACCGAAAACGAGCGACACGATCCGGGACGACGGCTTCGTCCTCGAGGTCCGGAGCGTCGACGGTGCGCGCGTGTCGACGCTCCTGATCGGGCCCGCCGAGGGGACCGACGGGGCGGGCGAGTCCGGCGGACAGTTCCGATGAGGGGATTCCCGCGGACCGGTCGGATGGGTCGGATGACCCGGACGGGTCGGAGAGCTGACACCGCGATCGGGGCGACGGCGACTCGACCGCCTCACTTGCCGGTGAGCGCCTCGCTGCCGGGGGCGACCTCGATCGGTTGGCCCCGTCCTTCCTCCAGCGCTTTTCGGTAGAGCAAGAACGCACCCGCGACGGTTTCGATCCCGGTGCCGCCGCTATCGAACACCGTTATCTCCTCGTCGGACTCCCTGCCCGGTTCCGTCCCGGCGACCAGCTCCCCCAGGTCCGCGTGAACGTGCTCCTCGTCGACCGCGTCCTCCGCTAACGCGTGTAGGAACGACCCCGCGTCCTGGAACGCCCGGTCTCTGATGTCGGCGACGTATGTCGCCCGCTCGACGGTCGTCGTGTCGAGTTCGCGCTTGTCGGCGTTGTACTGCCCCATCGCAGTGACGTGGGTCCCGGGGTCGAGGAGGTCGCCGTCGAAGACCGGCTCGCTGGCGTTGGTCGCGGTCACGACGATGTCGGCGCCCTCGACGGCGGCCCCAGCGGACGCGACGGCGGCGACGCTCCCGTCCAACCGGCGGTCCATCTCGCCCGCGAACGACTCGCGGTGGTCCTTGGTCGGCGAGTAGATCCACACCGTTTCGAGGTCCCGGACGGTCGAAAGCGCGCGGAGCTGGCCGCGGGCCTGCGGACCGCTGCCGATGATCGCAGCCGACGTTGCGTCCGCGCGGGCGAGTTCGTCGGCGCCGACGGCGCCGGTCGCACCGGTCTTGAACGGGTTCATGCTCGCGCCGTCGATCAGCGCGAGCGGTTCGCCGGTTTCGGCGTCGAAAAGCGGGGTCAGAAACCACGCGTCCGACGCCCCGAACCCGGCGGTGTACATGTATCCGCCCATCGCCCCCGTCTCCGGGAGCACGGAGGCATACGCCGTCAGAAATCCCGGCGGGTCGTCGTTCGGCAGCGTGGTTCGTGGCTCCGCGGGCGCGCCCTCGCCGTACTGACGGTAGCCGTCACGCACCGCGTCGACGAACTCCGCGGGGGTCGCGAGCCCGTCGACATCCGCACTCGTCAGAAACAGCGTCTCAGTCATGGCCGAGCGTTCGACGCCCATCGACAAGAACGTGCGGGGGTCGGCCGACCGCACACCGGAGCGTTGAACTGGCCGGTCGCCCCACGCCGGGACGTGAAGCGGAACGACCGGTCGATCGTCGTACTGGTGATGCTCGCCCACGCGATGGTTCACACCTACGAGCTCTCGATCCCGATCTTCGTCTCCATCTGGCTTGCCGAGTTCGCGGTTCTGCCGCTCGGGGTCACGCAGATCGAGGTGACCACGGCGACACTCGGTGTGGTCGTGACCGTCGGGTACGGCCTGTTCGGCGTTGGCGCGCTCCCCGGCGGCGTGTTGGTCGACCGGATCGGCTCCGCGCGGCTCATCACGCTGTGTCTGTTCGGGATGGGTGGGTCGTTCGTCCTGCTGGGACTTGCTCCGAACCTGCTCGTGGTCGCGGTCGCGCTGCTCCTGTGGGGTGCGGCCGCGAGCGTCTACCACCCCGCGGGGCTGACGCTCCTCTCGAAAGGCGTCGAGGAGCGGGGGACGGGCTTTGCGTACCACGGGATCGCCGGCAACGTCGGGACCGGACTCGGGCCGCTTCTGGTCGCGGTCGCCCTCCTGTTCGTGGAGTGGACGGCCGTGGCTGCCGCCCTCGCCGTCCCCGCGCTTCTCGCGGGTGGTTACGCGATCCGCGCGGAGTTCGACGAGACCGCCGCCGTTAGCCGGCAGGCGTCGCGACCCGTCCCGGACGGTGACGGCGATCCGCCGGACGACGGCGGTGACGGGCGAGCGTCGGGGGGCGTCGACTCGCTCGCGGCGTTCGGCGTCGAATCGCGGCGGCTGTTCGCCGGCGCGTTCGCTCTCGTTTTCGTGATCGTGATGACCTCGGGGCTCTACTACCGCGGGATCCTCACCTTCCTCCCGAACGTGTTGGAACCGTTCCCGGAGTTCGCGCCGATCCCGCTGACGGCGCTTCTCCCACCGACCGTGACTGACGCCCTCGGCGTGGCTCCGGATTCCGTCCGGTCGCTCAACCCCGAGCGGTACTTCTACTCGGGGTTGCTGATCGTCGGCGTCCTCGGGCAGTACGTCGGCGGGAAGCTGATCGATCGGGTTCCCGTTGAGTATGGGCTCGCGACCGGATTCGGCCTCTTAGCCGTCCTCGCGCTCGTCTTCCTGCCGGCGGCGTCGGCCGGGTTGGTGCCGCTTCTGGTCGTCGGCGCGGTGCTCGGGGCCGCGCTCTTCGTCGTCCAGCCGTTCTACCAGGCAACGGTCGCGGAGTACTCCCCGCCCGGGACCCGGGGACTCTCCTATGGGTTCACCTACCTCGGGGTGTTCGGCGTCGGTGCGCTCGGCGGGACGGTTGCCGGCGTCATCTTGACGTACGCGACGCCGACGGCGCTGTTCGTGACGCTGGCTGGGTTCGCCGCAGTGGGGTCGGGGCTCGGCGTCTACCTGCTCAGGCGGCGGCAGGGCGGGCGGCGCAGCGAGGTCGACGCTGCGTGAGCGCGACTGCGACCCCCGTTAGCCGCGGATCCTGAACGAGAGCCACCGGAGGACCGCGAGCGCAACCCCCCCGGCGACGAACACGACGACCCCGAAGACGAGTTCGAACCCGCCCGAGAACAGCGGTGAGGCGCGGAGCACGAACCCGACCGCGGCTGCCGGCACCCACGCCCGGAGGGCGAGCGGGATTGCCGCCTTCGCCGACTCCGCCGCACCCGCGGAGTACGCACCGATGACCGGGCTGACGACCGCCCATCCGACCAGAAACGGAACCAGAGTGAGGAGCCACGCCACCGTCGACGCCGTGAGGTAGCCGACGCCGTTGTGCTGGATCACGCCGTAGGTGAGCACCGCCGACAGCGCCACCAAGTCGATGATCGCAAGCGGCGCCGCGGCGGCGTCGATGCGTCGCGCGAGGAACGACTCCTCGGAGAATACCATACACGTGGGTTCGGACGCATCGTAATGGCTCTCCCGGATTCGATCGCCCACTCCGACCCCCTCACGACCGCGGGACCCGACCCACGACGACGTACTCGAACCCCTCGCGGACGATCCGCGGGTCGAACCCTACGTCGGCGAGGCGGGCGCACAGGGCCTCCGGCTCCCGGAACGTCGAGTCGAACCCGACGAGGTGTTCGGCCGCCACGAGCCCCCGACCGCGGTAGCTCCGCGGGTCGAACTCCTGGACGACAACGACGCCGCCGGGGCGGAGCACTCGAAACGCCTCCGCGAGCCCCGATGCCGGATCCGGAAGGTGATGAAGCGCGTCGACGATCACCGCGGCGTCGACGGCGTCGTCCCGGATGGGAAGCGCTTCCGCGTCGCCGCGGACCGTGCCGTGGCCGGCGTCGCGGGCCCGACGGAGCATTCCCGCGGAGCGGTCGACGACGACTGGGTCGAAGCCGGCCGCGGCGAGACCGGCTGACGCCCGCCCGGTCCCGCCGGCGAGGTCGACGAGCCGGTCGATCTCCCGGTCGGCGAACACGAACCCCTCGCGGAGCGGTCCGATCCGCGCGGACGGCATTGCCAGGTCGTAGAGCCCGGCAATCCGGTCGAAGAACCGGACGTCGCCGGGGCCGAACCGTGGTGACATACTCGCGGTAGACCCCTCCGGCCCAAGTGGCTACCGACCATGCGGCACCGCCGGAGTCTTGCCGCCCGCGGGTCTACCTCGGACGATGGAGTACGTCATTCTCGGGTGGCCGCCGGACGGCCCCACGCTCCGCTTGGACCACCGGCGGTTCGCCTACGCCGGCAAGTTCGTGATGTCGACGACCGGGAAAGCCGTAGTCCGGGGCACAGAGTGGGAAGACGAGGCGGGCGGTGATGAAACGGATGGCGATGAGACGGATGGCGATGAGACGGGCGATACCGAAAGGAGACGTGAGAGCGACGGGAGACCGACGGCCGCGCCGGACGGACCCGCGTGCGATACGGATATCGGAGCGGCGGTCGCGTTCAACGCCGACCGGACCGACGACCGGCGGCTCCGACTCCGCTATATCACGGTGCGGTCGGATCTGAAGGGGCAGAGAATAGGGCCGCGGCTCGCCGCCTTCGTCGTCGCCAGAGCCGAAAGGCAGGGGTACACGCGGGTCGCAATCGCGGTCAACAACCCCTTCGCGTACGAGGCGATGTACAGGGCCGGATTCGAGTGGACCGGCCGGGAGAGCGGGATCGCCGAACTCGTGCTGGAACGCCCGGCGGGCACTCTCGACGGCGACAGGCCGGACCCGGACCCGTACCGTGCCGGGCTGGATCGATACCGGGACCGTGACCTCGGCGACCCCGAGGCGTCGTTCCTCTCCGATCGGGTGGGTGCCTCCCCGCCGGCGACGCTTGCGGATCCGGGCGGATCCGACCCGGACAATCCGGACCCTTAATTCCGGGGGCGACCCACGTGGGCGTAATGGGAAACGCGGATCTCCGAAGCCTGGCGGCCATCGAGGACGTTAGCTTCGACGCGCTGGGCGGAAGCGTCGTTGCGGTCGACGCCCACAACTGGCTGTACCGGTATCTCACGACGACGGTGAAGTTCACCAGCGCGGAGGCGTACACCACCGCCGAGGGCGACGAGGTGGCGAACCTGATCGGCGTGGTGCAGGGGCTTCCGAAGTTCTTCGAGCACGACATCGTCCCCGTGTTCGTCTTCGACGGCGGCGTCACGGAGCTAAAGGGCGACGAGGTCGCCGAGCGTCGTGCCGCCAGGGAACGCGCCGAGGAGCAGCGGGCCGAAGCCGAAGAGCGGGGCGATGCCGTCGCGGCCGCCCGCTTGGAGGCGCGAACCCAGCGCCTGACAGGTGTTATCCACGAAACAACGCGTGGGCTGTTGGAACACCTCGACGTCCCGGTGGTGGAAGCGCCCGCGGAGGGGGAAGCACAGGCGTCGTACATGGCCGCCCGTGGTGACGTCGACTACGTCGGCAGCGAGGATTACGACACGCTGTTGTTCGGCGCGCCGGAGACGCTCAGACAGCTAACGTCGTCGGGCGACCCGGAGGTGATGGGGTTGGCGCCGACGCTCGAGCGCCAGGGGCTTACCCGCGAACAGTTGGTCGACGTCGCAATCCTGTGCGGGACCGACTTCAACGAGGGGATCTCGGGGGTCGGTCCGAAGACCGCTGTCGCGGAGATCAACACGCACGGCGACCTCTGGTCGGTCCTCGACGACCGCGGGGCGTACATCGAGGCCGCAGACCGGGTTCGGGAACTCTTCTTGGACCCGCCCGTAACCGACGAGTACGACTTCGAAGCCGATATCTCGCCCGATATCGACGCCGCTCGGGCGTACGTCACCGAGGAGTGGGACGTCGACGCCGACCAGATCGCCCGCGGGTTCGAGCGGATCGAGTCCGCAACCGTCCAGACCGGGCTCGACGAGTGGGCGTGAGTCGCTATCGCGGCGCACTCGGTGACTCATACGGAGTATCGTAGTCAATTACCGGTCATTGCCGACCCCAGCTCCAGCGGTGACCGGTAATTCGTTACGATAATCCGTATCAAACGTGTATTAGACCTACCCGAACCAGTTTACCGGCGGGGTGGCTATCCGGTCGTGATGCGGCGTCGTGTCCTCCTCTCTCTCGCGGTCCCGCTTGTTGGCGGCTGTCTGTCACCCGCCCGGCCCGACGCCGCCACGGGCGCGGACACCGTAGAGGAGTTGCCGCCGACGGGCGACGGCACGCCCCTCCAGTTCGACACCGGTGACCCCTTCCAGCAACGGACTGTCGGCGAACCCGCCGACGAGGGCCACCGGATCGTCGTCTGGAACGACGACGCCGACCGGCGACCGCTCCGCGTCCGGCTCAGAGAGGCCGGCGGCGACGACCCCGTCGTGTCGGCGACACCGACGTTTCCGGCGTACGGGTCGTTCCGCGTCGCAGTGTACCGGCCCGCGGACTACGTCTTCGAGGTCGGCGGCCCCGAGGGGTCCGATCGGAGCCTCGGTATCCGCCGGACGTTCGTCGACTGCGACGACTCCGCGACACACGTCGCGGTTCGACCCGACGGGAGCGTCAGGGCGCGGGTCGTGTCGATGGAGATAGGGTGTAGTGACGACCCTGATTCGTGACGCCGGCGCTCCCCGCAGTAGACTTTTGATACGGCGCGACCGTTCGATCGTATGGCCCTCTCGGAAATGGATCGATCGCGGCTCGCGTGGTGGACCCTGGGGTTCGCACTCGCCGCTGCGGTACTCTTCGTTCTCCACTCGTTCGTGGGCACGTTCGTCTTCGGGCTGTTCCTCTACTACGCCACCCGACCGATCTACCGCCGGATCCGAACCCGGATCCGACCGCAGAGCTTGGCCGCCGCCGTCGCGCTGTTCGTGTTGGCGCTGCCGGCGCTCGCACTCGTCGCCTACACCGGTGGGGTCGCCGTCAGCGAGCTGTTCAGGCTGACCGACGAGGGGCTCTTCGACCTCTCGCGGTATCCGTTCACCGCCGAGCAGCTCTCGGCGCTGACCGACTTCGAGGAACTTCTTACGATCGACCCCTCGGTGGTGACGCTCCAGCAGGTCCAACGCGCGGTCTCGTCGATCGGCTCCGCAGGGGACGTCGTGGCGTTCGTCGGGATCGGGCTCGTGCACCTGTTTGCGATGATCGCGTTGGCGTTTTACCTGCTCAGGGACGACCGGACGTTCTCGCGGTGGTTTCGAACACGGATCGCGGACGACAGGGGCGTCATGGAGGCGTTCCTCGCAGGTGTCGACCGCGACTTCAACAACATCTTCTTCGGCAACATCCTCAACGCGGTCCTCACGGGGACGATCGCCGTCGTGGTCTACTCGCTTCTGAACCTGATCGCCCCACCCCAGGTCGCCATCCCCGCGGCGGCGCTTGCCGGGCTGTTCGCCGGCGTCGCCAGCCTCGTTCCGGTCGTCGGAATGAAACTCGTGTACGTCCCCATCACCGTGTATCTGGGCGTCGCCTCGTCCCTCTCGGCGCCGGACACGCTCTGGTTCGCCGCGGTGTTCTTCACGGTGTCGTTCGTCGTCGTCGACACCATCCCCGACCTGGTGCTCCGCCCCTACGTCTCGGGGCGACACCTCCACGTCGGGGCGGTGATGATCGCGTACACGCTGGGACCGCTGCTGTTCGGCTGGTACGGGGTCTTCCTGGGGCCGATCATCCTCGTGTTGGTCGTGAACTTCGCCCGGCACGTCCTTCCGGTGTTGGTCGCGCGGGAGCCGCTGGTTCCGTACGCGGTCGATCCGGGCGTGATCGCCGGCGAGGGGACGACGGAGCCCGACTCGGACCCGCCCGGAACGGAAGCCGCCGACACCGCAGCCGGTCGTAACCGCTACGACGGATTCAGCCTCGAGTCCCCCCGCCTCCGGTCGGACCGGGGCGGCGCCGAGGGGACCGAGGAGTAACGGGTCGGAGCGTCCGGGAAGCGTCGGGACGGTCCGTTCCGACCGGTTACAGCGTTTCGAGGAGACGGCCCACGGCTTCAGCCGTTGGCTGAATCCGACACCAGCCGGACCGACTACCGCAGTTCGCTCCACTGATCGGGATCCCGAGTCCGAGGTACGGATGCGCACGCCGTTGTGGCGGTAGATGAAGCCCGCTATCTCGGTCGGGGCCGCACCGGCACGGCCCACAACCTCACGGTGAGTCGCGACGAGTGAGGAACCCCTCTATCGTGGGCACGGTCTGTGACCGAGGAACTCCACGACTTCACTCGTGGGAGGATGTCAGTCCGCGTCGATCCCGTCGAAGGAGACGTCGACGTAAGCGCTCTCCCAGTCCTTTCGGGCGGCGATCTCACGCCGGCCACGCCGGGTGAGCGTGTAGAAGTTGGTGCGTCGATCCCGCTGTCCCTTGTCGATCAGCCCCTTGTCGACGAGGGTGTCTAGGTTGGGGTACAGTCGCCCGTGGTGGATCTCCTTTTCGTAGTACTCCTCGAGTTCGTCCTTGACAGCCAGGCCGTGCGGTTCGTCGAGGCCGGCGATCACGTACAGCAGGTCGCGCTGAAATCCGGTCAGGTCGTACATCTATTGTATCCCACTAATTGTTGTTCTGCAAAATAAACATATCGGACTACTGTTGCTCCGCTGGAGTGCGGACACGCCGACGATACTGCCGTACGAACGGTGTACCGGTAGCAACGTATCGGTCGTGTTATACTGTCGGATCCGCGGTGGTGGTGTTTGCATTGCCCGTCACGAAATCCGGGGCCGCGGACGCGTCGCTCGCAAGCATACCAGTGTAGTCGAAAACGGGTGGCAGCCCGCACAAAAAGCGCGCGGGCGATGCCGCCCCGAGTTGGTCCCCGCTGACGCTTCGGCCCTCCAGAACGAAGCGTCACATCCGCGTAACCGGGTGGTGTACATAAACATGTCGGACCCGACGAACGGTCGCGACGCGCTTTTCCTGTTCGGGGCGGAACCGAAACGTATGCGAGTCCGTGGCCGCCGCCAGTGTCAGGACTGCGGGCGCGAGTGGTCGTACTTCGATACGGGGAGCGTGGCGTGCCCCGAGTGTGGGAGTCTCCGGAGTGTCGGGACCGGCGACCGGAACCGACACACCGATGCTCCGGTGGAACTCGACCTCTCGGAACACCGCGCCGAACTCGACGACACGACAGGTATCGAGACGATCGCCGACGGTCTGAAGACGACGCTGCGCGAGTACGTCCGCCAGCGCGGGTTCGTCAACGGTGGCGACCTTCGAACGGTCGACGACACGCTGTTGGCCGCCGCGGAACTCCTCCACGCGATCGATGTCGCCGCGCGGGGCCGCGGCACGCCCGACGATGCGGTCCGGATCTACCTGCTCGATCTGCTCTCGGGCGCCGACGCCGGCGACCGTCCCGACCCGGCCGCGGTTCCGGACGCGATGGCGGCCGCCCGCGGACTCGCGTACGCCGAAGTGCTCGAGCGGTTCTGTACGGACGTGGGTCGATGGCTCGACGACCACCCGGATCCGGCGGGCGAGCGGCTCCGTGAGCGCCTCGACACCCACGTCCGGCGGGTGAACGCGGTGTACGGCGACGTCTCCCCGAGCGAGTCGGAGACGCTCGTGCGGGCGGCCCGGGAGCTCGTGACGTGTCTCACGACGGACGGCGAAACGGCGTGTGTGACGGCCGAGGAGCGGCTGTCGGGACTGGTGTAGCCGGGGTCGACACAACGACTTTACCGTCCGCAGTCCACCTCCAGCCGGATGGCCGACCGATTCGACCAACACGCGGCGAGACATCGGATGAAACTCCTGACCGACGATGGTGACGTGACGCTGTACGAGAACCGCGACGGCGTCCAGTGTCCGGCGTGTGCCGACCCCTTCGCCAGGTTGCTCCTCACCGAGCGACGCGCGCACTCGTTCGACCTCGCCGGGACCGACCGCGTGTGTGTCACTCACGAGGGCGACCGACTGGTCGTGTGTGCACACGACGGCTGATCGGAGAGCTACCGCGACGGAGCGAGCGCGATACGGCCGACCTACTCCGCGTGGTTTATTCCGGCGTCGCCGACACGGGAGACGTATGAACGTGGGGCACCACGGATTGGCGGCCGCCCTCCGTGGCTTCGTCGAGCTCACGCGCCCCGGAAACGTGGTTGCTGCCGGGGTGTTGACGTTCACGGGCTCGTTCGTCGCCAGCGGGGTCGGGGTGGCGGCCGGCCCCGTCGCTGCGGCCGTGGCGGCCACCGTCCTCGCGACCGCCGCAGGTAACGCGGTCAACGACTACTTCGACCGGGACGTCGACCGGGTGAACCGTCCCGACCGGCCGATCCCCCGCGGTGCAGTCACCGCGCGCGCCGGGGGTGTGTTCAGCGGACTGCTGTTCCTCGGCGCGGTCGCCGCCGCGGCCGCGCTCCCGATCGTCGCAGTCGCGATCGCGGTTGCCAACCTGCTCGCGCTGGTGGCGTACACGGCCCTGTTCAAGGGGCTTCCCGGCGTCGGCAACGTAGTTGTCGCGTACCTGACGGGGTCGACGTTCCTCCTCGGTGCTGCCGCGGTCGGCGAGGTGACGAACGCGGCGGTGGTCGTGTTGTTCGCGCTGGCGGCGCTTGCGACCCTTTCACGGGAGATAATCAAAGACGTCGAGGACGTCACGGGCGACCGAGCGGAGGGGTTGCGGACGCTGCCGATCGTCGTCGGGGAGTCGACCGCGCTCCGGATCGGGGCCGCAGTGCTTGCGGTGGCCGTGGCCGCGAGCGCCACCCCATACCTGATGGGGACGTTCGGGGTGGTGTACGTTGCCGTGGTGTTGCCCGCGGATGTCGTGATGGTCGACGCGATCCGACGGTCGTTCGCCGACCCGGGCACCGCACAGCGCCGGCTCAAAGCCGGGATGTTTCTGGCGGCGATCGGGTTCATCGTCGGTCGGGCCGTCGAGGTGACCGGCGGCGTTCCGTGACCCTCCGAACGCCCCGTGTCGGTATCGATGGGATCAAAAAGAATATTATCGGCACCCGATACTACATACATACTTAATGACTCCTGGCGAGTCGTCACACCGAACGACCGATTCCCTCCGTTCAGCCGGCGGTCCGACGCCGAGGAGACCGGATGTATGACCTCGGCCCGGACCTCGACGAGGAGGTCCCACCGGGTACCAACATACTGGTGAGCGGCCCGCCCCTCTCCGGGAAACGCTCGCTGTGCCTCGACATCCTCGCGTCGGGTGTCGAGAACGGCGAGGGAGCCATCATCGTCACCACGAAGGACGGCGCCGACAGGGTGCTCGACGACTTCGAGACACGAACCCCCTACGAGGACCGCCCGGTCGCGGTCGTCGACTGCGTCACCCGCCAGCAGGGTGTCGCGGACACCCGCGACGACGACCGGATCAAGTACGCGTCCTCGCCCGTGGACATGACCGGGATCGGGATCAAACTCTCCGAGTTCCTCCAGACGTTCTACCGGAACCAGGGGGTCGAACGGAACCGGGTGATGGTTCACTCGCTTTCGACGCTGCTCATGTACGCTGACCTCCAAACCGTGTTCCGCTTTCTCCACGTCT
>CAZDEJ010000005.1:0-38117 GCA_964504395.1 uncultured Halobellus sp. | reverse complement strand
GCTCGCTGGCGCTCGCCGCTCCGATTCGAGGCCGACTCCCTCGCTACGCTCGGTCGTCGGCCTCGCCGGTCCCGCTTCCCTCCACAGGCCCACCACGTTCGACCCACTCGGTGAGGCTCCCCTCGTAGAACCCGACGTCGTCGTAGCCCAACGACCGGAGCACGACGTAGGTGTGGCTGATCCGGCGTGCAGTGTTACAATAGAGGAGTACCCGAGTGTCGGGGGTGAGCCCGACCTCCCCGAGCCGCTCGGAGAGTGCCGCAGGTGGTTTCAGCCCGCGCGTTTCGTCGTCGACGAGCTCGCGCCAGTCGAGGTTGATCGCCCCGGGGAGGTGACCCTCCGCGAACTCCCACGCCTCTCGGGTGTCCACGATGGCCGCCCCGGGGTCCTCGAGCGCGGCCCGGATGGTGTCGTAGTCGACCATCGGGGAGTTCTCGGGCTCCCCAACGGCGTACGACGACTCCAACGGCGTCGGCGTGTCGGTGGTGGTTTCGTACGCCCGGTTCCACGCGCTGAAATCACCGTCCAACAAGTGCAAGCGGTCGGGCGAGTGGCCGTACAGCTCCGCGGTCACCAGAAAACGCGCCGCGAAGACCCCGTGGGTGTCGTCGTAGGCGACGATCCCGTCGTCGCGGGTGATCCCAACGGCCGACAGCAGCGACGCCCAGGCGTCGGCACCGGGCAGCATCCCGTCGTCGCCGGACTCGCTGCGGAACTCCGCGAAAGGGATGTTGACCGCACCCGACACGTGCCCGATCCCGTCGAACTCCCACGCGTCACGGACGTCGACGATCCGCACCGAATCGAACCGCTCCGCAACCCACTCGGGAGGGACGACGGCGTGTTCGTACATGTCTCCGGATACTCGGCGGCGACTCTTGAACCTGGTCGATCCGGGGACCGCGATGGGCCGTCGGAGAAGGCGACAAATTATGCCGGGACTATCGGCCACGATCCGGTTGGGTCCGGGCGCCTCACACCCGCGTCGGCCGCGACTCGATCATCCGCGCGAAAAACAGGCAAATATTTCTTACTCGTGGGAGGATTGGCAGGACGCGCCGTTGCTGGAGGGACTATAGGGGACGAGGCCATACTATAGTATGCAATGACAGACAGTAACTACGCAAACGACGTTATCGTCTCCGCCGACTGGGTCGAGGACCGTCTCGACGAGTTCGAGAGCGACGACCCCGCCCACCGGCTGGTGGAGGTCGACACTGACACCGAAGCGTACGACGAGAGTCACGCGCCGGGCGCGATCGGGTTCAACTGGGAGACACAGCTTCAGGACCAGACCACCCGGGACATCCTCACGAAGGAGGACTTCGAGGACCTGCTCGGGAGCCACGGCATCTCCGACGACTCCACGGTCGTACTCTACGGCGACAACTCCAATTGGTTCGCCGCGTACACGTATTGGCAGTTCAAATACTACGGTCACGACGACGTCCGACTGCTCGACGGTGGCCGCGAGTACTGGCTCGAAAACGACTACCCGACCACCGACGAGGTGCCGGAGTTCTCCGCACGGACCTACACCGCAAAGGGTCCCTACGAGGACATCCGGGCGTACCGCGACGACGTCGAGAAGGCGATCGACCGCGACCTCCCCTTGGTGGACGTTCGGTCGCCCGAGGAGTTCTCCGGCGAGATCCTCGCCCCGGCGGGACTCCAAGAGACCGCCCAACGGGGCGGCCACATCCCCGGCGCCCAGAACATCTCGTGGGCCGCAGTCACGAACGACGACGGCACGTTCAAGAGCCGCGACGAACTCGAGGAGGTCTACGCGGATCACGGTATCGACGGCGACACCACGGTCGTCGCCTACTGCCGGATCGGCGAGCGGTCCTCCGTTGCGTGGTTCGCGCTCCACGAACTGCTGGGTTACGACTCGGCGATCAACTACGACGGCTCCTGGACCGAGTGGGGCAACCTTGTGGGTGCCCCGGTCGAGACAGGCGAGGCCGACGACTGAGCGGAGCGAGGGAGTCGGCCTCGAGTCGGAGCGGCGAGCGGGAGCGAGCCGCGGAGATGCGGTTCGGTGGCTGAGACTGAGCGGAGCGAGGGAGTCGGGCGAGGTGTTGGCAGCGGTCCGCTCGGGCGCCGGCGGAGTCGTCGTCGGGTCGGACAGTTTTATGCCGGCGCTTGCGGAGAAACGAGTATGCCGATGCGTCAACTCCGACGGTGTGACTTCTGCGGTGGCGACGCCGCGGGCGCCTACGAGGTACTCCCACCGGAACTCTCCCCGACGGAGGCCGAACAACAGCGGCTCGTCCTCTGCTCGGACTGTGCGGGGACGCTCGAAACCGTGGTGGACCCGCTTTTGGAACGGCTCGGCGTCGGGACGAGTGAGGGGGCGCCTGCGGCCGGGGCGTCGTCGAATCCGGAGGGCCAGATTGGAGACTCCGTTTCGAGTGATTTCGACGGGACGCCCGACCCCGACAGCTCGGACCGGCCGCACCCCGGCGACGCCGGAGTCGACGCCGACGGCGAACCAGGACCGATCGAATGGGGGACGTCCGGGCCCGACGGCGACACGCCCGGAGAATCGGAGCGCTCGCCATCCGACCCGCTCCACGACGGGATCACGGGTGCCGACCGGTCGCCCGATGCAGACCCGCCGGCCGACGCTGACTCGTCAGCCGGCGCGGGCCCGTCGGCCGACGCCGACCGGTCCGCGGAGCCACCTGCGTCGGAACCGACCGCCACGGACGATGCGGCGGGAACGGAAGCCGGCGACGGAGGCGCCGACGCCACCGACGCGATCGCGCCCGACTCCGAGGAGGGTGATGGGACTGATACGGCCGGCAGCGAGGAACCCGACGAGTTCAGGACCGTGATGCGACTGCTCGGTAACCGGGAGTTCCCGGTCGACCGCGGCGCCATCGTCGAACTCGCCGCGAGCGCGTACGAACTCGACGAGCGGCACGTCCACCGCGTCCTCGACTACGCGGTCGACCGCGGCGTGATCGCCGAGGACGGCCACACGCTCCGGCGGAACTGATCGCCTCGCGACCACTCCGGCTACAGATCGCCTTTCGTGCTCGGGGTGTCGCTCCGGCGCGGATCGACCCGAGTGGCGTCGTCGAGCGCGCGGGCAAGGCCTTTGAACAGCGCCTCGACCTCGTGGTGGGCGTTGTCGCCGTCGACCTCGCTGTGGACGGTCAGCCCCGCGTTCATCGCGAGCGAGTACGCGAAGTGGCGGGCCATGTCGCTGGTGAACGCCCCGACCGACTCGTGGGAGAACTCGCCGTCGAAATCGAAGTGCGGCCGGCCGCTCACGTCGACCACGACGCTCGCGACCGCCTCGTCCAGCGGCACCCGCCGGTCCGCGTAACGGACGATACCGCGTTTGTCACCCAGCGCGTCGTCGAACGCCTCGCCGAGCACGATCGCGACGTCCTCGACGGTGTGGTGGTCGTCGATGTCCAGGTCGCCGTCACAGTGCACCGTCAGATCGAACAGGCCGTGTTTCGCGAACGACTCGAGCATGTGGTCGAAGAACCCGATCCCGGTGTCGACGGCGGCGTCGCCGTCGCCGTCGACGGTCAACGTGAGGTCGATCTCGGTCTCCGTGGTCGTCCGGGAGACGGCGGCGGCGCGGTCGGCGCCCGCCCCCCGTGTCCTGGCGGCGTCACCGTTCGGCTCGGCGTCGTCCCGGCCGTCTGCGTCGGTCATACCCGCGCATCGGTGCGCGGGGACATGATGATTGTGTCTTCGGACGGTTGTGTTCACACGTCGCCGCCCGCGGCCGCGTCTCGATGCGCCCCGGTCGTCGACGCGTCGGGGTCGTCGGCAGCGTGTGCGGCCGGCGGCTCCGCGCCGGGGACGGGTCGGTCCGGAAGTCCCACCGCCGTTCCCCGAACTCGGACGCCCGTGCCGTCCCGGTCGCGGTGCGCACGCTTTGTTCTTCCTCATGGGCACCCGTCCCGGCCACCTCCGGACACACCCGGGAAGCGAAAGCGGTACCTCGCGGGTGCGGATCCGGCTACCGTCGGATATCGGTCGGCGCCGAGCTACACGGCTGCTGACCGGTAGGTTGTTACACGAAACCGTCCGAATCCCCGGTATGCGCGTTGCCGTCCCCAACAAGGGCCGCCTGCACGAGCCGAGCGTCGAACTCCTCGACCGGGCCGGGCTCCCGATCGAACGCACGGCCGACCGGAAGCTCTACGCCGACACCGTCGACCCCGAGGTGAGCGTCCTGTTCGCCCGCGCGGCCGACGTCCCCGAGTACGTCCGCGACGGCGCCGCCGCGGTCGGGATCACCGGCCGGGACCAGGTGGTCGAGTCCGGCGCCGAGCTGGTGGAACTCGTCGACCTGGAGTTCGGGCGGTGCCGGCTCGTGCTCGCCGCGCCCGAGGACGGCACCATCGCCGCGCCGGCCGACCTCGCTGGCGGCACCGTCGCGACCGAGTTCCCGGCGGTCACCCGGGAGTACCTCGACCGTGAGGGCGTCGACGCCGACGTTGTCGAGGTCACGGGCGCGACCGAACTCACCCCGCACGTCGAGATGGCCGACGCCATCGTCGACATCACCTCCACGGGCACCACCCTCCGGATGAACCGCCTCGCCGCGATCGACGAGGTGCTCGAGTCGTCGGTGCGGCTCTACGCCCACCCCGACCGCGCCGACGATGAAAAGATCCAACAGCTCGTGACCGCCTTCGAGTCGGTGCTGGCCGCCGAGGGCAAGCGATACGTCATGCTGAACGCCCCCGCGGACCGCGTGGACGAGGTTCGCGACGTGATTCCGGGGCTGGGTGGCCCGACAGTCATGGACGTCGCGGGCGAGGACATCGTGGCGATCCACGTCGTGGTCGACGAGCGCGACGTCTTCGAGACTGTCGCGGATCTGAAATCCGTCGGGGCCTCGGGGATACTCGTCACCGAGATCGAGCGGTTGGTGGAGTGATACTGTTGGCTATACCGACGTGAAGACGTTCGCTCCGGGGTGTCGAAATCCCTCACGTGACGATAGCCGACGGTATGGGCTGGGAGGTGCAGCCGGGGCTAGCGGGACGTGCCGGCCTACCCCGGCGCGCTGATCGACAGCGCCCAGACCCCGAAGACGATCGTTCCCAGGATGATGCTGACCACGACGTGGATGAAGGTGATGTACGCCGACAGTCGCGTCGACTCGTCGTAGAGCGCCCCGATGGCGGCGCCGTCGAGGACGATCGCCGCGACGACTCCGGCGACGATCAGCGGGGAGGATCCGGCCGCGAAGGTCGCCACCAGCACGCTGACCGCGGCCGGGGCAGGCCCCACCACGAACGCGTTTCGGACGGGGACGTCGCCGAGGACGTTCCGGGCGGCGATGTGGGCGGTGATCGACAGGAACAGCGCGAACGAGGCGAACGTGCCGGCGACCGCGAGCGGCCCCTCGGGGACGGCCTGAAGCGGGAGGGAGAGACCCATCGAAACAACGGAACTCGGGGCGACCTCAGCCCTCGAGCAGCCCGAGTTCGGACAGGCGGGACACGATCACGTCGACGGCCTCGCGGGCGTCGTCGGGCTCTTTGCCCCCGGTGATGACGAGTTTCCCGGAGCCGAAAAGCAGCGCAACCACCGACGGCTCGTCCAGCCGGTAGACCAGGCCGGGGAACTGCTCGGGTTCGTACTCGATGTTCTCCAGTCCGAGCCCGATGGCGATGGCGTTGAGGTTGAGGTTCTCGCCGATGTCCGCGGAGGTGACGATGTTCTGCACCGTGATCTCGGGGTCGTCGTCGACCGGGATCCGAAGCTCACGGAGTTTCCCGAAGACGATGTGGAGGCTCTCGTGAACGTCGTCGGTGGATTTTGCGCCGGTGCAGACGATCTTGCCCGACCGGAAGATGAGCGCCGCCGACTTCGGCTCCTGGGTCCGGTAGACCAGCCCGGGGAACTGTTCGGGGTCGTAGTCGGCGCCCTCCAGGTCCATCGCCACGCTCTGGAGGTCGAGCTCCTGGCCGATCCCGGTGGAGGCGACGACGTTCTCGATGTTGATCGTGTCCTTGGGGTCGCTCATGATTGATTTAAGTAACGTATTTAACCTTTAAAAACCTTGGTGGGATCCGGTACGCTGATTGGCAGGGGTCCCGAGTTCCGGGCGTGTACTGTCTGGAGTTCGCGGGTGAGGCGGCCGACGAGTCGATGGCGACGCGCGAAGCCGAGCGCGCGGCCGCCTCCGCACTCGACCGGGTTGCTCCGGGGGTCGCGACCGCCCGCGGGCTCGAGGTCGACCGCGTGTCGACGCTCGCGTACACCCGCCGAGCGTCGGAACTTCTCGGGCGGACCGGTGCCGACGTCGACAGCGCGGCCGCGCTCCTCGACGCGACGTCGGTCGACCGGACCGGAACCGTCGCGGTCCGGGCCCGGAACGTCCGGTCGAGCGCCGACGTGAGCACCGCCGCGGCCGAGCGCGACCTGGGGGGCGTCCTGGTCGACCGCGGCTTCCAGGTCGACCTCGACGACCCCGACCACGAACTCCGCGCGGTGTTTTCCGACGACGTCTGCCTGCTGGGGTGGCAGGTCGGGGCGCGCGCGGCGGCGTTCGGATCGCGGGCGCCCACCGACCGACCGTTCTTCCAACCGGGGAGTATGGCCCCGGTCGACGCCCGGGCGTACGTCAACCTCGCCGCCGGTCGGGCGCTCCCGGACGCAACGGTACTCGATCCGATGTGCGGGACGGGCGGGTTCCTGCTCGAGGCCGGCCTGATCGGCGCCCGCCCGGTCGGGTCGGACGCACAGTGGAAGATGGCCCGCGGGACCGCCGAGAACCTCGCGGACGTCGTCCCCGACGCGCGCTGGGACGTCGTCCGCGGCGACGCCACCGCCCTCCCGTTCGCCGACGGCGTCGCCGACGCGGTCGTCTTCGACGCGCCGTACGGTCGCCAATCGAAGGTCGCGGGCCACGAACTCGAGGCGCTCGTCGGCGGCGCGCTCGTGGAGGCGGCGCGACTCGCGCCGTCGTGTGTGCTCGTCGGCGACCGGTCCTACGCCGAGGCGGCCCGTGACGCCGGGTGGACGGTCGATTCGCGGTTCGAACGCCGAGTTCACGGGTCGTTGACCCGGCACGTCCACGTGTTGCGGCGGGCGTAACCCGGTTCGGCGTCGGGCCCCGAAGCGGCCGATCCGTTCACTCCGGGGACCGGGTCCGGGGGTGTCGCGCCGCTACCGCTCGGCACTCGCAACGATCGATTCGCCCGCTCGGACGCGGTCGTCCTCCTCGACCAGGAGGTCCGCGCGGTCGTACGCCGGCGGCAGCAACACGTCGGTCCGGGACCCGAAGTCGATGTGGCCGATCCGTTGGGCCCGCGAGAGGTCGTCGCCGCCGGCGACGTAGGGGTGGATCCGCCGGGCGAACGCCCCGGCGATCAGCGAGACCTCCGCCGGGCCGTCGGCGGTTGCGACGTCGATATCGACCCGCTCGTTCCGCTCGGACGCCTTCGAGAACGCCGGCTTGTGCGCCCCCGCTCGGTGGGTCACGCGCTTGACGTCCCCGTCGAACGGCGCCCGGGTCACGTGGACGTCGGTCGCGCTCAGATACACCCCGACGCGGAGTTGGTCGCCCTCCTCGCGGATCACCGAGACGCGGCCGTCGGCGGGCGAGACAACACCCGGGCCGGAGGGTCTGCGGTCGGGGTCGCGGAAGAACCACGCCACGAATCCGCCGGCCGCGAGCGCGACGGCCGCGAGCGGCGGGGCCACGAACGCGAGAACCGCGGCGGCCCCGAAGGCCGGAAGCGCGAACCGCCTGACGCCGGGCGCAAACCGCATCGATCAGACCGCCGCCTCCCGGTCGAGTTCGGACTGCCCGCCCGCCCACGCCGCCAGCAGGTGAGTGATGTGCAGTCGCGGGTCGTTCCCCTCCGCCAGGTTCAGGTCGACACCCCCGGCGAGCCGGTGGAGCCGGACGATGTTCCGGGCGCCGAACTCCTCGGGGTAGGTGTCCGCCACCCGGAGGAGCGCTCCAAGCAGCTCCTGGCCGCCGAACCCTTCGTCGTCGAGCAGCGACGTGAGCGTTTTCCGGGCGTCGCGGATCTCCCCCGCCGCGGCGTCGTCGAGCACCGACTTCAGCGCGTCGTCGTGGCCGACATCCGATAGCGCCGTCTCGGCGGTCGACGCCGTGACCTCGCCGTCGCCCGTGACCGCGGCGTGTTGGGCCGCGAGGACGGCGTGCCGGAGGTCGCCGCCCGCCTTCGACGCGATCAGGTTCAGCGCCAGCGGCTCGGCGTCGATCCCCTCGGCGTCGGCAATGCCGGCAAGCACCGTCTCGGTCTCCTCGGTCGACGGCGCACGGACCGGGATCGGAAAACACCGCGATCGGATCGCGGGGATCAGCTTCGAGGGCTGCCGCGTCGCGATCACGAACTGGGTGCTCCGGTGGTACTGCTCCATCACCCGGCGGAGCGCCTGCTGGAAGTCCTCACGGATGGTCTCGGCGTTGTCGAGAAGCACCGTCTTGTACGACCCCGAGGCGGGCTGATACGACGCCATCTCTTGGAGGATGTGGGAGATCATGTCCCGCTTCGACCACTCGCGTTTGTACTTGTTCCGCCCCTCGCCGCGGCGGTACTGCTTCGAGAACGCGGTCTGACCCTGAAGGAACCGCGAAAAGCGTGGATCCTCCCTGATCCGTTTTTTCGTCCGGTCGAAGAAGTCCGCGACGTTGATCTCGATCAGGTCGGCGTCGACGTCGTCGTGAGCCTCGGCGGCGAGTGCGCGCACCGCCGCAGTCTTTCCGGCGCCCGGCGGGCCGCGGATCACGAGGTTCATGGGCTCGTCGACCGTCCGGGAGAGCCGCTCGCGGACCTCCGGCTGGGGCAACTCCGACAGCGACGGCGCGTGGGTCTCGGTCCAGAGGGGCGCGTCCATCGACGTTCGGTAGGGGCGGGGACGGTAAGAAACTCTCCCTCTATCGACACGGAAGATATCACTCACTCCGCTCGAACTCCCGCTCTGTGCCGCCGTCACGCGCGTCCGACCCCGCCGCCCGATCGATCCGCTCCCGGGCGTCCTCCGGCGTCTCCGTCTCTAAGAGCGTCTCCAACTTCCGCTCGAACTGCGCCTCCGAGAGCTCGCCGCGGGCGTAGCGGTCGCGGAGGCGGTCGAGTGCGTCGTCGGCATCCGCGTCGGCTCCCTCGGATCCATCCCGCCCGGACTCCCCGGGCCGGTCACGCGCCGACTCTGCGCTGCGGCCCCGGAACAGCGACACCAGCGGCACCACGACCGCGTAGCCGATCGCGAAGATCACCCAGAACTCGATCGCGTCGAGGACCGGAACCCCGAACAGCGACCCAAGCCCCGCGCCGAGCACCAGCAGGGCGACGGCACTCACGACCCGGTCGTCGGACTCGGCGAGGGAGTCGCCCCACCACCGCGCGTTCCCCGACTCGGGGTCGCGGCCGCCGTTCATACTCCCGCGTATGCCGCGCGTCGAACAAAAAACCACGTCGGGCCTGGGGGGTCGGACCCCCCGGAGCTTTTGTGGCTCCGAGCCGTCCGTCCCGGCGATGGTTGACGACCGATCCGTCCGGTTCCCGACCGCGACCGGGACCGCGACGGTTCACGACGACGCCGTCGGGATCCGGTCGACCCCCGGCCGTCTCGTCGCCGGCCAGCGCCGGCGGTGGCGACACGGCGACCGGTGGGACCGCGCCGGATTGGCCTTCGAGGTCGTCGGGATCGTCTGGGCCGTCGCCAGCCTCGTCGGCTACGTGGCCGCCGTCGCCGCCGGCACCGCCGCCGTCGCGGGTGGAGTGTCGACGCTCGGATCCCTCCTCGTCGGCGCGTTCCTCGCCGCTCGGCTCGGACGGCGCCACGTCGGGGAGGCGAGGATTCCGAGGTCGGCCGTCGACGCCGCGCGGCTCGACCGCGGTGCTGGAACGCTCACCATCGAGCACGACGCCGCCGGTCGCCTCCGGTCGGTCCTCCGGGACGACCCCGTGGAGACCACCCTGTCGCTGCCATCGGCCGAGGCGGTCCGCGAGGCCGAGGCGGTCCTTCGCGCCCGGGACGTCGACTTCGACGTTGCCGAAGCCCACGACCCCGAGACGACCTACCGGGCGACGGTCAGGCAGGGGGTGTGGTTCTGCGAGCGGTGCCGGTCGCAGGTGTCGCCCGCCGACGCCGCGTGCCCGGCGTGTGGCTACGCGGTCAGGGTTGCGTCGGGCGACGACGGCAGCGACGCGTCGGCCGCGGACCGGGGCCACGGGGACGGGCGGATCGGGGAGGCGGCCACGTCGTCCGCGAGCGGCGGGAACGGGACGTGACGGCCGCGTTGCAGCCGCCTACGCCTCTAAAAGCTCGACGAGCAGTCCGCTCTGGGCGTGAAGCCGGTTCTCCGCCTGGTCCCAGACGAGCGCCCGGTCGGACTCGAGCACCGAGTCGGTTATCTCCTCGCCGCGGTGGGCAGGCAGACAGTGCATCACGTCGGCCTCGGATCCGGAGAGGAGGTCGTCGTTCACCTGATATCCCTCGAACGCCGCGAGTTTCTCCTCGCGTTGGTCCTCCTGGCCCATCGAGATCCAGACGTCGGTGTAGACCACGTCGGCGCCGTCGACCGCGTCGGCGGGGTCGTCGACGACCGTGGGAGGGTGGCCGAGGTCGGCGGCCTGCCGGAGCACCGCGTCGTCCATCCCGTAGCCGTCGGGGGTGGCGACCCGCAGGTCAAGCCCGACCATCGCCGCGCCGATCACGAGCGACTGGCCGACGTTGTTGCCGTCGCCGACCCACGCGGCCTCGACCCCGTCGAACCCGCCGTACGCCTCCCGGATGGTGAGGAGATCCGCGAGGGTCTGACACGGGTGGGCATCGTCGGTGAGGCCGTTTATGACCGGCACGTCGGCGTACGCGGCGATCTCGACGAGGTCGGCGTGGTCGAACAACCGGGCCATCACCGCGTCGACGTATCCGGACAGCACCCGCGAGGTGTCCGACAGCGGTTCGCCGTGGCCGAGTTGGATGTCCTCGGGCCCGAGGAAGATCGCGTGGCCGCCGAGTTGGGTCATCCCGGTCTCGAAGGAGATCCGGGTGCGGGTGGAGGGTTTCTCGAAGAGCATCCCCAGGGTGTGATCCGGGAGTCGGGCCCCGTCGGTGCCGGCCTTGATCGCCGCCGCGCGGTCGAGAACGACGGTCAGTTCGTTCGGCGCGAGGTCGTCGATATCGAGGAAGTGGTCGGTCTCAAGCATCGTGTTGGGCAGGTTACTCGGCGAGGCGCTCACACGCGTCGATCAGGACGTCGATCGAACTGTCGAACTCCGCGAGATCGAGGTGCTCGTTCGGCGCGTGGTCCAGGTCGGAGTCGCCGGGGCCGTATGTCACCATCGGGCAGTCCCACGCCCCCGCGTAGATGTTCATGTCACTGGTTCCGGTCTTCCGGAGGAGCCGCGGCTTCCCGCCCGCCTCCCTGATCGCCGCCCGGAACGCCCGCGCGGCCGGAGTCCGCGGGCTCTCCATAACCGGCGGGATCGGGGTCTCCCAGTGGACGCTACCGCAGTCGAGTTCGCCCTCGGCGACCTCCCGGAGGTCGTCGATGGCGTACTTCGGCGGGACCCGGAACTGGACGTCGACGGTGGCTTCGACCGCGAGGCCGTCCTCGGTGGGGCCGCCGTCGAAGGCGACCGGCTTCGTCGTGACGGTGTCGAACACACCGTCGGCGTCGTCGACGTCGAAGAACTCGGCGACGTTCGACCACCAGTTCACCGCCGACTGGATCGCGTTGTCCTCGGGCCGCGAGGAGTGGCCGAGTTCGCTGGTGGCGACGTAGGTCCCCGAGAGGAACCCCCGGTAGCCCAGGGTGATGCCGTCCCACCCGGAGGGCTCGCCGTTGATCACGGCTCCGGGGGCGTCGCGGTCCGCGACGAGGTGCCACGCGCCGTTGGAGCCGGTTTCCTCGCGCACAACGCCCGCAAAGGAGACGCCGGTTTCGACCGCCGCGGCCGCCATCGCCGCGAGCGGGCCGGTGGCGTCGACGCTACCACGGCCCCAGAGCACGCCGTTCTCGATCCGCACCGGCACGTCGCCGGGGACGGTGTCGATATGCGATGTCACGAGAACGGAATCGTCGGCGGGCGCACGGACGTTCCCCGCGTCGTCGACCCACGCGGTCCGGTCGTTGGCCTCGAAGAACTCGATCAGCCGCTCGGCTGCGGCGGCTTCGTCGCCCGACGGCGACGGGATCGACACCAGGTCCGCGAGCAGCGTCTGTGCGTCGGTCAGCCCCTCCGTCAGGCCGGGTTGGACGTCGAAGGCGTCGTGGTCCGACAGGAAGCCGACGGCGTCGTCGCTGGACTCCTCGTCGGCGTCGAGTTCGGCGCTCACCCCAGCACCTCCACGAACGACTCGACGAACTGGTCGGCGTGGGCCTTGTCGATCGTGAGCGGCGGGAGCAGCCGGACGACCGTCCGGCCGGCGGGAAGCGCGAGCACCTGCTCGCGCAGCGCGAGTTGCTTCAACACGCGGTTTGCGCCGCGTTTGACTTCCACGCCGATCATCAGGCCCACGCCGCGGATCTCCCGGACCGGGAGGTCGTGTTCCTCGACGGCGGTTTCGAGCTCCGCCCGGAGGTACTCGCCGACCGTCGCGGCGTTGCCGGGGACGTCCTCCTCGACGATCGTCTCGAGGGTGGCGTTGGCTGCGGCACACACCACCGGCCCGCCCGAGAACGTCGACCCGTGGTTGCCGCAGTCCTCGGCGATCCAGTCTTTCACCAGCGTCGTTCCGAGCGGGAGGCCGTTTGCGATCCCCTTCGCGGCGGTGAGGATGTCGGGTTCGACGCCGACGCCGTCGCACGCCCACAACGAACCCGTCCGCCCCACACCGGTCTGGATCTCGTCGAAGACGAGGGCCGCACCGGCGTCGTCGGTCGCCTCGCGGGCGGTCCGGAGGTACTCCACGGACGCGGGGTGGATACCCCCCTCGCCCTGGACGGGTTCGAGAAACACTGCGGCGGTCTCGTCGTCGACGGCGTCGGCGAGGGCGTCGCTGTCGCCGTAGGGGACGAACTCGATCCCGCCCGCGAGCGGCTCGAAGGGCTCCTTGTACTTGTCCTTCCACGTCATCGCGAGGGCGCCCAGCGTCCGACCGTGGAACCCGCGACGGGTCGCGACGATCTTCGAGCGGCCGGTGGCCGACCGCGCGAACTTCATCGCCGCCTCGTTGGCCTCGGTCCCGGAGTTACACAGCCAGACGTTGTCGATGTCGCCGGGGCCAAGCGCCGCCAGCTTCTCGTAGAGGTCGGTTCGGACCGACACCGGGTACGACGCCTGGACGTAGGTGAGCTGGCCGATCTGATCGCGGACGGCCTTGGTGACCGCCGGGTGCGAGTGCCCGATCGCGGCCACGGCGTAGGACGCCCCGAAATCCAGGTATTCGGTCCCGTCGGCGCCGTAGAGGGTCGCGCCTTTGCCGGCCTCGATCCGGATCGGCTTCTCCGAGAAGACGAACCCGCCGGTCATCCTGTGGCCTCCGTGTCCTCGGTGTCGGTCGGGTCGTCCCGGTCCGCCGATTCGTCGTCAGCCTCGACGGCGACCGCATCCGCGGCGACGTGGGTCCCGCCGCCGTCGAGGGCGCCGGTGATCGGTGCGTCGGCGTTAGCGCTCGCGACGACGACCGTCGGCGCGCCGGTGTTGAGGGCTTCTTCGGCAGCCATCACTTTCTTACGCATAAACCCGTTCGCTGCGCTCTTTAGCCCGTCGAATTCCTCGGGTGTCGTCACCGACCCGATCAGGGTCGAGGGGTCGTCGGGGTCGGCGTACACCCCCTCGACGTCGGTCAGAATCACGAACTCGGCGCCGAGCGCCCCCGCGACGGCCGCCGCGGCCCGGTCGGCGTCGGCGTTGACCGCCACGCCGTCGTCGGCCAGCATCGGCACGGTCACGACCGGGGTGTAACCGTCGCCGAGCAGGGTCTTCAGCAGACCGGCGTTCACGTCGGTGATCTTCCCCGAGTGGTCGCCGCGTTTGATCTTCCGTTTCCCGTCCTCGAGCACGCGGACCGCGGACTTCCGCAGCCCCGTCAGGAGCCCGCCGTCGACGCCCGAAAGCCCCAGCGCGTCGACGCCGGCGCCGCGGAGCGCGGCGGTGAGGTCGGTGTTGAGTTTCCCCGGTAGCACCATCGAGAACACCTCCATCGTGCGCTCGTCGGTGAACCGGCCGACCACGCCACCCGGCGTCTCGACGTAGGTCGGCTCCTCGCCCAGCGACTCGAGGGTGTCGTCGACGGCCGTCGAGCCGCCGTGGACGACGACGACCGCACGGCCACTGTCGACCAGCGACGCCACGTCGTCGATCGCGTCCGCGGGGTTGACGGCACGTGCGCCGCCGATCTTGACAACCACCGGGGGCTCGGGCGACGCGTCGACGCCACCGTCGGCTCGGCGGCCGTCACCGGTCTCCGCTCCTCCATCCGGTCGGGGTCGCCGGCCGAGTGCCGTATCCGATGTCGTCCGACGGGCGTTGCGCGTGTCGTGTGTGTTGTAGTCGTGCGTCATCGTGGTATCCCTCCGCCCGTTAGGGCGCGCCGACCGGGTGAAGCCCGGTGAACTCGAGACCCGCGGTCTCGTCGATCCCCAGCGCAATGTTGGCGGCGTGGACGGCCTGCCCCGCCGACCCCTTCATCATGTTGTCGATCGCGGCGAGGACGACCACTCGGCGGTTGCCGGGGTCGAGTTCGAAGCCGACCTCGCCGTAGTTCGTGCCGGCGACCGCCTTCGGCTCGGGGTAGCGGTACACCCCGCCGCCCGCGACCGTCCGCATGAACGGTTCGTCGGCGTAGGCGTCGCGGTAGGCGCTCCAGAGGTCGCTAGTCGAGACCGGGGCCTCGGGGTAGACGTGGCAGGTCGCGCTCGCGCCACGGGTCATGTCGACCGCGTGGGCGGTGAACGACACCGACGTTCCGAGGAACGCCTCGATCTCGGCCTCGTGGCGGTGGCCGGTGGGGGCGTACGGCCGGACGATCCCCGACCGTTCGGGGTGGCTGGAGGCGTCGCCCCCGCCGGCGCCACCCTCCGAGGAGCCGACCTTCACGTCGACGACGACCCGCTCGTCCCCGGTGAGGATCCCGGCGTCGAACAGCGGCTTCAGCCCGAGGATCGCCGCGGTGGCGTTGCACCCGCCCGAGGCGATCAGGTCCGCACCCGGGAGGTTCCCGCGGTTGATCTCGGGGAGCGCGTACTCGGAATCGTCGAGGAGTTCCGGCCGGGAGTGGCCGTCGTACCACTCGTCGTACTCCGGTTCCGTGTCGAGCCGGAAGTCCGCCGAGAGGTCGACAACGGTGTCCGCCGCCGCCCGAAACGCGTCGATCCGCTCCATCGAGACGCCGTGGGGTGTCGCCGCGAACAACACGTCGACCGACTCCAGGTCCTCGGGCGAGGTAAACCGCAGATCCATCGCCCGGAGGTTGGGGTGAACGTGGCCGACGGTCTTGCGCGCCTTCGAGCGGCTGGTGGCCTGACGAACCGAAAACTCGGGGTGCTGGAAGAGCAGCCGCAGGAGTTCGCCGCCGGTGAACCCGGTGCCGCCGACGACTGAGGCTGTGTACGTGGCGTCGGAACGCCCCCCGCCCGCGCTCATACGGTCGCCTCCGCGCCCGTCTCGGCTTTCGTTTCGAGCCAGTCGACGACCGCGGCGGGCACGTCGGTGTCGACGGCGTCGTTCAGCGATTTGAACTCGACGGTGTGGTTGACCTCGTGGACGGTGTAGCCGGCGTGAGACCCAGTCTCACCGGTCTCCGGTTCGTCCCGTCCGGGGACACCCGTCTCCATCAGGTCGACGCCGAGCAGCCCGCCACCGACCGCGTCGGACGCCGTTTCGACGAGGTCACGGACGCGGTCGTCGACCGCGAAGGGCGCCACCTCGGCACCCTTCGCGGCGTTGGTCAGCCAGTGGTCCGACGACCGGACCATCGCCGCGACCGGGTCGCCGTCGACGGCGACGACCCGGATGTCGCGGCCGGGTTTGTCGACGAACTCCTGGACGTAGAACACCTTGTGTTGGTAGTGCCCCAGCGTGGATTTGTGTTCGAGGATGGCTTCGGCGGCCGACCGCGACTCGACTTTCGCCATTAGCCGCCCCCACGACCCCACGACGGGTTTGATAACGCAGGGGTAGCCGAACTCCTCGATGGTTTCGAGGGCGCTGTCGGTGGTGAACGCCACCTCGGTGGTCGGCGTCGGGACGCCGGCGCGCTCCAGCGCGAGGCTGTTTTTCACCTTGTCCGAACAGACGTCGGCCGTTGTCGCGCTGTTGATCACGGGGACGTCGTAGGCGTCCAGAAACTGGGTGGTATACAGGCTCCGGCTGGTCGCCAGACACCGGTCGACGACGACATCGACGCCCTCGAACGGCTCGGGCGACTCGCTGAGGCCGAACTGCTCGTCCCGGACGTCGATCTTCGCCACCTCGTGTCCGCGGTCGCGGAGCTCCGAGAGGAGAAGCTTCTCGTCCCGACGGATCCGGGAGTACAGCAGCCCGACCTTCATCTCACTCGCCCCAGTCCTCTTCGAGCTCGGGGGCTTCCTCCAAGGTGATCGGATCGACGGAGATGACTTCCAACTCCGCGCCGGTCGCGGGGCTGTCGACGATTTCGCCGACTTCGACGTCCGCCGGGATCTCGATCTCCTCGCCTGTCAACGGGTCTTCCGCGGTTATCGCGTCTGCCATATCTCGGATTCGACGTGGTGGAGACTTAAACCCATCGAAAGTGTCGGATAAATTAATTGAGCGGCCGTGCCACTAACGCCGTAAATCAGTCGGAAGATCGGCCCGTACGAAAGTTATATCGGATTTCGTATGTTACTGCCCCCGGGCGGGGCTCGGGGGTGGGAGCCCCACAGCCCCCGGCGGAACGACCGATCACACATATGCCGCCCCCGCCCGCTCCAGCGTTTCGGCCGCGTCCGCGAGCGCGTCCCGGCGGTCCGCGAGCGCCGTGGTGTCGGCGTCGGCCCCGGCCTCGGCGGACTCCAACTGGGTCGCCACCGCGTCCGGAGCGGGGCCGCCCGCGGAGTCCCGGCTCGCAACGCTCCGACGCGGGTCGAGGATCGCCTCGACCCGCTCCCGGGGGACGTACGTGAACAGCGACTCGCCCAGCACGTCGGTCGTGACCGTCTCAAGGGTGTCGACGTCGGGTGTCCCGCCGTCGGCGCGCTCGGCCGCGGTTGCGAGCACCTCGTGGGCGGTTCGGAACGGCACGCCCGCCATCGCAAGGGCGTCTGCGACCCCCGTGGCGGTCGAAAACCCCTCCCCTGCGGCGGCTTCCAACGGTGCCGTCGGCCACGACGCGGTATCGACCGCACCCGCGGCGACGAGGGTCGCCTCCGAAACGGCGTCGACCGTCTCCCAGGCGTGTGGCGTCGCGCGCTGGAGGTCGCGGTTGTACGCCCGCGGCAACCCCTTCAACGTCGTGAGAAGCCCCGACAGTCCGCCGACCGCGTCGCCCGCGACCGCCCGGACCAGTTCGAGGGAATCGGGGTTCACCTTCTGCGGCATGATCGACGAGGTGGAGGCGTATGCGTCGTCGAGGGCGAGGTGACCCTTGTTCGCGAACACCACCAGATCCTCCGCCAACCCCGAGAGGGTGACGGCGTGGGTCGTGAGCGCTGCGGTCGACTCCGCGAGGAAGTCCCGGCCGGCGGCGGCGTCCATCGAGTTTTCGACCACGCCGTCGAACCCCAGAAGCGCGGCGGTCCGCCCGCGGTCGATATCGAACGGCGTCCCCGCGAACGCCGCCGCCCCGAGCGGCGACCGGTTCGTGCGGTCGTACGCGCCCAGGAGCCTGGCGGTGTCGCGGGCGACCGCCGACTCGTACGAGAGGAGAAAGTGTGCGACCGTGGTGGGCTGGGCGGGCTGGAGGTGGGTGTACCCGGGCATCACCGTGTCGACGTGGTCGGCGGCGGTCCCGACGAGCGCCTCCCGGAGCGCCACCGTGGCGTCGACGGCGTCGAGGAGGTCCTCGCGCAGGCGGTAGCGGATGCACGCCGCGACCTCGTCGTTCCGACTGCGGGCGGTGTGCATCTTCCCGCCGTCGGGGCCGACACGGTCGATAACGGCGGTCTCGATCGCCTCGTGGACGTCCTCGCCGTCGGGGAGCGCGGCGTGACCCGCGGCCTCGACGTCGTCGAGCGCCGCCAGGATCCCGCCCGCGACGTCGTCACCGATGATCCCCTGCTCGGTCACCATCACGACGTGCGCGCGGTCGACCGCGAGATCAGCGGCGAAGATCCGCTCGTCGGCCGCGAGACTCGACAGGAACCCCCGGGCGGGGCCGCCGCTGAAGCGCTCCCGACGGACGACCGACTCCCCGGCGTCGGTCTCACTCCCGCCGTCCGGCGCGTTCTCCCCCGACATCGCTCACTCCGAATTGCCGTCCTCGTCGGCACGCTCCGCGAGCGCGTCGGTCGCGGCGTTGGCGAGTCGTCCTTGAAACCCGTGGTACTTCGCGACGCCGGTGGCGTCGTTCTGTGTGATGCCCCCGATGTCCTCGGTGTTGAACGACGCGGCGTCCTCGGAGTAGGCCGCGTACTCGGACTCGCGGGCGACGGGACGGGCGCGCCCGCCCTCGAACTTGATCGTCACCGTACCGGTGACTCTGGATTGGGTCTCCGCGATGAACCCCTCCAAGGCACCGAGCAGCGGGTGGTCGACCAGTCCCTCGTACCCCTTCTGGGCCCACTCGTCGTCCACGCGCCGTTTGAAGTCGCGTTCGTCCTTGGTGAGCACGAGCCCCTCGAGCGCCTCGTGGGCGGCCAGAAGCGTCGTTGCCGCGGGGTGTTCGTAGTTCTCGCGGACCTTCAGCCCGAGCATCCGGTCTTCCATCATGTCGGTGCGTCCGACGCCGTGGGCGCCGGCGCGGTCGTTGAGCGTCCGGGTGAGTTCGACGGGGTCGAGCTCCTCGCCGTCCAGGGCGACGGGGTAGCCGTTCTCGAAAGTGATCTCCACGAGTTCCGTCTCCGTGGCGGTCGCCGGGTCGGCGGTCCACTCGTAGATCTCCTCGCCGGGGACGTGGCCGGGATCCTCCAGGTCGCCGCCCTCGACCGACCGGCTCCAGAGGTTGGTGTCGATCGACCACACGCCGTCGTTGCCCGACTGGACCGGGAGGTCGTTGGCTTCGGCGTACTCCATCTCCCACTCGCGGGTGAGTTCGAGTTCGCGCACGGGCGCGACCACGTCGAGATCGGAACTCCGCCAGACGGTCTCGAACCGGAGTTGGTCGTTGCCCTTCCCGGTACACCCGTGTGCGAGCGCGTCACACCCCGCGTCGACCGCGACCTCGAGGATGGCGTTTGCGATCACCGGCCGCGCCAACGCCGTCCCCAGCGGGTAGCCCTGGTAGGTCGCGTTCGCCCGCACCGACTCGAAACACAACTCCGCGAACTCGGCTTTGGCGTCCACGACGTGGAGGTCGAGCCCGTGGGCGTCGGCGGTCTCCCGCGCCTCCGCGAACTCGGACTCGGGCTGTCCCACGTCGACGGTCACGCCGACGACCTCGTCGTACCCGTACTCCTCTTCGAGGAGCGACACGCACACCGTCGTGTCCAACCCGCCGGAGAAGGCGAGCGCCACGCTTGTCATATACCACCGTCTCGGACGCTCTTGCGTATAAATTACACGGTTTAGAGGTCAGAAAAGAAATCGGAGGGATGCGTCTGGAGACGCTGGTCGCTTGCCGGTGAGTCGGTACGACGGGGAGAAGGTAGTAGTGGGCCTACGCGGCCCGTCGTCGGAGTCGCGCGGCGACGGGTCCGACGGAAACGCGACTGTGGGGCGCCACGCCGTCGAAACCCGCGGCTCCGGGGACACGGCGGGTACCGATCGTCCGGAGCCATAACATTGCCAACAGCGACTACCCCCACTCACTAAACGGTTTCGAGACCGTCGCAGATCGGGAGGCGGTCTCAGGCCCGTTGTTCCCAACGCTCGGGATTCACCCGTCTTCAGGCGGGCGAGGATGTCGATGCAGGGCGTTACGACATCGCGCCGGCGCTACCGGGATACGACGTCACCACGGCCGCACTGCCGGACCGTTACGCCACTGTCGTCGCCGTCGCCCGAACTCACGCCACCACGGCCGCACTGCCGGTGGCGCCAACGACGACTCCGGCGGCGACCGCCGCAACCACCGGGATCGAGGCGTTGTCGTCGATGACGTAGCCCGCAACCACGGGTGTGAACCCGTCAGCGACGGTGGCCGCCAGCGCGGCCGCGACCGACGCGGCAACCCCGGCCGCGAGGCCCGCCGCGGGAACCAGAAACGGCACCGAAACCGCGAGGCAGACGCCGAACATCGCCGCGAGCGTCCGCGGCCGCTTCGGTTCGCCCGCCTCGCGGGTCGTTCCCAGCAGCCCCGAAACGGGGTCGCCGATCGTGAGCATCAGCACCGCCGGGACCGCGACGTGCGGCGCAACGGTCAGCACCACCGCTGTGATGCTGAACATGTATAATCCGTATCCCGCCACGTTCTCCTGCTCGTACGGGCGGGTGAGTTCGTCGTAGAACGACCACTCGATGCCGACCACCAGCCGGACGAACTCCAGGGCCGCCGCCACCGCCGAACACGCCAACATCACGAGTCCGAACTCCCGCCAGGTCACGATATCGAGCACGTGCAGAAGCGGCAGCCCCGTCCCGCTGGCGTGGACCAGTCGACGTTTGAACTCCCCCGGTGGCGTGTCCGAAAGCACCGTCAGGAGTCCGCGTCCGTGTCGGTCGCGACGGCGTCGTACGCCGCGACCAACTCGTCGAACGACGCGTCGCCGCCCAGTACCGCGCCGAGTTCGGTCGACAGCGACTCGACGGGAAGGCGGATCTGTCGGCCGGAGTCGCGCTCCCGAACCGTCACCGTGTCCGGACCCGCACCCTCCAAGCCGTCGCGGTCGACCGTGACGCAAAAGGGCGTGCCGATCTCGTCCTGCCGGCGGTACCGGCGACCGATGCTGCCGGAGTCGTCGGCGACGACACTGAACCCCGCCTGTCGGAGGTCGTCGACGACTGCCTCCGCGCGGTCGACGAGCTCGGGGACGTTCGAGACGAGGGGGAACACGCCCACGTCGGTGGGCGCGACCGTCGGCGACAGCGAGAGGTAGGTCCGCGTCGCCTCGTCGACCTCGTCCTCGCGGAAGGCGTGCACCAGAAGGGTGTACACCGTGCGGTCGATGCCGAAGGACGGCTCGATCACGTGCGGGGTGATGTGCTCGCCGTGGACCGTCCGCTCCTCGATCCGGAAGTCCGCAACCTCGGTGTCGACGGTTCGGGTCTCGCCGCCGACGGTGATCTGCACCGTTTCGCCGTCGAACGCCGTGGGGTTACGATCGGCGAGTTCCGCCAAGGCGGCGGCGACGTCCGCGGCCTCGCTCCCGTATTCGGGGCCGAGCACGCTCATATCCGGGTCGACGGCCGCCCGCTCTTCGGTCCGGGGCTCGTCGAACTCCCGGAAGATCGTGAAGTCGTCGTCAGCGTGCTCGGCGTGCTTCGAGAGATCGTAATCGCCCCGGTAGGCGAACCCGGCGATCTCGATCCAGTCGCCGTCGACCTCGCTCTCGGCGTCCCAACAGTCCGCGGCGTAGTGAGCCCGTTCCCCGGAGAGGTGCTGGCGGAACCGGAACCGGTCCATGTCCACGCCCAGGTCCTCGTACCACTCCTGGGCGACCCCGAGGAAGTAACCGATCCAGGCGTCGCCGACGATCCCCGCCTCGACCGCCTCGCCCACAGTCGTCTCGACGTACTCGCCGTCGTCGTCGTGCTGTTCGGGCGCGGGGTAAAGCGTCACCTCGACGTCGGCAACACTCTCCAGGTCGGGGTCGTCGCGCTCGGGATCGACGAACTGCTCGAGTTCGGCCTGCGTGAACTCCCGGGTGCGGACGATGCCCTTCCGCGGCGAGATCTCGTTCCGGTACGCCCGCCCGACCTGCGTCACGCCGAACGGCAGGCTGTTGCGGGCGTACTCCTTGATCCGCGGGAACTCCACGAAGATCCCTTGAGCGGTCTCCGGCCGGAGGTACCCCGGCGTCGACGACCCCGGCCCGATGTTCGTCCCGAACATCAGGTTGAACTGATCCACCGACTCCCCGGCGAGGGGGCTGTCGCAGGTCGGACACCGAACGTCGTGGTCGGCGAGCAGGCCCTCGACGTCCGAAACCGGGAGCGGTTCCGCGTCCTCGATCGACGTGGTGTCCTCGAGCAGGTGGTCCGCGCGGTGGGACTCCCCGCAGTCGGGGCACTCCACGAGCATGTCGTCGAAGCCGTCGAGGTGGCCCGACGCCTCGAAAACGGGTTCGGGCATGATCGTGGGCGCCTCGATCTCGAAGTTGCCCTCGCGGACGGTAAACCGGTCGCGCCACGCCGCCTCGACGTTGGATTTCAGCGCCGCCCCTTGCGGGCCGAAGGTGTAGAACCCCGCCGCGCCGCCGTAGGCCCCGCTGGCCCCGAAGAAGTAGCCGCGACGCTTTGCGAGTTCGGCGAGCCGCTCGCCCTCGTGCGCCCCGCTCATCACACCGCCTCCACGAGGTCGATGTCGCGGACGATCCCGACGAGGTCGTCGCCGGCGACAAGCGGCACCTGCTCGATGTCCTGGGTGAGCATGGTCCGAGCGACCTCGACCACGGGCTTGGTCCGCGGAACCGCGGTGATCGTGGTGGACATGACCGCCGACACGGGCTCGGTCGGGATCTCGACGTTCCGAGTGGGAATGTACCGCTTGCCGACCGGCTTGATCCCCTCCCACATCCAGTCGTCGTCCTGGCCGGCGACCGAGTCCCCGGTGTCGGCTTCGCCCTCCACCACGCGGGCAACGTCGATGATGTCGACCTCGGTGAGGATACCCGCCATCGACCCGTCGCCGTCGAGACAGATGGCGTACGGCACGTTGGCGTAGTAGATCTCCCGCTCGGCGACCGGTAGCGGCGTCTCGGTGTAGGTGGTGTTGACGTCCCGGGTGGCGACGTCCCCCGCGGTGACGTCGACAGTGATCTCCCCGCGGGCGATCGTACGGATCACGTCGGTGACGGTGATGATGCCGTCGAGTCCGCCGTCAACCACCGGGACTCGGCGGGTGTCGGCGTCGAGCATCAGCCGCGCCGCCGCCTCCACGGTGGCGTCGCCGGTGACGGTCGGAACGTCACGCATCAGCACCGCGAGTTGGTCCTCGTCGGGGCGCTCGATCAACTCCCGGCGGGAGACCAGCCCGCGGTACTCCGCCGCGCCAGTGTCGGTCGGCTTGACAACCGGAACCGACGAAAAGCCCCGTTCCTGGAGGTACTCCAGCACGTCGTCGCGGGTCCCCGGGAGTTCGACGGTGACCAACTCCTCGCGGGGCGTCATCGCGTCGGCAACGTTCATACGCGCCATACTCCGTCACACCTCTTGTACCCTTTGAAGCCGCTGGGGGGTGTAGCGCCGGCGTCTCCGCGCGATTACCCTCCGGTATCGGCGACCCGTCGTCGGGGAGTCGGGCGGAAGGCCGAACGGGGAGCCAAGCGTGGAATCCACCGGAGGAGTGGACGGGAGGTCGGCCGGGTGAGTTGTCACGACGCTCCGTACGATGCGCCGTCGCGGGAGCCCGGGGTAATACGATAGACATATACCATTTTCTCCGGCATAACTCGTTCATACGTTTGTATTTCGTTCAATACAATTCGTGTCTATTGTCTTCTACGTAGGAATACCCACATATCGTCAATACGATCGCGGTGCCGATCCGACGGTTTTATGTATGAGTGAGACACATTCACACGCATGACGCAAAACGCGACGGCGGCGGCTGACGCGTCGCACGCCGAGGTGATGGCCTCGGTCGACTCCGCACCCGCGCAGCCGAAGTTCGTCATCGCGGACGTCTCCCGCGACGACGCGTGGCTGTCGATGCCGGTGGCGGAAGCGCCGTCGCTCCGAGACTGGGCGTAGACGGGGCGCGACCTCCCGGTTGTCGCGGTACTGTGACGAGGCGGGCGAGTGCCCGAAACGGTGAGCACCGCGGGTCCGTCGCTACGACTCGGTGGGATCGTTCCGAACACAGTGTTTTTGTCCGCGTCCCCCGAGTGGGTGGGTATGCAGTACCGCGAGGTTGACGCGACCCGGGAGTTCCTGCTTCGGCTCGAAACGGGCGCCGACTGGCGCACGGAGATCGAGGAGTTCGCCGACCTCGAGGGCATCGACGCCGCGTGGTTCCAGGCGATGGGGGCGGTTCGGGACGCCGAAGTCTGGTTCTACGACCAGGACGACAAGGAGTATCAGTCGGTGCGGTTCGACGAACCGCTCGAGGTGGCGGGGTGTGTCGGCAACGTCTCCGATCTCGATGGCGACCGGTTTGCCCACACCCACGCGGTGCTCTCCCGTCCCAGCGGGCAGTCGCTTGCGGGCCACCTCAACGCCGCCACGGTGTTCGCCGGCGAGGTGTACCTCCGGGCGTTCGCGGAGCCGCTGGTGCGGGACCACGACGGGACCACCGACCTGGACCTCTGGCTCTGATGCGCGACGACGACGAGCGGTACTTCGAGCGGATCGAGGCCGATCTCGACGCCGCGTTCGACCGGGCCGAACGGGCAAAGCGCACCGGCCACGACCCCGAGCCCGAAGTCGAGATCCCGGTCGCGAGGGACATGGCCGACCGCGTCGAGAACATCCTCGGCATCGCCGGTGTCGCCGAACGCGTCCGCGACCTCGAAGGCGAGATGTCCCGCGAGGAGGCCGCCCTCGAGCTCGTCACCGACTTCGTGGCGGGCACCGTCGGCGACTACGACGGCCGTGCGGGGAAAATCGAGGGCGCGGTCCGGACCGCGGTCGCGCTGTTGACCGAGGGCGTCGTTGCCGCACCGATAGAGGGGATCGACCGGGTCGAGATCCTCGAAAACGACGACGGCACCGAGTTCGTGAACGTCTACTACGCCGGCCCGATCCGGTCGGCGGGCGGGACCGCACAGGCGCTCTCCGTGCTCGTCGCCGACTACGCCCGGTCGCTGCTGGGGATCGAGGAGTACCGGGCGCGGTCCGACGAGGTCGAGCGCTACGCCGAGGAGGTCGGGCTCTACGACCGCGAGACCGGACTCCAGTACTCGCCAAAGGACGCGGAGACAACGTTCATCGCCGAGCACATGCCGATCATGCTCGACGGCGAGGCCACCGGCGACGAGGAGGTCTCCGGGTTCCGCGACCTCGAACGGGTCGACACCAATTCGGCTCGGGGCGGCATGTGTCTGGTGCTCGCCGAGGGGATCGCGCTGAAGGCGCCGAAGATCCAGCGGTACACCCGCGATCTCGACGAGGTGGAGTGGCCGTGGCTCCAGGACCTCATCGACGGCACCATCCGGGGGGGACCGGACGAGGACGACGACGCACCCGGCGACGGCGACGGCGACGCCGGCGCCGACACCAACAGTGACGACGCCGACGAGGGACGCGACGACGCGGAGTCGACACCGACGGGGCCCCTCCGACCGGACCCCTCCGGGAAGTACCTCCGGGACCTGATCGCCGGTCGGCCGGTGTTCGGCCACCCTAGCGCGAGCGGCGGATTCCGGCTCCGGTACGGCCGGGCCCGGAACCACGGCTTCGCGACCGCGGGGGTCCACCCCGCGACGATGCATCTGGTCGACGACTTCCTCGCAACCGGGACGCAAATAAAAACCGAACGCCCCGGAAAGGCCGCAGGGGTCGTTCCGGTCGACTCGATCGAGGGGCCGACGGTCCGGTTGGCGAACGGCGACGTCCGTCGGATCGACGACCCGGCGGAGGCGCTCGCGGTCCGGAACGGCGTCGAGGAGATTCTGGATGTCGGGGAGTACCTCGTGAACGTCGGGGAGTTCGTGGAGAACAACCACTCGCTTGCGCCCGCGTCGTACGTGTTCGAGTGGTGGGTTCAGGAGTTCGAGGCGGCGGGTGCCCCGGTGCAGGCGCTCGAGGACGACCCCGGCGTCGACCTCGAGGCCCCGACGCCCGCCGAGGCCCACGAGTGGGCGACGGCGTACGACTGTCCGCTCCACCCCGAGTACACCTACCTCTGGCACGACGTCTCGGTCGCACAGTTCACGGGTCTCGCCGAGGCCGTCGAGGAGGGAGCAGTAGTGGCGCCGGAGGCCGACGGCGGCGTCGCCGGTAACCGGGGCGATGGCGGCGACAACCGATCGGAGGGTGGCGCCAGTGGGACCGCCACGGCCGACGACGTGCTGGAACTTCCGAACACCGACGCGACCGCGCGGACCCTCGAACGACTGCTGGTCGAACACACCCGGAACGGGGAAACGATACGGATATCCGGGTGGCGGCCGCTGGTCCGCTCGCTGGGCGTTGCGATCGACGGGGGCGCCCGGCTCGAACGCACCTGGACCGGATCGTCGCTGTCGGCAGCGGCCCAAGGGTGGGACGACGGCGACAGCGCGCTGGCGGCGGCCAACGAGGTCGCCCCCTACGAACTCCGCGAGCGCGCGCCGACCCGGATCGGCAACCGGATGGGGAGGCCCGAAAAGTCCGAATCGCGGGACCTCTCGCCCGCGGTCCACACCCTCTTTCCGATCGGCGAGACCGGCGGTAGCCAGCGCGACGTCGGGAAAGCCGCCCGCGCCCGCGACGACGAGGGCCGGCGCGGCGTCGTCGACGTGCGGGCGGGCGACCGCCTGTGCCCGGGGTGTGGGGTTCACACCTACCGGACGCGGTGTCCCGACTGCGGCACACACACCAAGCCCTACTACGAGTGCGACGAGTGTGGGACGGTGGTCGACCCCGACGAGTCCGGACGGGTCCACTGCGACCACTGCGACCGCGCGGTCGAGAGTCCCACGTGGGTCTCGATCGACGTCGACGAGGCGTACCGGGAGGCGTTAGAGACCGTCGGGGAGCGGGAGTCCGCATACGACATGATGAAAGGAGTGAAGGGACTGACCTCCGCGGACAAGACGCCGGAGCCGATGGCGAAAGGCGTCCTGCGGGCCAAACACGGCGTGACCGCGTTCAAGGACGGCACCGTCCGGTACGACATGACCGACCTTCCGGTCACGTCGGTCCGGCCGTCGGAACTCGACGTGACCGCGGCCGACTTCCGCGAACTCGGGTACCGGACCGACGTCGACGGCGAGCCGCTGGAGTTCGACGACCAGCTTGTGGAGCTGAAGGTCCAGGATATCGTGCTCTCCGACGGCGCCGCCGAGCATATGCTCAAGACCGCCGACTTCGTCGACGATCTGCTCACGGAGTTCTACGGCCTCCCGCCGTTCTACGAGGTCGACGAGCGCGACGATCTCTTAGGCGAACTCGTCTTCGGGATGGCGCCCCACACCTCCGCCGCGGTGGTCGGCCGCGTCGTCGGGTTCACCTCGGCGGCGGTCGGGTACGCACACCCGTACTTCCACGCCGCGAAGCGCCGGAACTGCTTCCATCCGGAGACGAAAGTGTGGTACCGGGACGAATCCGGAGAGTGGCGTCACGACCACATCGAGACCCTCGTCGAGGAGCGTCTCGACCCCGAAAGCGCCGAGGCGGATGACTTCGGGACGCTCGTACGGGAACTCGACGGCGACGTGGTCGTGCCGTCCATCACCGAGGACGGCGAGGAGGTGCTGCGGCCCGTGGAAGCCGTCTCGAAACACGTAGCTCCGGAGCATATGGTCAGCGTGGAGACAAAATCCGGCAGGCAACTCACCGTCACGCCATACCACCGGCTCTGTCGGTGGAACGACGGGGTCGAGACGGTGGCAGCAACGCACGTGGAACCCGGGGATCGGATCCCGATCCCGACGGATGGCGTACCCGGCGCGGAACCCATCGGACCAGGGAGTGGTGCAGTCGCCGCCGACGGAGGCCACACTGCCGACACAGTCGCCGCAGTCGAATACGTCGAAAGCGACCTCGATCACACGTACTGCGTGACCGTCGAAGATACGCACAAATTGGTTGCTAACGGAGTCTACTCCGCGCAATGCGATGGAGACGAAGATTGCGTGATGCTCCTGATGGACGGCCTCCTGAACTTCTCTAAATGTTACTTACCTGACAAGCGTGGCGGGAGGATGGACGCACCCCTCGTGATGTCCTCCCGGATTGACCCCAGCGAGATCGACGACGAGGCGCACAACATGGACGTCGTCCGGCAGTACCCCAGGGAGTTCTACGAGTCGACGCGGGAGATGGCCGACCCCGACGGGATCGAGGGGACACTCCAGTTGGCGGAGGACAGCGTCGGCACGGAGGGGGAGTACCGGGGGTTCGACCACACCCACGACACCGCCGACATCGCGCTCGGCCCGGACCTCTCGGCGTACAAGACGCTGGATTCGATGCAGGACAAGATGGACGCTCAACTCGAACTCGCCCGGAAACTCCGTGCGGTGGACGAGACCGACGTGGCGGAGCGGATCATCGAATACCACTTCCTCCCCGACCTGATCGGGAACCTCCGGGCGTTCTCCAGACAGGAGACCCGGTGTCTCGACTGCGGGACGAAGTACCGCCGGATGCCGCTGACCGGCGACTGCCGGGAGTGCGGCGGCCGGGTGAACCTCACCGTCCACCAGGGGTCGGTGAACAAGTACATGGACACCGCGATCCGCGTCGCCGAGGAGTTCGGGTGCCGGGAGTACACCAAACAGCGGTTGGAGGTGCTGAACCGCAGCCTCGAGTCCGTCTTCGAGAACGACAAGAACAAGCCGACGACGTTCGCCGATTACATGTAGACTACCCCGCCCGACGCCCTCACACAGTGCGCTCGGGTCGTCGAGGGCGAGGCCTCCCCCGGGTGGTTTCCTTCCGCCCCCACGCGTGGACGTGGCGTCGATGTACGCCGACGGTTCGCGGGTGGGGGTATTCGCCCCGACCTCACTGCTCCGACCGATCTTCGAAGGTCGGTCGGGATGGACGCCCCAGAGGGGGTGGTCGGCTCACTCAACCGTAGTTCCTGGCGGGTCAGCAGGCACGTTTGCCGTGCAGGGACGTCCCCTTGCCCCCACTTCGGGGCCGGTCTACAGCGGCCCCTCCGCCGGGTCCGTTTTGACCCCCGCGGAGTGCCGCAGATTACGCCCGTAATGGTCAGAACATTGTCGAACGCGCTTGTTCCCCTCGCTACTCGCTCCGCTCGTTGAGGAAGGGGCCTCCACGCTACCGAACGGTGAGAGCCGCGTCCGGTCCCGCGGGTCCAACGGCCGCCGCCGGACGCCCGGCGAGTCCGGTTCCGCGGGGAGGATCTCAAGAGTTCCGTCTGGCGAACTTCGACCTATGCGTCCGTCCGACGTCGATCTGGCGCTGTTCCAACTGCTGTTTCACCCCGGAGACGTGAGTATATCCGACGACCAGACACCCAACGTCGATGTCGTCCCGATCCGAGACGATCCGGTCGACGGTGGTCGCCACGGCCTCGTTACGCGCCGAAAGCGTATCCCGGGCGAGAAAGGCCGCCGGAAGGACCCCGACGAAGAATCCACTCGCACCGAGTGTCAACGGCGAGACCCCGACCGAGACGGTCGGAACGAGGAGTTGGCCGGCGAAGAGCACGGCCGAGGAAAGCAGACACAGGCCAGTCACCGAGAACTGAAACCAGCTGAGGACGCTCTCCACCGCGGAGACGTCGCCGACGGCGCGGACGAGGCTCGGACCAACAGGTTCGATCTCGACACCCGTCTCGTCCGCCACTCGATCCGGGACGACCCGATCGACGGATTCGAACCGCCGTGTCAGGAGCAATCCCGGGAGTCCCCAGACCGAACTGAGCAGCACCCCCATCAGGTACATCGACGGGTGTCTGAGCAGCAACTCCCGGCGCTCAGCCCTCGTGGGCGTGTCGCTCGGCGCCCCCACGAAGAGCACGTCCGCCTCCGCGGAAACGACCTCGAGTTCCGATCGGAGTTTGGACGGGCGATCCAGGCGGATCGTCCCGAAGAGGTCGATTCGCGTCACGGGATGGAGCTACCGCTCCGATACATAAAGTCGTTCTCCGGGAAGCGAGAGGGGCTCGAACACGGTGGTCGGACGGCCGGTCCGCCCGTCAGGCGGGCGTCGCGTGGCCCGACAGCACCTCTTGCCGGCGGGATCACTCCAGGTAGCCGAGGTTGCGGAGCCGCTCTTGGGCCTCGTCGTCCATCTCCTCGACCGTGTCGTCGGAGACGTCGTCGTCGAGAGCATCAGTCCACGCACCCCCAATCGACGACTCGAACGCCGACAGTACCGACTCCGTCTCCGCGATTGCGGGGTCGTCGCCGCTCGTGAGCGCATCAGTCTCGCCGGGATCGGAGTCGAGCCGGTAGGCCTCGTCGTCGATGCGGTCGATCCGGACGTATTTTGCGTCGGTGCGGCGCGCCGCGCGCATTCGCGAGTAGAACCGGGAGTCCGACGGAATATCGACCCCGGCGTCGGCGGCCTTCTCCTCGAGTTGGGTCAGTTCCACGACCGGCCGGGAGTACTCCACGAACGCGTACTCGCCGTCGGCGCGCTGTCCCGGGTCGCGGTCGGCACGGGCGACGCTGTCGAACTCCCGGTAGGAGCCGGAAACCAGCGACCGCGTGGGGTCCGTCGGGACCGCGCCCTCGGCTGCGGGGCTGTCGCCCGGCACGTCGAGGACGTCGAGGATCGTATGGTAGAGGTCCAGAAGCTCCACCTGATCGCCACGACGGTCGGCGTCCAACTCGGGGTGTTTCACCAGTAGCGGGACGTTGATAAGGGGGTCGTAGACGCAGAACTCGTGGCCGTAGAGATCGTGTTCGCCGTGGAGTTCGCCGTGATCCGCACACACCACGATCATCGTGTCGTCCCAGTATCCTTCGGCTTTCAGCCAGTCGAACAGCCGCCCGAGTTGGTCGTCGATGTGGGCGATCTCGGCGTCGTAGAGCCCGCCGATCGCGGCCCACTCCTCCTCGTCGATGTCGCGGGCACCGGCGTTGTACTCCTTGGAGTTCTGACAGACGTCGTCGGAATCGACCTCCGGGGCAAACTCGGAGGCGAACGCCTCGGGCGGATGGTACGGCAGGTGGGCGTCCATCAGGTTGATGAAAGCGAACGACCGGTCCGCGCCGCCGATGAACTCCATCGTGCGGTCGACGACCGCGGGCGTCTTCGAATCCGCCGTGTCGCCGCCGGCGAAGTATTCGTGTGCGGTGTTGCCGAGGCTGACCAGTTTGTCGGCGACAGTACGGAGCGACTCGTTGTCGTTCATCACCTTCCACGCGCGGGCCAGCGGCCCCGACAGGAACTCCCCGGGCATCACCTCGAAGAAGTTGTCCTGATCGTCGAACCCGTCGGTCAGGTGCGTGTACGGGGTGATCCACGCGTTCGAGGAGTAGCAGGCGGTGTCGTAGCCCGCCGCCGACAGCGTCTCCGCGAGCGTGGTCGCCCCCTCCAAGTAGGGGTTCTCCTGGTCGGCGCCGTGCTGTGAGGGGTAGAGGCCGGTAAACAGCGAGGCGTGAACCGGGAGCGTCCAGGGCGCGGGCGCGACTGCCTGGTCGAAGACGGTGGCCTCCGCGGCGAAGTCCGCGAGGGTCGGCGTCGTTGGGCGGTCGTACCCGTACGGCGTCAGCCGGTCCTTCCGGACCGTGTCCATCACCACGAGGAGGACGTTTTCGGGCGACTCCGTGCGCATGTCCACCTCTCGCGGCGACGGGGGCAAAGAGCCACCGGTCCCGGGTCGTCGGGGAGAGCGACTCACGACGTCACGACCGACCGCGGAAAATACGGGAAGACTCGTGTGCGCCGTTCAGAACGGGGCCTGCGGCCCTTCGTCGCCGTCGGCGCTGTCGCCGGTGGTTTCGCCGGGGAACGACGGGGACATGCCGCCCTCGTCGTGGCCGCCGCCACCCATTCCGGTATCGGCGTGGACCGTCTCGATCTCGGGGATCTCCTTGACCATCCGGCTCTTGATCGCCTGGATCGTCATCGGGGAGATGCCACACCCCGAACACGCGCCGCCGAGCATGATAGTGACCTCGCCGTTCTCGCGGTCGAGATGTTGGATCGCGGCGGAGCCGCCGTGCATCTGGATCTGCGGGAAGTTCCGGCGCAGGAAGTTCGTGATCCGTTCCTTGAGGTCGTCGTCGCCGCTTGCGGTGTCAGCACTCATGCGATTCGATTCGGCGGCGACGGGCTTAGACCTTTGGTTCGGGGTGGTCCCGCCTCACTCCACGTCGACGAGGCCGAACACGTGCCGAAGCTGCTCGCGGATCTCGTCGACGTAGGCGTCGAGCGCCGCCGACAGTTTCTCATCGTCGACGACGATCGCGGTCACCCGGTCGGCGGGGTCGTCGGGGAGTTCGATCCGGAACGCCCCGTCGTCGTAGAAGGGCTCCGATTCGTTGAGGATCTGCTGGTCGATGGCGTGAATCAGCTCCGAATCGTACCGCTCGCTCATCGCCTCGAACGCGTTCTTGTACGCGCGCTGGAGCTCCGGGAAGTAGTGAACGTACTTGTCCTCGAACTTCTCCGGGTCGAAATCAGTCATGGTTGTACGTGACCGGCGGCGGTACAAACCGGTTTTGTCCGGCGTTCGGGACCCGGTGCTTCCGCATGTTTTCCAGCTGCCAGGTTGGGATCACTCCAGCATCGCGGTCGGGATCGTTGCCGAGCCCGCCTCGGCGTCGCTGTTCGAACCGTATGTTCAGACAACGGCACTGGCGCCCGTCGGAGCCGGCGGGATCATCGCCTCTCGGATCATCAACCATCTCCACCTCACACACGGCGAACAGACGCCGACGTACCTCGGCGTCGAGCGCCCGAAGTTCGTGGTCCGCTACGGCGCCACACCGCTGTACCGGTTCGTGAAGCTGATGCGCTCGGAGCCGTCGGGGATCCGTGGGATCGCCTGCGTCCCCGGCGTGATCGACGGTATCGGCGACGGCGAAGTGGTGGGGCTGCTGACCGCGACGGAGGCGTTCGAGGCGGTGATGGACGAACTAGAGGATCCGCTCGACGCGAGGGAGGACCGAACCGTGCCATCGACGGCGTGTCGTGATACTGTCGGCTATCGTCACGTGACGGGTTTCGACACCCCAGGGTGTCGGGGGTCTTCACGCGCTTATAGCCGGCAGTATGACTGGACGGGTATAGTGGCGGCTCCGACCAAGGGGTCGGCCGTGGGACACGCGGTCGGACCGAACTGAGCCGTCAGGTCGCCTCCGACTCCTCGCCGGTGTCGATGTGTTCGTCGACCTGCTGTTCGACCTTTTCCTCTACCTGTTCGTCGACGCGTTCCTCGACCTCTTCGCGGACCTGTGATTCGATCCGGGTATCGACCCGTTCCTCCACGCGTTCTTCGACCTGCTCGTCGACTCTCTCCTCCACCTGCTCGCCGACCTCTTCTTCGACCTGTGTCTCGGCCGCCTCCGACACCGTTTCTTGGATGATCCGCTCGTATATCGACATCTTCTCCCAGACCCGGAGTAAGTAGCCGACGACGAGTCCCCCCTCGAACGCCGCGACGCGGGGGTCGACGCGGAACACGAGATACGCGAACCCGCCGATGAAGAGCGCGCCGTAGAGGAGTTCGATATGAAACTGTGTCCCACGCCCCTGGAACCGGCCGGTGAGTGCGCTCGACGACATCGGAAGGGAGTTCGATGCCGGCTATCAAAAGTCTGACTCGGCGGGGGTGGAGCGGCTCTCACACCAGCAGGTGGAGGCGCTGAGCGGCCTCGAACGTACCGAACGCGATCACCCCGGCGACTGTCGGCGTTGCGATCCACGTGAGCACGATCCGCTTCGTGGTCCCGGGGTTGAACAGATCGAGTTGATTGCCCGCCCACGCCGACTGCTCCGCATCGGTGAGCCCCTCGGGGCGGACGACCGCCGGCAGCGGTACGCGCCGGCTCGCCCGACCCCACCCGAGTCCGATCACACACGCGCTGAGAACAACCGCGAGACTGGCCGGGATCCCCGCCCAACTCAATCCCGTGAGCACCGACGCCGCGATCGTCTCGGCGATCAGTGACGCCTCGAGCGAGAGGTCAGTGATGTCCTCGCCGACCGTCTCCATCGTCCGGGGACCCAAGGCGAACGCGCCGGCGCCGATCGCCACGCCGCCGAGCGCCACGCCGGTAACCAGCCCGAACTGGCCGGAGCCGACAAGCGGCGCCACCGCGTTCGCGACGTTCGAGGCGCCGGCCGAAAACGCCATGTAACAGCTGATCCCGATCACGACCACCTCGGCGAGTCTGGTGTCCCGGGACTCGAGATCCAGCGTCGCCACGACGGCATCGTAGAGATATCGGCCTACGAACGCGCACACCCAGAACGCCAGGATCGTCGACAGGATCCACCACAGCACCACGACCCCAACCGTTCGCCAATCGAGGACGCCGAGGGCCGCACCCATTCCGACGACCGCGGCAACTGCGGTTTGGCTGGTGCTCGTGGAGACCCTGAGCACGTTGCCCAGGAGGATTCCGAACCCGATGAAGAGCAGCACGCCGATCGACGCCAGCGGGGTGAAATACGCCGCGGGAACGAACCCGCTCCCGAGGGTGTCGACGACGTTGGTACCGATCGTGAACCCGCCGAGGAGCACGAACACCGCCATCAGCGCCGACGCCGAGCGCATCGACAGCACGTCGCTTCCGGTCGCGGGCCCGAACGCGACGCCGGTCGAGGACCCCCCGATGTTGACGCCGACGAAGACCGCGACACCCACCCCAGCGAGAAGTACCGCAGAGTATCCCATGGTCTGTGATCCGCGATCGAACGCGAGAACGCATTTCGCCCGCAGTGTCGCGGGGAGTCTACCGCACTCCGAATCGAAGGGGCGCGACGCCGCTACCCCTCGATCGGGATCGCCGTCCCGTGAGCGGCGGCTTCGGTTTCGACCGGGAGCCGTACCTCGAGGATGCCGTTGGTGTACGAAGCGCTGATGTCCGCTTCATCGACGTCCTTCGGGAACCGGAACCGCCGGTGGTATGTCCGTTTCCGGCTCCGATCCTCGTCCGCGTGTTCGGCGGCGATGTTCAGCACGCCGGCGTCCCACGCGAGGTCGATCTCCTCGCGGTCGAAGCCCGGGAGCTCCACCGTGAGGACGAACTCGTCGTCCTCCTCGTACAGTTCGTAGTCGGTACTACTGTCGTTGAGGATTCGGGACGGGAACCCGAGACCCTGCATCCAGGAACTCGTGGGATCGGTCGGAAGCGCCATTGCTGATCACCTCCGTTCCACCCGATAGTTGGGTGCGGTTCGGAATAAATATTGTTGAGATATGCTGGTTTGTGAACTACTACCGCTTCGAAACGCTGAAACAGGGTTTCCGACCGTCGCTCTCTGCGCCGAATCGGTCTCTACCCGAATTCATATATCGGCATATGATTTATCATATTTGAGCGGGCAGGACGAGTCGAACGGCGGGGAGACGGCCTCCGGTCCCACCCGAGGGCGGGTTGTCGGCCGGCAGTCGCCGAACGAACACGATCGCGAGCAGAGGTAGGCAACTGTGGGAGATGGCGGAACGCACTCTCCGGGGGGAGTCAGGATCCCGCTGACCCCGCGGTCCGCCTCCGGGTGGAAGCGAGAATCGGGCAGTTTCACCGATCGAACGACGTGAACAGCGTGATCCACCGCTGCAAGCGGCTGGAACGGCGTAGCGTTCCACGGCCTCCGGTCCCGCTGCAGTGTCGTCCGGTGGCGCCCCCCAGCGGCCAGCGCACTGATAGAACTGCGCGCCAACGTCACGAACGGATCAGGCAGGTGTATTGAGCGGAACTCCGGCGGCCCGGCGGTGGCTTACGCGGCCCGATCTCACCCCGTATCGACGGGGCTGTGTCGACTCGCAGGGAGAACCCGGCTCAGGACGGCCAGGAGTCCCACTGCTGGCGGTCACCACCGATCACCGGAGCTGAAGGGCTGTCGGCGGTATACACCGTATTACGATATATGAAACGGGAACGGGTCACCCGCCGGATAGCTGATTGCCGACGATCCGGTCGGCCGCTGCGACGAACTCGGAACGGGTGCCTGCAGGGATGGTTGCGCCGGCAGCGACGTCGTGGCCACCGCCGTCGCCGCCGACGGAGCGGGACGCCTCCCGCATCACCGCCGAGAGGTCCAGACCCTTCCGCACCAGCCCGTGCGTCCCGCGGGCGCTGACTTTCACCGCCTCGTCGGACTTTTCTGCGAACGCCAGGATCGGAACATCCCCCCGGATCCCCGCGGTGCCGACGGCCATCCCCGCCACGATCCCGACGATGGTTTCCCGAATCCGCGTGCCGGCGTCGAACCACTGGACGTTTGTTTCGACTGTGGTCCCCTCCGAGGTGACCCACTCGATCCCCTCCGAGAGGTTCCGGCGGTGGGTTCGGAGAAGCGTTCGCGCGCGGTCGAGGGCCTCCCCGCGGTCGCCCAGACACACCGCGAGGCCGACGTCCCCACGGTCGTACCGGGCGGTCGCGTTCAGCAGCGTGGAGAACTCGCTGACGTCTCTGAGCTCCGTTCCCGGCTCCTCGTGGGTCAGTGTGTAGGTGGTGCCGACCAGGTCGTCGATTCGGCCGGCGGGAACGCCGGACGCGATCGCCCGCTTCATCAACCCGCTTACGACGGCCTTCCGCTCGGGCATCGTGAGATCAACCCACCGCCGCCACTCGCCGTCGGTCCGCAGATCCAGATCGAGTTCCGACAGAAACGCCACGGCACCGGCCTGGTCGTTCGTGATCCCCGGGATCCGGACGTCGTTGGCGTACTCGAGCAGTTTTGGTAGCGGTCGGGTCTGACGGCCGTAAACCAGCAGGTCGGTTGTCTCCTCGACAACGCCGGCGGCGACACCCTCGTCGACGATCCGTCGGTTCGCGCCCGAAAGCCCGCCGTCGGTCCCCTGCATATCCCCGGTTGCGCCCACGACCGCGAGCCCCGCGAGGTCGCGGTTGTCGCCGCCGGGCGGTTCGAGCGCGCGTGCGAGGACGTAGCTCGCGCCGGCTCCGGAGAGTTCCGACGCGCCGTCGAGCCCGAACAGGAGCGGGTTGAGATGGTGTTTGAGGTCGTCGACTCCGTCGGGGAGGTCGGCGGGCTGGTGATGATCGACGACCACAGGCGTGAACGCCCCCGCGTCGGCGTGGGGGGCGATCACGTCGAGTTGTCCGCTTCCGAAGTCGGTGAACAGTACCGTTTCGTGGGCCGTTGCGGCGATTCGTTCGACCTCCGTGGCGTCCAACTGCTTCGCGAACACGGTCTCGAACGGGATGCCCGCCCGCCGGAGTGCCGTCGCAGCGACGGCGGCGCTCGTCAGCCCGTCGGCGTCGATATGTGAGGCCAGAAGGACCGAGTCGGCATCGCGGAGCCGCGCCGCGCAGGCGTCCGCCCGGCCGCGGAGTTCGGGCACCGGCCCGCCGGTCGTCGTCGTATCGGCGCTCATACCCGGCCGTGGGTCGTTGTCGGATTTAAACCTACGTTCCGGGGCATCGGACGGTCACTCGTGGAACGTCGGCGCCGCCGTCTCGACGACCGCGGTGGCCAGCGCCTCGAAGGTCGCGTTGTCGGGGACGACGTCGACCCGGATCCCGAAGTCGGTCGCGGTCGCCCGGGTCGGCGCGCCGATCGCGCCGACGGTTGCGCGGTTCAACCCCGCGATCGCCTCCTCGCGGACCCCGCGCTTCGCGGCCGCCTCGACGAAGTTCTCGACGGTGAGCGAGGAGGTGAAACAGGCGGCGTCGAGTTCGCCGCCGGCGGCCATCACCGTCGACTGGCCGGCTCCCTCCGGTCTGGCCAAGCGGTAGAGGACCGTCTCGGTGACCGCCGCACCGGCGTCGGCGAGCCCGTCGGTCAGGACGTCGCTGCCGTGGTCGCTGCGAGCGACCGCGACGTGCGTGTCGCCGACGCCGCCGTCGAGCGCCGCGACCAGTCCCGAAGAGGAGTACTCCTCGGGAACCAGAGCCACCGTCCACCCGGCGTCGCGGGCGGCGGCCGCGGTCTTGGGGCCGATACACGCCACGGCGGCATCGCCCGGTGACCACCCCGACTCCGCGAGGAGTTCGACGCCGGTCTTGCTCGTGAGGACGACGATGCCGGGATCGGAGCGGGAGTCGGCGCCGTCGCCGGGGACCGCCCCCGTCGGCTCGACCGCCAGCATCGGGTCCGGGACCGGCGTCGCGCCGAGGGAGTCGAGCAGTTCCACGGCCCCGGTCAGCCGCTCGTCGTCGGGCCGGAAGACTGCAACGCGGACCTCGTGGGTCACGCGTCGGTCACCTCCGTGTCGTCGCCAGTGCG
>CAZDEJ010000004.1:0-40536 GCA_964504395.1 uncultured Halobellus sp. | reverse complement strand
GTGACCACCCGGAGCGGCCCGCCGTGGTCGGCCGCCAGCGTATCGCCGTCGTGGTCGTACACGAACAGCACACCCTCGTGGAGGCACTCCGAAAGCGGGAGGTCGGTGGTGTACCCGTCGAGGGCGTGAAACAGCACGTGAACGGCGTCGTCGTGAACACCGGCTCGCTCCGCAACCGTCGAAAACCGAACACCCGTGAACTCACAGTCCAGCGCGCTCCACCCGGTGACGCAGTGGAAGTCCTGCCGCTGTGTCGTCGACGGCAGGTCCAGGAACGCCTCGTAGGAGAGCGTGAGGTCGGTGTCGACCGCACCCCACACGTCGAACGACCACGTGTCGCGGTTCCACGACGGCGTCGCGCCCTTCGAGAGCACCGGAAACTCGTCGGTCTCGCGCTGTCCGGGCGGGACCCGCGAGTCGCCGAACTCCCGGTAGAGATCGGTAACATCCTCGGCCATACTCCTACTTCGACCCCGGACACATATACCACCGGCCTCGGAACGCCGCCGGCCCGCCGCACGGGTATCGGAGCCGATTGCTGGTCGTCGCCGAACCGTGTGGATGGTGGCCGGGACTGGCTTATACTGTTGGTTATAAGCACGTGAGGATTTTCGACACCCCTGGGTGTCGAAATCCGTCACGTGACGATAGCCGACAGTAGTATAATACGCCGAATCGGCCGCGCCTGCCGAAGCACCCGTTTGCTCGGATCGTTAATAAAATTATTCTACTCAAAACTACATCTGGATGTTTCTGAAATCAGATTTCTCAAAGCCGAAAACCACGCCACAGATTTTAAATAACCCGGATCCAAACCCCCTCATGTTCAGATGCCCAAGGTGAATATAAACGTCCCCGAACACCTCGAGATGCAGATCGCGCAACTCGTCGATCAAGGCGAGTTTGTCAGCCGTGAAGAGGCCATCGAGGAGCTCCTCTCGACCGGCCTTCGCGCGTTCAAAACGAGCGGCCCGATCGACGAGGACGATCGGCTCGAAGACGACGGTATGATGGGCCACGAGGACGAATACGTCTTCTGACCCGGATCGTCGAGTTACTCCCCCAAGAGTCAACGGCGACGTCCGACCCGCCACGGGCGGTCGCGCTCGGACTCGGATTGTGGATGGACCCACCAACAACCCTTAACACGACTTCTCGCGTACATGAACGCATGCACAAGGACGAACTCCTGGAACTCCACGAACAGATGGTGATAATCAAGGACAACTTCGCGGCGCGCGAGGAGGTCGACGAGACCATCTTCGACAAGTACGAGACCCTCGACGTCGAGCCCTCGCACGTCCACAAGTCAAAGAGCGAGCACAAACACGCCGTGTTCGTCCTGGGCAACGCCCTCGCCTCCGCCATGACCGAAGAGGAGTTTTCGAACGCCGGCCGCGTTGGCAAGCGGATGGAAGAACTCGCCGAGGACGCCGAGAACAAGCTGTAAACTCCCCGGACACGCGGACCGAGCCGAAGCCGACAGCTACTCGCGGTGTGGGACGGCCGGCCGCGGAGCTTCGTGATCGACCACGCTCTCACAACATCATATGGATCCGCTTCCGGTCGACCTTCTCCTACGCGTCGGAGTCGTGGCCGCGCTTCTGGTATCGGTCGCCGCCGCGGCGTTCGTCGATCGCCCTGCGACGCTCGGTGTGCGCCTCCGGAAGCGGTTCGTACTCGGGCTTCCCTGGGGCACGCTCCTGTCGGCCGGGTTCGTCCTCGCGGTCTACCTCCTGCTCCAGGGGGGGTTCGACAACTGGTATTCGCCCGTCACGATCCCGTTCCGGGCGTGGTCGTACGCCTACCCGCTCGGTATGCTCACCGCCGCGTTTTCACACAACGGCGCGAGCCACCTGATCGGGAACCTCATCGGAACGCTCACGCTCGCACCGCTGGCGGAGTACGCGTGGGGGCACTTCCCCCGGCGGCGCGGGTCACAGACGTTCTCCTCGCTCCGGACGAACCCATACGTCCGCGCGTTCGTGGCGTTTCCCGCCGCAGTGCTCGCGGTCGGGCTGCTCTCCTCGGTGTTCGCAATCGGCCCGATCATCGGGTTTTCCGGCGTCGTGTTCGCGTTTGCGGGCGTGGCGCTGGTGAACTATCCGCTGGGGACCGTGGTCGCGCTCGCCGGCGGCGGGGCACTCCGGCTCGTGTACAACGCGCTCCGGGCCCCGACGCTGACCGCGAGCGGCCGTCCGACGTACGTGTCGCCGTGGTGGGCCGACATCGCGATCCAGGGGCACGCGTTCGGACTGCTGGTCGGCGTTCTGATCGGGCTCTGGGTCGTCCGGAAGCGGGGGCGACGCGGGCGGCCGAGCGCGAAACGCCTCTGGCTCGGCGCCGTGCTCGTCGCGGTCGAGCAGTCGCTGTGGGCGGTCTACTGGTATCGTGGCGGCGACACGTACGTGCTTTACCGCGCCGCGGGGGTGATACTGATAGCGGCGCTGGCCGTCCTCGTCGTCATCGGGGTCGTCGCCCGCGACGACCCCCTCTTCGAGTGGGAACTCGGCGCCGACAGCGGGGTCGTTCGGAACTGGCAGGTCGCTGCGGGTGTTCTCCTGCTCACGACGGCGGCGCTGGCCGGCCCGGCAGTTCCGACAAACCTCTTTACCGCCGATTCGGGCGAGCTTCCCGGCGAGGAGCGAACAGTCCGCGATTACGAGGTTACCTACGCCGAAAACGTGCCGAACGGACAAATCTCGGTGGTTGACGTCGACGCGTTCGGGGAGACGACCGCCGTCAACACCTCGGGTGTCATCGTGCGGAGCAGCGAGCGGGGGATCTGGACGACGTCGGTGCCGAAAGGTCGGTTAGCGTTCGACGGCCGCGTTGCCGTCCGTCTCGGGGGAGTCGGGTGGCGGGAAACGGTGTACGCACAGCGGGACGGGTGGCAGGTTCTCGGGAGTGGCACCGCCTACCGCGTGGGGCTCGACGGCGGCGAATCCGGGCGGGTCGTGTACACCTCGGACCCGGTTACCGCGGGGCCGACGCTCGCCGGACGGAGCGTGACGGTGGTTCCGACGCGGGACACCTACCGGCTACGGGTCACGCGTCAGGACGGCTCGACGAACGGGACGGCCGCATTGCCCGGCAAAAACGCGTCAGTGACGATCGATGGCCTCCGGTTCGACCGCAACACGTCCGGGGTGACCGTCTCGTACAACGGAACACGGCTGCGATTGCTGACTCGGGAAACCTACGAGTGAGACGCCCTCCGACGGTCGGGACCGAGTCAGTCGTCCGTGGGTGACGCCGTTGACGAACGTTCCGTGACGTCGATCCACCCTTCCGCCCGAAACGCCTCGGCACACGGATCACAGAGCCGAACGTCCGGGAGCGTCTCCCCGCCGTCGAATGCGAGAGTGTACCGGCGAACGCGCGACGTCCCGCAGTTGGTACAGTACTCGTTCATACACAGTGACACGGCCGCAGCCGCGTATATCCGGCTATATTTGAGTGTTTTTATCTTTTTGATAATCCGAGTGATCCGGACCGTCGCCTGCGGCGGCGTCGTGCCGGGTCGCCGCCCGGGTCACCCCCGGTCGTGACTGCCGTACACCGCATACTGCGATAGCAAACCCCGGTACGCGGTTGGGGTGGTCGTGGATCGACCCCTACCGATTGAGCGTGTGGATCGCCTGCTCCATCGCGTTCTCGGCGGCCTCCATCGTCGCCTCCGAGAGCGTCGGGTGGGTGTGGATGGTTTCGGCGACGTCGTCGACCGTCGCACCGAGTTCGATCGCGACCCCGATTTCGGCGATCAACTCGGATGCCTCCGGCGCGACCACCTGCCCGCCGAGCAGCGACCCCGTGTCCCCGTCGCCGACGAGACGGACGAAGCCCTCGGACTCGTTCATCGTGAGGGCCCGGCCGCTGGCGCGCATCGGCATCTCCCCGACGATGGGGTCGTATCCCGCCTCGACCGCCTCGGACTCGGTCAGTCCCACGGTCCCGATTTCGGGGTCGGTGAACACCGCCGCGGGGATGGCCTGGCTGTCGAGGGTGGTGGACATACCCGCGATGGTCTCGGCGGCGACGATCCCCTCGGCGCTGGCCTTGTGCGCGAGCATCGGCTCGCCGGCGACGTCGCCGACCGCGTAGACGTGATCGAGGTCCGTCCGGGTGCGGTCGTCGGTCGTGAGGAACCCGTTATCGTCGGGATCGAGCCCGATCGCGTCGAGCCCGAGCGTGTCGGTGACCGGTCGGCGGCCGACCGCGACGAGGACCCTGTCGGCGTCGTAGACCGCCCTCTCGCCGTCTGCGGTCTCGGTAGCGACCTCGATTCCGGCTTCCGCCTCGCGCCACTCGCTCGCGCCCTCGCCGAACCGGAACTCGACGCCGAGATCCGCCGCACGGGAGCGGACGATCCGCGCGATGTCGTCGTCGTATGCCGGAAGCGCGGAGTCCAGCATCTCGACGACAGTCACGTCGGCACCGACCTTCGCGAACATCGTCGAAAGCTCCATGCCGATGTAGCCCGCGCCGATCACGACCAGTTCGTCGGGGACCGTCTCGGCCGCGAGAGCGTCGCTCGAGGACCACACGTGCTCGTCGGCGAACGAGAAGCCGGGGACCTCGACCGGGCGCGACCCCGTGGCGACGACGCACGCCTCGAACGCGACGAACTCGGGGTCCTGCTCGGTATCGCCGTGGGCGACCCGGGCGGTGTGGTCGTCGACGAACGTCGCGGTCCCCTCGATCAGGCTGACGCCGTTGGCCTTACACAGCTTTTCGACCCCGCTAGTCAACCGGTCAACCACGCCGTCCTTCCACGCGGCCAACTCCGCCATGTCCACCGTCGGGTCCGCGTGGATCCCCATTCCCGCCGCGTTGGCGGCGTCGTGTGCGACATCCGCGGCAGTGATGAACGCCTTCGATGGAATACACCCGTCGTTGAGGCAGGTCCCACCGTAGGCGTCGGCCTCGACGAGGGTCACGTCGAGGTCGTGCTGTGCGGCGCGGATCGCGGCCACGTAGCCGCCCGGTCCGCCGCCGATCACCAGTACGTCGGTCTCGGTCGTCGCGTCCGTGGGAGCCATCAGTATCTAACGATTAGGCGTGGGGATCCTGAAGATACTGCTTTCGGGCGGGTGTGATTCGTACCGCGCCCCAAAGCCGACAACTATGCTACATGAACCGCGCTACCGAGTTGTTGGGCACCGTCGGTTCGTACAGGTGTTGACCGGGACCCGACTACGGGAATCCGTCCCAATCTACCGCCGGCGACGGGTCTCACGTCGGGACCAGCCCCTGAGCCATCAGCCGGCGTGATATGACGACCAGCCCGTTTTTGAACCCGTCGCCGAACACTGCGTGCTCGTCTCCCGTGTCGGGGTCGATGGTGCTGACCAGGATCGTCGACCGGTCGATCAGCAGCAGCCGCCCCATCACGATCCCCGCGCCGTCGGTCTCGTTCAGCCACTCGAGTCCGGAGACGAAGGTACGCGCGTCGGGAACGGCGTCGTGCACCTGGTCCTGAAGGGACTCCGTGACCGCCCCGATCAGGAGGTCCGCACGGGAGCTGACATGGTTGAGGGTCTCCACCAGGTCGCCGGTGAGGAGCGAGGGATGCCCGATGACGAACACGACCTCGTCGTCGGCATCGCCGAGCAGCTTTTCGGTCCGGTTTTCGACCGCGGCCGGGCCGGTCATCGACCACACCTCCTGAACGGGGGTTTCGTCGGCGGGCTCGACGTCCTCCATCCCGTTCAACAGTCCCTCCAGCCGGTCGATCCGGTCCTGGTACTGATCGCGGAGCGTCTCGACCGCTTCCTCCAGCGGAACCGCCCGGAACTGTTTCGGGCTGGCGTGCTGGATCTCGACGAGCCCCTGCGCTTCGAGCACCCGGATCGCGTCGTAGATACGGGTTCGCGGGACGTCGGTGATCTCGCTGAGCTGCTTTGCCGTGCCCGCGGTCAGTCGCGAGAGTCCGACAAAGCATTTGGATTCGTACTCCTTTAGGCCGAGCTGTTGGAGTACGCTGATCGCTTCGTCTCGCGTATCGTCCGATGATGCGCCTGCACTCATGTGTCCCAACCACAACCCATTCGCCTGAGTTACTTATATAGGTTTTCGCGCGAGTATATATACGTTGCCACTGAGTTAATAAGTATAATCCATACGACCAACGGTGGCCGAGACCTCGTGAGACGAACGAACGGTCGGGGTGAGGAACCCGGGCGAGTCGACTCGGTACGATGTACACGGGAGGCCACACGGCACGAGCATAAGTAAATTGATCTTCGTTTCGGGGATTTACTCTCTTAATCACAAAACTACTATACGCAAGGAGGAGCTGCACCGAATTGGCACACGGCACGGTCTCGTGTCCCAACCACAGCCCGCCGTGTGCCCTCCCGATCACGGTTCCGTGATCGGGTTCTTGTGACGGAGTCGACAGCCGAGCGGCGGCACTGTTCGAGTCCGACTACGAGGGGTCGACACGACCCGTCTCGGCGTCGGCGCGAAGCACGCCCGCCCGGCCGGCGACGACCCCGACGGCGAAGCCGGTACCATGTGCAACGAGGGCGACACCCGGACCCGCGGTGAGGAGGGTCACCGCGGCTGCAACGGCGAGCGCGACCCCGACGAGGGACTCCGCACTCGCCGACACAATGCCGGTCACGAGCACGAACGCTGGAAACCGCGCGCGAGTGGTCGACCGCTCGAGGACCAGCCCGACCACGACGAGGCCGACGGCGGTGGCGAGCAGGTGGCCGAGGCCCGCGTGAGCGTAGACGGTCGCGATGAGCGTCCACGGTCTGCGCACCGGAGTCGCGAGCGCGAGCCACTCGACCCCGAGACCGACCGCCCCGGCGACCTGCTGAGCCGCAAACACACCCGCAAAGACGACGAGGAGGTCGACGGTCGGTCGCTTCGGACGGCGCATACCCGGCGTTCCGGCGGGACGCGCAACCCTCCGCCGACGCCACCCCGTCCGGACTCGGACGGATCGCCGTAGCCGATCACGGGTCGTCGCCGGGCCGTGAGAGCGACGGCCAGGACGTCGTCACGATGGGTCGTCCCATACTGTTGGTTATAAGCGTGTGAACGGTTTCGGTACCCCGGGTGCCGAAACCCGTCACGTGACGATAGCCAACAGCGTCAGTCACTCGCGTCGATCGGACCGGCGTCGTCGACCTGTGCGTCCCACAGCGCGGCGTACTCGCCCGACTGGGCCACTAGCCGGTCGTGGCTCCCGGATTCGATGATCTCGCCGTCGTCGAGCACGACGACCCGGTCCGCGTCCCGGATGGTCGACAACCGGTGGGCGATCACGAACGCGGTCCGGTCCTCGATCAGCCGGTCGATGCTCGCTTTGATCTCCTCTTCGGTCTCGGTGTCGACGTCGCTCGTCGCCTCGTCGAAGATGATGATCGCGGGGTCGTTGAGCAGCGCCCGCGCGATCGCGATCCGTTGACGCTGACCGCCGGAGAGTTTGATCCCGCGCTCGCCGATCTGTGTCCCATACCCGTCGGGGAGGTCGGAGACGAACTCGTCGGCCGCCGCCGCCTCCGCGGCCGCGACGACCCGGTCGCGGGCGTCGGTGGGGTCGCCGTCACCCCGCTCTGCGGCTAACACCTCGCTGTCACCGTATGCGATGTTTTCGGCGACAGTACCCGAAAACAGGTACGGGTTCTGCTCGACCACCGCGATCGACTCCCGGAGCGCCTGGAGGTCGTACTCCCGGACGTCGCGCCCGTCGACGGTGACTCGACCCGTGTCAACGTCGTGCAGCCGGGGGACGAGTTTCACCAGCGTGGATTTGCCCGCGCCGGTCGCGCCCGCCAGCCCGATCGTCGCCCCCGCCGGCACGTCCAGGGAGACGGATTCGAGCACCGGTTCGCGGTCGTCGTAGCCGAACCACACGTCCTCGAACGCGACGTCGCCGTCGATCCGGTCGGGCACGTGTGGATCGTCGGGTTCGGTGACGGTCGGGTCCCGGCCTAAGAGCCCGAACACCCGCTCGGCGCTGGACTTTGCGAGTTGGTACTTGTTCGCCGACCGGCCGATCCGGCGCATCGGCGAGTAGAGCCGTCGGAGGTAGAGGAAGAACGCGGCGAACGCCCCCGTGGAGATCAGCGCGGGTTCGCCGGGTGGTGTCGTGATGATCGCGCGCCCGCCGACGAAGAGGATCAGTACGAACACGACACCGGTGAGCAGCCGGAGCGTCGCGAAAAAGCCCCGGCGGATCCGGAGCGCGGCCACCTTCTCGTCGTGGTAGGCGTCGCTCCGCTCGGCCACCCGGTCGCGCTCGAAGGCGTACCGGTTGAACGCTTTCACGACGGCGACCCCGCCGAGGTTGTTCTCGAGGCGGGTGTTGAGCCGGGCCACGGTCTCCCGCAGGGATTTGTATCGCGGCTCGATCCACCGGAGGAACAGCACGCTCGCCACCCCGATGATCGGGACGGGCGCGAGGGCGATGACCGCGAGCGTCGGCGCGTAGTACCACAGGATGATCGCGATCCCGCCGACGGTTGCCACCACCCGGATGAGCTGGCGGAACTCCGTGTTGAGGAACTGCTCCAGCCGGTTGATGTCGCTGTTGAGAATCGACATCATCCCTCCGGTTTGGTGGTTCGCGAAGAAGTCCATCGAGAGGTGCTGGAGGTGATCGTAGGTGTCGTTCCGGAGGTCACGCTGGATCTTCTGTGCCGACGACTGGAGGAGATACCGCGACCCGAACCGGGTGAGCGACCGGAGCAGGTATGCGAGCGCCGCGATGGCGATCAGCCGCCGGAGGAACGCCACCCGTGCGGCCTCCCCGGTGATCGCGCCGCCGGGTAACAACCCGGCGTCGGTCAACAACCCCGGGTCGGCCGATCCGAGCACGACCCGGTCGATGGTGGTTGCGACGATGACCGGCGGCACTAGCCGGGCGAACCGCGTGAGCATCGCCGCGAGCACGCCGAGCGTGATCCGCGGCCAGTACGGCTGGGCGTACTCGAGCAGCCGGCGCATCGGGTGGCCGTCGACGGACTCTCGGATGTCGCTGAACCCACCGTCGTCGTTGCTCACCGAGCCACCACCCGGACCGGCGCCGTATCGCGCCGTCGGCGACGTCGAACTCCGACAGTCATGATGTCTGTTCGGGTCTACGGGCGCGACAAACCCAAACCTGTTGTTTCGCCGGCGCCCGGTCGCTGGACGGGGTGTCTATACATATAGCCCGCCGGGACAGCCGCCGTCTATGGGTATAGTGACAGCGTATGGGTGGGTGGGACCCGGTATTCGAGGTATGAGCGCGCTGCTCCCACGGAAGCCGCCAGTCGAACGCTCCGGAACCGACTCCCAGGTCGTCAGTCTCTACGACGATGACTCCGATGCGGTGTTTTCGGTGCTCTCCTCGGAGGTTGCCCGACGGGTGCTCGCCGAGTTGTACCGCGACCCCGCCACGCAGTCGGAGCTCGCAGACCGGGTCGGCACCTCGATCCAGAACGTCAGCTACCACCTCGACAACCTCGCCGACGCCGGCCTCGTCGACGTCGTCGACGAGTGGTACTCCGAGAAGGGTCGCGAGATGGACGTTTACGCTCCCACGGGGGCTCCGCTCGTCCTCATGATCGGCGACACGTCCGACGACAACGGGGGGTCGGACCCCGAGGCATCACCCGCCACGCCGCTGCCGAACGCGGGGGACTGACACCCCGTCGTATGACGGACCGATGCAGGGCGGACGGGAACGGTCGCGCTCCGACCGGCCGGGATCGGTCGCCGTCAGAGTCGGCCCGAAACCCGACACCGGCTACGCCCGGCAGGTCCCCGCACGATACGGCGATCCCGACCCCGACGTGGGTTCCGACGGACGACGTCATCGGGTCGACCCCGGACAGGCAGATCCTCGTCGTGGGTGACACCCCGACGGGACTGGCGCTCACGTGCCTGCTCCGCGCGGCCGGATACGACCCCGTGCTCGCGGGTGCCGCTGACACGCCGACCGCCTCGCGTGTGACGTTCCTGTCGCCGGCAGCGATGGAGGTACTCGGATCGCTCGACGCCGGCGCTTCCCTCCTCGACAGCGGCGTCGCGGTCGACACCGTCACTGTCGGGTCAGTCCGGGAGGACGGGCGCGTAGCGCCGACAGTCCGACAACGACCCGGCGACAGCGGGCGGGCGCCGACCGTCACCGTCCCGACGACGGCGCTGTCGCGGACGCTCGGCGACGAACTCCCTGCCGGAGCGACCGCCCGAGACCGGACGGTCGGGGCGGTGTCGGCGGGGGACGGCGCCGTCGCGATCCGGTTCGACGACGGTGTCCGGGAGTGGTTCGACCTGGTCGTCGACGCCGGTGTGGGGTCGCTCCGGTCGGAACGACGGGGTACCGGTGCCGGGGATCCCGTCACCGCAACCCAATACGAGGCGGTCGTCGGCCGCCCGGCCGGCGGGCGGGTTCGGGACGTTTGGGTGCCGGACGGCCTGGTGCAGTGGCTCCCCGCCTCGACCGACGGCGACACGCTCGTCCGGATCACGACGGTTGTGCCGCCGGCGGGCGAGCGCGCGATCCGGGTCGTGAGAGACCGACCGGAGGTCCCGGACGTTCCCGGATTCGAGGCGTTCGGGCGCGAGTCGGTCCGACACGGTCGGCTGCCCGACGCGACGGCGCCGCACTACTGGTGGGGATCCGGCCGGATCGCGCGTTGTGGACGGGCGGCGTGTCCGATCGCGCCCGCGGCCGGCGTCGGTCGCTCGCTGGGGCTCACCGACGCGCTCGGCCTCGTGTCGGCACTGGCGCGCGACGGGTCCGCCGTTCCGGAGACGGTCGACGCCTACGCGGCCGGTCGCGCCCGGCGGTTCGACCGCGTCCGGCGCGCGGCAGCGGGATCAGCGCCCGCGTCGCGGGTCCCCGAGTCCGCCTCCGAGCCGATGCGGTCGCTCGGCGCGTTGCGGGCGGCGGCGCTCGAGCCGTTCGTCGGGGCTGCGCCGGCGGCGCTACGGAGGGGTGCGCCCGGTTGACGCGGTGTTCACCCGTCGTCGCCGAACAGGAGCTCGAAGGTTTTCCGCTCGACGATCCGGAGGTGCTTGTTGAACGTCGGCTGGGTGATGTCGAGCCGGCTCGCGACCTGACTGCTGTCGTGCTCTCGGGGCCACTCGAAGTAGCCGGCCGACAGCGCCGTCCGAATGACCTCCACCTGTCGGTCGGTGAGCGCCTCCCGGAGGGTCCCCGCGAGTTCCGCGGGTGTTCTGTCCTGCTCGCCGTGTTGCCGCCGGGCGACGAGTTCGAGCGAGGGTGCGAGATCCTGCAGCCGTTCGACGAACGACCGCACGTCGGTTTCGCCCGGGACTTCGACCGTGATGGTCGTTGTCCCCGGGGCGGCGACGGCCTCCCGGATCATCCCGCCGTACTCCGCCAGGGGAGCCCCGAACCACTCGTCGGTTCGGGCTTCGACGACGCCGGCGTCGTCGTCGACGACCTCGACTGAGCCCGGCAGCGTCCGGCGGGCGACCTCGGGAACGTCGTCCGGCGCGTCGGCGTCACCACCGAACCGGAAATACACGCTCACCGGACCGTCCTGGGCGGCGACGGCCCGCTGGAGGCTGACCCGGCACCCCGCGGCGGCGGCCGCGCGGGCGAACGGGAGCGACTCCCCGGAGCCGCGGAACTCCAGTTCGACGGTCTCGTCCGACTCCAGCGCCCGGCGCCGCTCGATCGCCGCGAGGGCGTTCGCGATAGAGGTTCCGAGTTGCGAGAGCGTCTCCCGCTCGCGCTCCCCGAAGGAGTTCGGCGCGTCTGTCCCGACGGTCAACACGCCGTGCGTGACGCCGTCGTAGGTCAACGGGACCGCACACACCGACTGGTAGCCCGCCGAGAGCGCGTGCTGACGCCACTCGCCGGAGGGGCCGCCGCCGACCAGCGACCCCACCGCCCGCACCTCGTCGGTCCGCCACGCCTCGACTGCGGGGTGAGGGTCGGCACCGCTGTCGCCCGACCTGAGCGACATCGCGTCGACGTACGCCTCCGAGGCACCCGAGACGGCCCGGGGAGTGAGCCGGTCGGAGCCGACCTCGGCGCCGCCCAGCCACGCCAGGTCGTACGGTCCGGAGTCGGCGAGGCGGTCGCACACCGCCTGCTCGACCTCACCGGGAGTCGTCGCGTCGGTGATCGCGGCCTCGACCTGCCGGGTGAGCCTGGCGATCCGGTCCAACCGCTCCGCGCGCTCGGTCTGCGTCCGGAGTTCCCGCTCGCGGTCGGCGACTTGCTGTTGCCCGCGGAGGTGCGCGAGGGCGGCTTCGAGCGTCGCAGCCAGCACGTGGGCCGTCTGGACGGTCCCCGACGTGAAGTCGCCCTCGGCGGACCCGACCGCCAACACCCCGTGGGCTCCGAGCGGGATCGCCCGCCACGTTTCCAGGGTCGAAAGCGGGCTCGATCCGCCGTCGCCGTCCGGGGTGTCAGCGCCCGGTCGGCGCCCGCCGTCCGCCGGGGCGGTCGCGGTTCCGGTCGCAAAGGCGTCCCAGAGCCGTCCGCCGTCGGATCCGATCGGCTCCACCTCGGCGGCGTCGAGCGCGCCAGCGAGCGCCTCGGGCCGGAGCACGCCCGCGTCGTCGTCGTAGAGGAACGCCCCGACTGTGGAGAGACCCAGGGTGGTCCGTGCCGCTTCGACCGCGGTCTCGGCTGCCTCCGTCGCCGAGTCCGCGGTGGTGAGATCCTCGGTCGCGTCGTCGAACGAGGCGATCCGACGCTCCCGCGCCTTCCGGTCGGTCACGTCGCGGTTGACCGCGATCCACCGGTCGACGCCGCCGGCACCGTCGAACACCGGGTAGCCGCGGACGCTGATCCACCGGACCGTGCCGTCGGGGTGGCGGACGCGGTACTCCAGTTCGTAGGTGTCCTGTGGCGTCCGGTCCGGTTGGGTGAGGTCGGCCCGAATCCGGTCGTACTCCTCGCGAAACCACCCACGGTCGTCGGGGTGTACCCGGTCGATGAACGACTGTGGGTCCTCGTAGACCCGTTCGATCGGCAGGTCCCACAGCTCCTCGAACGACGGCGACGCGTAGTACACCTCGCGTTTGTCCGGCGACGACATGTAGATCGCCTCGTCGACGCGCTCCGCGATCATCCGGAGGTTGCGCCGGGTGCGCTTTCGCTCCGTGACGTCGCGACTGACGATCACGATCCGGGGCGGCCCCGACCCCCACTCGATGGGGTAATACTCCGACCGGACCCACCTGACCTCCCCGTCGGGGCGTTCGATCCGGTACTCGATGTCGTAGCTGTCCGCCGCCGTACCGGTCGCGACGTCCTCGACGACCGACTCGACGAACGCGCGGTACTCGTCGCGGTCTTCGGGCCGAAGGGTGTCGAAAAACCCGTTCTCGTACCGTTCGCGGAGCGTGTCGAGCGGCTGCCCCCAGATCTCCTCGTATCCCGAACTCAGATAGTCCGGACCCCGGGCAGCCGTGGAGAGGTTGTCCGCCGGCGTGATGTAGACCGCCTCGTCGATCCGGTCCAAGACCTCGCCCAACCGGCGCTCGGTCCGACGGCGCTCCGAAATGTCGCGGACGCTTGCGAGTACGCGCTCCTCGCCCCTGATCTCCACGACGCTCAGGTGGACTTCGACCGGAAAGACCTCGCCGTCGACGCCGCAGTTCTGCCACTCGAAGAGCTGTGGTCCCTCCTCGCGTGCTGCCCGGATGCGCTCTGCCGCGCGTTCGTATGTGTATCCCGGTCCGGTGACGACGTCGACCGTTTCGCCGGTCAGTTCCTCGCGGTCGTACCCGTGCATCTCGCAGAACCGGTCGTTGGCGTCGCGTATCTCGCCGGTCTCGGGGTCGTGGACGACGAGTCCGTCCGAGACGCTCTCGAAGATGCCGCGGTACGCCGCCTCGAGTTCCCGGCGTTCGGTCACGTCCTCGACGATACCCACGAACCGCGCGTTGCCGCTCGGGAGCGTGACGGGATAGCCCGTGGCGCGAACCCACCGGCTCTCGTCAGGCGCCGGGCGGATCCGGTATTCGAACTCGTACCGATCGTCGGGATCGCCCCGGTCGATGTCGTCGAGCATCGCAGCGAACTCCGTCTCGAAGGACGCCCGGTCCCGAGGGTCGATCGCGTCGGCGAAGCTCCGCGGGTTCTCGTATAGGCGCTCGACCGGTTCGCCCCAGACGTCCTCGTAGGCGTCGTTGACGTAGAAGACCTCCGAGAAATCCGGCTCCGACAGGAAAATCACCTCGTCGATCCGCTCGGCGATGAGCCGGAACCGCCGCTCGCTCTCGCGGAGTGCGCGCTGCTTTGCCACCCGATCCAGCGCGATTGCGGCGTGACGGGCCAGGATCCGGGCGGCCCCCGCCGTAGTGTCGTCGACGCCATCCGCTCCCGCGGTGCCGGCGCCGAGGACGCCGTGATCCCCGAGAGGAACGAACACGCCGCCGCTCGCGTCGGCGTCAGCCGGGGCGGCGTCGGCTCCGACAGGCGTGAGTGTCCCCTCGTCGTAAGCCGTGTACGCGCGGGTATCGGGGGCGAACGTCACCGGGTCGTCGGTCCCATCCGGGCCCCACGCCGAGGCGTCGCCGGCAACCGGGCGCAGCCGGTCGGCGTCGGTCGCGAGCCAACAGGCCGGCGCGGCGAGGCCGAGCACCGATTCGGCCGCCTCGGCGGTCGCCGCACACACCGCCCGTTCGGTGTCGGCGTTCTGTATCCTGTCGGTGGATTCGTGGAGTCGCTGGACGAGCCGTTCGCGCCGCTTCTGGTCCGTGACGTCCGTATACCACACGTACGCCTCGGTCCCCGTTTCGGGGTCCGGGGTAGCGGCGACGTGGATGACCCGGAACAGGAACTCCCTGGGTCCGTCGGCGGTCAGCCGCGTGGCCTCCCGCTCGAGCGGCTCGCCCCGCTGGACGCTGTCACGGAGCCGACCGTGGCCCGACCGATCCGACTCCGGGACGAGCGTCTCGACGAGGCTGTCGCCGACAACCGCCTCCGCCGGGAACCCGAACACCTCCTCGAAAGCCGCGTTGACCCTCCGGACGATCGGATCGCTCCCCTCGAACCGGATCCGGACCACCGGGTCGGGGTTGTTGTCGAAGAGAACGGATCGGCGCTCGCGGTCGACTACGGGGTCCCGGTCGTCCGCCGCCGTCGCCATCGAGACGATCCGCCGGGCCAGCGCGTCCGGGTCGTCATCGAGAAGGGTATCCGGGAGCGCGGTGGAGACTCCCGAAGCCAGGGCGTCAGCGACGCGGCTCCCGTCCCACCCGTCCGTCAGGACTGCTGTCGGCACACCTGAGGGGTGGTCGTCAGCCCGTCCCGCGACTGCGGCCGCATCAACCCCCGCTGCCCGCTCGTCAACAACCACACCGTCGATCTCCTCCGGGTCGAACCCGCCCGGGAGGTCGGTGGGTGCGACCGGGTCGACGGACACCTCGCGTCCGGCGTCGGCGCCCCACCCCGAAAGGGCAGCCACAACCCGGTCGTTTCCCACCACCCCGATCCGGAGCTTGCGGGGTGTTATCGAGGACATACCCGGTGTATCCCACCCATCGACGTAAATCGTTGGTGTCGGGCTGGGACCGGCGTCGAAGACGGGCCGGGGCGACGAACGTTCCGGGATACGACTCCACACCGGCCGGATACGGCGGGTCGCCGCGACCGCCGGCACTGGGTTTATTACACGCTGTCGCCTGTATTCTTATCGATGAACGGCGGTGTATCCGATTCCGACGGGGCCGCGGAACCCGCCGAGGTCGAGGGTGTGTTCGATCGCCTCTTTCGGGACGGTCGGACGAACGCCGCCATCGCGTGGGCGCTCACCGTCGTGCTCGCGGGCGTGTTCGTCGGCAGCGTGGTGGCGGTCGACTTCCAGTGGGTGTTGTTTACCGCGTTCGTCGGCGTCGTCGTGCTGCTGCCGCCGGCCGTCTACCGTGGGTGGCGGGTGATGCTCCCGTGGGAACTGTTGCTGCTGGCGCTGGCTCCGGTTCTGGTCCGTGGTCTCGTGGGTGGCACGCTCGGGACCTTCGCCACCTACGTCGCCCTGGCCGGCCTCGCGCTGCTCGTCGTGGTCGAACTCCACACGTTCACCACGTTGCGGGTGACACACTGGTTTGCTGTCGTCCTCGTCGTTCTGACGACGTTGGCCGCGGTCGGGGCGTGGACGGTGCTCCGGTGGAACGCCGACCGGCTCCTGGGGACGAGCTACCTGATCGACAACGAGACGCTCATGATGGAGTGGCTGTACGTCACGCTCGCCGGCGTCGTGGCGGGACTGCTCTTCGACGGGTATTTCAGACGACGCGACCAGTGGCTCTGGCGGGCGATCCGGCGGGTGTATCGCCGGTGACGCTACGCCCCCGTCTCTCGGGTCGAACTCAGCGTCGACTCACCCGCGGGATGCAGTTCGCGCTCGGCGGGTTGGTGGTGTACGGCGTCGTTGCCGGCGAACCGAAGGCGATCATCAATGGGTGCGTCACGCTACTCATCACGTTCGTTCCCGCCGTGCTCGAGCGGAACTACGACCTGCCGCTGGATCCGTGGCTGGCGCTGTGGATCACCGCTGCGGCGTTCCTCCACACGCTGGGATCGGCCGGACTCTACGGTCACATCTTCTTCTGGGACAACATCACCCACGCGATGTCGGCGTCGCTGGTCGCGGCGGCGGGGTACACCGTCGCCCGCGCCGTCGACATCCACAGCGACGACATTCACGTCCCGCGCCGGGTTGCCTTCGTGTACATCTTCGTGATCGTGCTTTCGTTCGGCGTCGTCTGGGAACTCTTCGAGTTCGGCCTCGACATCGCCGCCGACGCGACCGGACTCGAGATGCCGCTGGCCCAACACGGCCTCGACGACACTGTCCGTGACATGATGTTTAATTCCGTGGGGGCGCTGATCGTCGCGGCGTTCGGGCAGGCACACCTGGCGGGCGTCGCACGGCTGGTCCAGGAGCGCCTGTTCACACCGGAGTGAGGCCGGAGAGCGGCTGCAACTCCCGGTCCTCGTCGTATATTGCTGCGACGGGGAGCTACCCGATACGGATTATGATAACGAACTACCAGTCGGTGCTGGAGACGGGATCAGCAATGACCGATAACTGACCACAATAATCCGTATGAGTTTCCCGCCGCAGGTTGTATGATTTGCGACCGAAAGCCCGTAGAACTCACCATATGATACATGTTCGTGCCCGAACGGCCGAAAATCCCGGAAGGTTTTATTATCATATGAATTGTCGTCCGCGCATGGAAGGGAGACGAAGGGTGCTACAAGCCGGAGTCATCGGTGCGTGTAGCGTGTTCGCCGGGTGTACGTCAACGGTTAACCGGTTCGTGGGCGGCCAATCAACAGGTGGCGAGGAGATCCCGGATGCGGTATTCACGTTTGATTACGAATCGGCTGCCCAAGAACTCCGGATCACGTTCAAAGGCGGTGATCAACCAAGGGCCGGGGCACTCCAGATACGCTCCTCCCGGGGAACCCAGGTGCGATGGAACGAGTTGGGCTCGACGAGCGTTACCGAGTCAAGCCGTCTTTCCGAGGGTGCGACTGCGACCATCGGGCCGTCGATTATAAACTGGGGTGAGCCGGTTGCCGTAGACGAACGTATCAAACTCGTGTATCGGCCCAATAGTACCTCGCCAGCCACCATTGCGGAGTTTGATGTGGAGACTGCAGTGACAGTGACGGCAGACCCGGCGTCCGACTCGGTAGACCAATCCACGCCGGGTGAGACTCGGACGTCGACGCCTTCCGAGGGAAAAATGACAATCTTCAATGATACTTTTGCAAACGGTAATTATGGGAACACGTGGACTACCAGTGCCACGGACGACGAGCAGATTCGGGAGGTGCACACGTACCTCCTTCACAACTCGCCAAAAGAGTACAACGAGGGGGGAGATATGCGCTCTATCGAGTCGTTCACCGCGGATGGCACCCAGCGGATTACTGTTGAACAGCGGACACGAACCCCCGACTACTGGGGATATGGATTCGGGGTTACGGATGGAGACGTAGAGATCGATCTCAAAGAGCACCGATGGCAAGCGAATGACAGTCTCAAACTGGAAGGTGGAACTGATGGAAACCGGATCATTGAGACGGCTACCACTTCGACTGAGATCCTACGATACAGCATCACCATCGATTTCGACTCGAATACGATCACTCAAGTGACCCGTGACGGTGAGACCTACCAGACCGATTACGACTTCTCGGATGAGTTCGGCGACAGTTACGACATCCACCTCGGTGAGGGACGCGGGCACGAGGTCGAGTATCACTCGGTCCGGATCGAGGAAGCGGAGGCTGATGGCACGGAACAACAGGTCACGTTCCCGGTTGAACTGAAGAGAACGTTCGCGGCGGCCTTGCTGCGATAGATGATCGTATCTACGCGATCATTGACGGCGACCCGAACTAGATTGCTCGTATCGATCCATACGCGGAAGAAGTAGCTAAGGAAATTGATATTTCTCACGATATTGGATCCGGAATGACATATGACGGATCAGACCTATGGATCGTCGACTTCAATTCGGACGATGTCGTTCGGTTCGATCCGACTACTGGTGCCGAAAGCGTCCGATTTCAGTCGAGCGGGGACCCGGCAGGAGTTGGGTTCGGCGAACGACCTCTCTGGGTCGGAGATGTTTTTTCCAACACGATATACGAGTACGGACGTGACGGCGATCAAAAGGGTCAGTTCTCTATCGGATCCGAAACAACGAATGCCGCAGGTGTTGCGCGCTACGAGGACGACCTATGGGTTATAGATAAAGACTGGACTGTCTACGTCTATACGACCGACGGCAGCGTAGCCGACAAGCGGAGTGTATTCTCTGATTTGAGTGGTGCTGCTGTCGATTCCTCCCGGTGGGGGGTAATAGCACAGGACGCCGACGGGAATGTCGATCGAGTACGGACGTAGGACCGTCACACACCATACCCGGACCACGGACAGCGCTGCCGGGCCGATGCGGTTCCCGAGCACGGCCATCTCGTGTTACGTATTACACAATCTACCATCACGGAACTGATATTATCGGACGAGACGAACGGTGGTGCCGTACACCGACTGCCGAGATCCGCACCGGACACGCGGACGCGGCGAACGTTCAGTACGGCTTGCTGAAGTACGACTCCTCGAACATCGTCAGCGTCTGTCCCAGCCCCTGCTCCACCGCGTTCTCGTAGACGTGGCTCGCCCACGCCACGTCCTCCATCGGAAGTCCCGGCGAGTAGAGGATCGACCGCCCCTCGGTCGGCGCCGTGTCCTCACCGCCGATCACCTCGTGAAGCGCCCGGAGATCCGACTCCGCGACGTCCGATCCGATACTGTAGTCGACGGCCGCGCCGAGCGCGTTCATGATCTGCCAGTCCATATGCGCCGCGAACTCCAGGGTGTTCCGGCGGATGTCACAGAAGATCAGGCCGGGATCGAACGCCGCGAGGTCCGTTCGGAGGTCCCCGAGCGGGATTACCAGACAGTCGTCCGTCAGCCACGACCCCTCGATCTTCGGCGGCGGACTCCCGGTCGCGGCCACGACGGTCACGTCGGAACCCGACACCGCCTCTGCAGGATCACTCACTGGTACGATCGTCGCGTCGATGTCGGCGGCCATCTCGTCGGCGAACGCCTCGGCCTTCCACGCCTCGGGGTGGTGGATCCGGAGCGTCTCCAGGGCGTCGAGCGCGGAGTCGAGCGCGAGCGCCGACGTCTGGCCGATCACACCCGGGCCGATCACAGTGGCCGTGGTCGCGCGGTCGCCCTGGATCCGTGCCGCGCCGACACCCGCGACCGCGCCGGTCCGCATCGCGCTTGCGACCTGGCCGTCGATCAGGAACTCCGGCTTCCCGCTCAGCGGGTCGTTGAGGGTGATCGTGTGGATCGACCGCGGGAGCCCCCGCTCGGCGGGATTGGTGATGTTCGACCCGTACCACTTGATCCCCATCTTGTGGATGTCGCCGCCGACGTACGCCGGCATCGCGCTGAACCGTCGATCCGGGCCGGACTCCAGCCCTTCCGCGTTCGAGAGGTTCCCCGGGAACGTCGTCACGTGGCCGTGCATGTCGTGCCCGGGATCGCCCATCAGCACCCGACCGTCGTTATACAATCCGAAGACGTAGTCGATCGTCTCGACACACCGGTCCATGTCCACGAGGCCGGCCTCGATTCCCTCCTCCTGTGAACAGAATCGAAGCTCTACTGGCTGTTGGTCGGTCATCATTCCGTTCGAGGAAAGAAAAGTATATATTTGTTTTGCACGCCCGGAGTTTTTCTGACGCCCGGGTCCCGGTCGGCTCGGGTGACAGGTCGCTCGGGACCCGGGTCACGCGAACCGCGAGAGTTCGAACATCCCCGTGGGGTGGTCGGTCCCGCCCGCGACCGCCAGATCGGCGAGCACCTCGCCGACCGCCGGCGCGAACTTGAAACCGTGCCCCGAGAACCCGGCCCCCAGGACCACGTTCGGGTGCTCGGGGTGGAAATCGAGGATGAAGTCACGGTCCGGCGTGTTCGTGTACATACACGTCGACAGTTGCATCGTCGGCCCGGTTCCGGCGGGCATGTAGCGGTCGGCGAACGACCGGAGGATCGCCTCGTCGTCCCGCGTCGGCTCCCGGGCGAGTTCCTCGGGGGTCCCGGTCTCCCCGCGGTGGTGGTGTTTTCCGAACTTGAACCCGGGGACCTCGAACGTCGGGAAGCCGTAGAAGTTCCCCTCGGGGACGTCGGCGACGAACACCGGGAAGTTCTCGCGGTCGAACTGTGCGGGGTCGGTGGGCTGGAACCACCCGAGCACGTTGCGCTCGGGCGCGAGATACTCCGCGACTGTCGGGCAGAGCCGGCCGGTCCACGCACCCGCGGTCACGACGAGCGTGTCGGCGGCGTACTCCCCGCGGTCGGTGATGACCCGTACCCCAGACTCGTCGGCCGTCCAGTCGGTGACCGCTTCCCGAGCCCTGATGATGGCCCCGTGGTCGTGGGCCCCCTCGACGTGTGCCACGATGCACTGGTCCGAGTGGAGGAACCCTCCGTCGGGCTGGTAGACCGCGCGATAGTCGTCGGGCACGTCGTGGGCGCCCGGCCGCGCGGTCAACTCCTCGCCGGTCAGGATCGTATGGTCGAGGTCGTGCACCGCACACGACCGCTCGGACCCGCGGACCACCTCGCTGTCCGGAGGCCCGAAGTCGATACTGCCGGTCCGGTAGAACAGTTGCCGCCCGTAGGACTCCTCGAGGTCGGTCCACAGGTCCAGGGACCGCTGGACCAGCGGGACGTACCCCGAGTCCTCGAACAACGGCTTCCTGATGATTCGGGTGATCCCGTGTGACGAGCCCCGTGTATGCGGGATATCGTAGCGCTCGATGCCGAGGACGTCCTGGTCCCGCGCCGCGAGGTGGTACGCCGCGGCGCTGCCCATTCCCCCGACACCGAGGACGATCGTGTCGTACGTGTCCACACCCGAGAGTCGCCGGTCCGGTATGAATGTGTACCGGATCCGTGCGACCGCCACGTCGTTGATTCAACCCACACGGCGCCCGAAACGATTCGGGAGACGTCGGCAGGCCGGTCACAGGAAGTCGAACCGTCGAACGCCACTGTCGCTCATCCCCCTCGTCCGGAGGTGCTCCGCGAGCGCGACGTCCAGCGACCCCAGTCCGATCGGTACGAAGACGGTGCGACCGTCGGGATCAGCGGGTCGTCCCTTCGCGACGGTCGGGGCGCCCGCGGCGTCCGCAGCGTCCGCAGCATCGAGAACCTCCCCGATGGTGGAATCGATGTCGGCTGCGGTCACCGCTCCCCGATCGGCCAGATCCGAGAGCGCGCCGCGCTGGAGGCACTGCTCGGCGTGGTCCACGACGATCCGATCAGCACTCAGAACGGTCTCGTCCGGAAGCTCCCGGTACGATCCCAGCGCGATCACCAGCCCGCCCGGGCGGAGCCACGACTCGTCGAGTACTGGGCTTTTGGAGTCGGTGGCTGTGACGACGACGTCGGCGTCGGCCGCCGCTTGCGGCGTTTCCTCGACGACCACATCCGCGTCCAACTCCGGGGCGAGGTCGGCCGCGAGGCCGGCCGCACGCCCTGCTGCCACGTCGTAGAGCCCGAACCGCTCTATGTCGACCAGCCCGTCGAGCACCCGGAGTTGGAACCGCGCCTGGAAGCCGGCGCCGAAGACGCCGATCGAGTCCGGCGGCGCCGGGCACAGGTGTGTCACCCCCACCACCGACTGCAACGCGGTTCGGACGCCGGTGAGGTGCATCCCCTCCAGAATCGCGGTGAACGACCCCTGATCGAGGTCGAACAGCAGGATCCGCGCACTGATCGGCGGTTCGACGTCGGCGTCCCAGGTCGCGATCGCCCACTTCATTCCCGCGGCGTCGAGCCACCCGACGTACGCCGGCATCCCGATCGAGAAGGCGTTGGCCGCCGGCCACCCGCCGTCGTCACCGAGGTGCATCGTCGACTTCGCGGGGTTGATTACTCGGCCGCGCGCACCCTCGATGTAGGTCGTTTCGACCACGTCGAGCGCCGTCGGGAGGTCTATGCGTCGCTCGACGTCGTGTTTGGCGTACAGCTCGGTCCCGGCCCGTGTGCGGCGCTGGGTCACTGGCCTGCGCGGGGTGTCGTCGGCTGTGAGTCGTCGACCGGTGTGCGACCGTCGTGGCGGGACGTCACGGGTCCGTCCGATAGACCGCCTTCTTGTGGGTGTAGAACTCGTAGGCGCGGTGGCCGAGTTCCTTCTGCGTCTCCGACGACGACGCCTTCATGCCGCCGAACGGCATCTGGATCTGTGACCCGGTGGTGGTGCCGTTGATCTTGACCACGCCGGCCTCGATTCCCTCCGTGAACCGGCGGGCGGCGGCCATGTCGCTGGTGAAGAGGCTGGCCGACAGCCCGTACTCCACGTCGTTCGCGACAGCGAGGCCCTCTTCGAAGTCCGAAACCTCCAGGATCGACAGCACCGGCCCGAAGACCTCCTCCTGGGCGATCCGCATCCCGGAGTCGACGTCGGTGAACACTGTCGGCTCCACGAAGTACCCCGACTCCGTCCCGCCGTCGGGGCGACCGCCGCCGGTCAGGAGCGTTGCCCCCTCGGACTCGGCGACCTCGATGTACCGGACGTTTGTCTCGTCTTGATCCGCCGACACAGCCGGACCCATGTCGGGGTCCTCCATCCCGGGCCCGGTTCGGATGGCCTCGGCGCGGTCGACCACGGCCTCGGTCACCTCCGCGGCGACGTCCTCGTGGACGATCAGCCGGCTGGTCGCAGTGCACGCCTGCCCGGTCAGCCCGAACGCCCCCGATGCTGCCGCGTCGGCCGCCGCCTCGATATCGGCGTCGGGGAGCACCACCTGTGGGTTCTTTCCACCCATCTCGGTCTGGATGGGGATCCCGCGCCCGGCGACCGTCTCCGCGATGTGCCGACCGACGTCGGTAGACCCGGTGAAGGAGACGGCGTCGACCCGTTCGTCGGTGAGGATCTCGTCGCCGACGGTCGACCCCGACCCGACCACGAGGTTCACCACGCCCTCGGGAAGCCCGGCGGCCTCCAGGTGTTCGACCACGGCCCGGGCGATCATCGGTGTCTCCGAGGATGGTTTGAAGACGACGGTGTTGCCCGTTGCGATAGCGGCCGCGAGCTTCCAGGTTGGAGTCGCGATCGGAAAGTTCCACGGGGTGACGAGGGCGACGACCCCTAGTGGCTCTCGAACGGTGTAGGTGAACGTTTCGGGATCGCTGGACGGGAGTGTCTCCCCGGCGGAGGCCCGCGCGAAGTTCGCGAAAAAGCGGAACAGCTCCGCGGCCCGCCCGACCTCCGCGCGACTCGAGGAGATGGGTTTACCCTCCTCGCGGGTGAGCGTCTCCGCGAGTTCATCGTGGTGGTCGTCGATCCGGTCGGCGACGGCGTACATCACCGCGTCGCGCTCGTCAGGGGGTGTCGCCCCCCAGGTCTCGCTTGCGGCCTCCGCGGCCGCCACCGCGGCTGCCGCCTGTGATCGGCTGGCGCCGGTGAACGACACGACCGGGTCGTCGGGCGCGGCCGGGTCGCGGATAACTATGTCGTCGTCGCTGTCGCCGTCGTGCCACTCGCCATCGAGGTACTGAAACTGTGTGTCTGTCATTCGTGTGTGGTGTCGGTCGCGCGGCGGTCCGGCGTTCCGTGGCGTCGGCACCCGGTCGGTGCGACCGGACGGCGGTCGTCCGGCCGACTCTCCCGGTGTCTCTCCCGTCAGGGCACGACGCCGCAGTTGCAGCGGATCGGCCGCCGCAACCGACGCTGACCGACCGTTCCGCACAATCCGTGGTAAAAATTTCGGTGGTGCCCGGGGCGATACGAGTACCGCGCCCGCCTACTCGTTGATATTGAACCCCGCACCGCGGTAGGATCCCTCGAACTCGGGGGCGAGGACCTCGCTGCTCCGATCGAAGATGTCCTGCCAGACCGTCTCCTCGACGTCGACGCCCCTGTCGAGGGCGGTCCCCGCGCGGTCGCGGATCTCCGCCGGGGTGAACGTCCGCGTGAAGTCGGCCTCTCGGTCGGCGACGAACCGGTCGACGACGCGGCGGAGGTCCCCCGAGTGACGGGGATGGTCGGGATCGATGCAGACGTGCACGAACCCGGACTGGACGTCGGAGTCGTCGTCGGACGGCGCCACGGAGCGGTCCAGCAGCCGGTTGAGCATCCGTTCGCCGGCGGTGCCGTACGCCGTCTCCGACGCCCCGGTGAACGACACCTGCGTCAGGGGGTTGTCCCGGCGGTCGAGCGCCCCGCTGCGAACCACCGCGGACAGCGCGGCGTGGCTTTTCGACGGCGCATCGAGCTCGCGCTCGGCCATCACCGGGTGCGGATCGTCGGGGCGGCTGATCACCGTTCGGGGACGGTCGGTCCCGCCGGTCGCAAGGACGAGCGAAAGGAGCCCGCGCTCCGCCGCCACGTAGGCTGCGTGCCCCAGCATCGGGACGGTCCCGTCGTCCGGCGTCGTCGCCGCGTGGACGAGTCCGATACCGTGGCGGGTGGCACCCGCACACGCCAGGTCGACGGCGGGGGCGGCCGATACGAGGCTCGGTTGGCCCGACCCGTCGACGATCGAGACGAACGTGTTCCGATCCGTCGTGGTCAGCGCCCCCCGGTCCCACTCCGGAAGCGACGGAAGCAGCGCGTGAAGGGTCGTGAGTCCGGTTCCACGGTAGAGCTCGCTCCACCAGACGGCCTCCGCGGCCGTCCGCGCCATTCCCTCCGGGAGGCCCGCGGCGGAGAAACACCGCTCCGACAACTGCAGCACCTCGCGGACGGCCAGACGCATCACTGCTCCCTCCACCGTTCGGTCCGTCGCGGCTTCGAGGGGTACAGCCAGTAGGATTCCGCGCCGCTCCGGAGGTCGTCCGGCAGCGGCGCACCCTGGTAGAACGTCCCCCGAACCCACCCCTGCGACTTCGGGTGCGCCTTCTGGATCCCCCAGATCGCCTTGAGACACGAGATGTACGAGAGGGGGATGAAGTCGGCGTCGAGGGGGTTAGCGCGGATCTCCGCGTACCGGAGGTCCCGAACGGTCTGGACCCGCTCGACGATGCTCCGGTGTTCGGGGTGGTCGAACAGGAACGCCGCGACGGTGCCCGTGCCGTTCCACGCCGTCAGGTCGGCGTGGAGTGCCTGCACCTGCCGGGCGATGTCGATAGGGAACCCGTACTCCTCGTAGTCGTGTTCGCCCCTGATCCCGAGTCGGGGCTCCTCGCTGTCGATCGACCGGTACCAGAAGTACCGCTCGGCGCCGGGCGCCTCGAAGTCGATGTCGAGCGCCCACCCGTAGTCCGCGGTCACGATCGACGCCAACGTCTCGAGGGTCATCTCGGGGATCACGTCGCTCCGCTCGGAGACGGTCATCGACTCCGCCAGTCCCGAGCACACCTCGGGGTGAACGTCGAGGAGAAGCGAGTAGATCAGCTCCTCTGTTTCGTCCTCGAGGGTGTCCGCGGCCCACGCACAGAGTCGGGTCCAGAGGGGATCCGTATCGATGTCCTCGCGCAGGTGCTCCATCCGGCGTTCGGCCCGCTCCAGTCCTGCGGCGATCTCGTCTTTCGAGAGGAAGTACTCCTTGGTGTCGCACTCGTCGGCGGTGAACCACCGCTCGGCACGGTCGAGGACGGTCCTGAACCGGTCGACCTCCTCGGGCGTCGGGTCGATCGTCTGCACCCGCGCCAGCGCCACCTCGCGGGCTCGAAGCCACGAGTGCAGGAGTTGTGGGTGGTTGGTCAGGTAGTGGACGATCCCGATCCCCGAGGAGTTGCCCGTTCCCATGAACCGCTTGATGTCGTGGTCTAAGGTGGCAGCGTCGTCGCTCCGGGCCGCCGCGACGTGGTCGGCGAGGTCGAAGCTGAAGATCCGGAGCAACCACACCGTGAGCATCTGCGCGAAGTACGGCTTCGCGAGCGGGTGGTCGCCGTCCATCGACTTGAACTCCTTCGTGCCGTTGAGTCCGTTGCCGTAGTATCCCGACGAGCGCATCAGATAGCCGCCGCGGGCGCAGAAGTCGACATCGGGCTGGTGACCCTCCGCCAGCGCGTCGACGACGTGGCCGAAAAAGCGCGAACTCCGGTTGGCCCGCGTCCAGATCAGGATGTCGGACGTGGCCCGGCCCTCCCGGACGTGTGGGAGTTCCTCGAACTGCGAGTCCATCAGGTCCGGCGTGGCTCGACCCTCACACAGAAACCCCCACATGTCCCAGTCCTCGGCGATGATGCGGTCGGTGTTCGCGTCGTCGCCGGAGGCGTGTGAGAACACCCCGAACGAGAACATCCTGTCCGGGGTGTCGATCGTGTACACGACCCGGCCGACCCCGCGCTCGTCGAGGTTCGTTCGGGTCACGCGGACGTCCCACGCCTCGTCGATCATCTTGTCCATCAGCATCCGGGCGAAGCTCAGCCGGGTCTGCTTCAGCGAGGCCAACCGCCCGGGCTGCATCAGCTCCGCGGGGTCGCGGAGCTGGTTCGGATCGTATCCGTTCGTCCCCCGATTGGGAGCCATTACCGAACCGGAATCAGCCACTCGGATTAAACGCTTCGGTCGTGGCCGATCGATCATGCAGGTCGCGGGACGCCCCGGATTACACCGCGCGCTCCCAAAACCGGAGGAAGTTCTCCCCGAGGATCCCCCGGATCCGGGTCGCCGGGAAGCGGTCCTCGACCGCCCGCCGGAGCGCGGGCCACTCCTCGTAGGTCGTGAACTCCCCGAGTCCCGCCGCGATCTCGCGGGCCTCGACCGCCTCGCGGTCGAAGCCGAGTTCGATGATGTGTCGTTTGTAGTAGCTTAGAAGCTCCTCCGGGAACCGGGTGTCGGCGGGGAAGAAGTCGGTCCCGAGTCCGATCCGGTCGGCGCCGATGATCGACGCGGCGTGTTCCAGATGATCGAGGAGTACGTCGAGACCGGGGTTGTCCGCGCCGGGGGCGATGAACCACGGCAGGCTCACGATCCCCATGTACCCGTTCGCCTCGGCGAGCGCCTCGATCTCGGCGTCCGACTTCCCGCGGTAGTGGTGATCCACCGCCTGGCACGTTGCGTGGGTTACGGCCACGGGATCGTCGGAGTACTCGATCGCGTCGAGCGTGGTTTGTTTCCCGCAGTGGGAGAGGTCCACGACCCCGCCGAGGTCGTTCACCCGGTCGACGGCCGCGCGGCCGAACGTCGACAGTCCCCCCTCGGAGGGGTCGTTACACCCGGTCCCGAGCAGATTCTGGTAGTTGTAGGTGAGCTGAAAGAGCCGGACACCCTCGTTGTACAGCGTGTCGATGCGGTCGAGCGACCCGTCGATCGCGGCGCCGAGGTTCTGGGTGTTCAACACGATCCCCACGTCGCCGTCGGCGGCGACCCGGCGAGCCTCGGCGGGGGACGTGATCTTGTGGAGCCACTCCGCGGCGTCGAACCGTGACTGCCATCGTGCCAGGTCGCGGCGTTGGCCCGTTCGCTCCGAGACGTCGTCGTGGGTCCACGGGGTGACGCTGAGGAGGTTCACGCCCGCCGTTGCGTAGATCTCCCGAACGGCCGCCCGGAACTCGGGGTCGCGCTCGAACTGCCGGAGTTCGTGGTCCCAGATCGACTCCCACGCCTCGGCTTTCGTGTTGCCGTCGGCGACGAGTTCCCGCACGGCACGGTTCAGTTCCTCGGCGGACCCGTAAGCCCTCACGACCTGTTCCCACGGAGCCGACGAGGTGTAGTCGAAGACGGGTTGTTCCGGACTCACACTCCGACGTTGGAGAACGATCACATAAACGTTCGCCACTCCGGCCGCATGTGAGGCTCCCCCGTGGTAGTCGCCACCAAAACATATATATTATAGGCGCAGAATGAACCAGTAGAGTTTAGCATGTCACAGGCTAATGATGACGGAGCGCTCGCAGGCTTCATCGACGAGATCGACCCGATTCCCTTCGCGCTCGGGGCGTTGGTCACGTTCGTCTTCATCGGGCTTGCGGCGTTCAGAACCGACTGGGTGTCGAGTCAGATAACCACTGCTTTCGCCGTGTTCGGCGAGGGGCTTGCGTGGATGTACCTGGTCACGATGCTCCTCATGATCGCGATTGCGGTGTACCTCATGCTCAGTCCCTACGGCCGGATCAAACTCGGCGAGGGCGACCCCGAGTACAGCAACTTCTCGTATCTCACGATGTTCTTCTCCGCGGGATTGTCGGCGGGGATCGTCTTCTTCGGGCCGGTCGAGGCGCTGACTCACTTCAGTTCGGTGCCGCCGCTGTTTTCGGGCACCGCCGAGGCCGGCACCACGAGCGCGATGGTGCCCGCGCTCGCGTACTCGATTTTCCACTACGGCGTTTCGGCGTGGGGAGGATACCTCGCGATCGGAATCCCCGTTGCGTACTACGCCTACAAGATGGATGCGCCGTTTCGGACGTCGACGGTCCTGATTCCGCTTCTCGGCCGGGACAACCTCGACGGCGTGATCGGCAAGACGATCGATACCTTGGCCGTCGTCGCGACCCTCGGCGGGATCGCGACCGGGTTGGGCTTCATCTCGACACAGATCCTCACCGGGATCACCTACCGGACCGGGATCCAGTTCGGGAACCTCGAGACCCTGCTCGCGATCACCGGAATCACGGTCATCTTTACCCTGTCGCTCGTCGCCGGGATCGACCGTGGAATCCGGCGTCTCTCGGACTTCAACATCGTGATGATGGGGATCCTGCTGGCGGCGACACTCGTCGGCGGGATGGTGATGAGCAGTATCTCGGCGCTGAACGTCCTCAACACCGGGGCGCTGGCGGTCGGGACCTACGTCCAGAACTTCTTCGGCATGAGTCTGTTCACCGGGACGGGCGTCGAGGGCGGCACCGGGTGGACCTCGTTTTGGACGGTGTTTTACTGGTCGTGGTGGATCGCGTGGGCTCCCTTCGTAGGGTTGTTCCTCGCGCGCATCTCGAAGGGGCGCACCATCCGCGAGGTGCTTTTCACCGCGCTCGTGACGATGACGACCGTCTCCGTCGTGTGGTTCTCGGTTGTCGGCGGCACGTCGATGTGGATGCAGTTCGCGGGTGTCGCCGACATCCTGGGTGCGGTGGGCGAGTTCGGCGACGGGGTCGCCGGCTACGCGCTGTTCGGCGCGCTGCCGCTTGGAGCGTTGTGGCAACCGTTGTTCCTCATCCTCGTGGTCACCTTCTTCGCCACGTCGGCGGACTCCTCCACCCTCGCGGTGGCGATGCTGACGACCGGCGGGAAGGAGAACCCCTCCAGCATCAATCGTGTGTTCTGGGGCGTCCTGCAGGGGCTCATCGCGTCGATCCTCGTCGTGTTGGGCGGCGCGAGCGCGCTCCGGTCGTCGGTGATCATCACCGGCGCGCCGTTCGCCATCGTGTGCGTCGTCTCGTTCGTTCTCTTCATGCGGCAGTTGAGCGACGATCACGGTCACGTGCTGTTCGACGGGGACCGGTCGTGGTTCCGGAACCCGAAGGAGATCGGGTCGAACTCGCCGGTCGACGACGTCGCGGCCGGCGCACAGGACGACGACTGAACTGGCGTCCGTCGCCGGTAGCCGGCCGTCTCGGGACGGTCCGGCGGCAAGACTGACCGTTCGCACCGACTGTGTGCCCGTGCTCCCGGCGGAAGTGGTCCGTCCGAACGGTATTACAGCGATACCGAACGGACGTAAGGTTTTATTCGACTCTCCGTGTACGGATCGCATGACCGGGACCCAGGAGGACGAACCGGGGACTGTCGGGGCGACGGAGACGTCGTTCGCGATCATCGGGTATCTGAGACGCCAGTCGGGTGCGAACGTCACGGAGGTCGCAACAGCACTGGATCTCTCGAAGAGTACCGTGTACAACCACCTCCGGACGCTCAACCGACTCGGGTACGTCGTCAAGGAGGATACCACCTACCACCTGGGTCTGAAGTTTCTCGACTTAGGGAACGCGGCCCGCGACAGGCAGAACCTCTACGAGGTCGCGAAAGGCGAGATCGACGACCTCGTTTCAAGCATCGGCGAACACGGGTACGTGATGGTCGAAGAGATGGGCCGTGGGGTGTACATTTACCAGTCGAAGACCGCCCGCGGGATCCAGACCGACTCACACATCGGCACGACGGTCGACCTCCACGCGACGGCCGTCGGGAAGGCTTATCTAGCGCACCTCCCGGTGGACCGGCGGGCGCAACTGCTTGACACGCTCGAACTACCCGCCCGGACGGACGCGACGTACACCGACCGCGGCCGGCTCGAATCGGAACTGAACGCGATCCGGCGGCAAGGGTTCGCGCTCAACAACGAGGAACGGTTTGTCGGACTGCGTGCGGTCGGCGCCCCCGTTCTCGGCCCCAGTGACGAGGTACTCGCCGCCATCAGCATCTCCGGGCCGACGACACGACTGACGGGGGACCGGTACCGCCACGAACTCCCGGAGAAAGTGCGGGAGACGGCCCGGATCATCGGGATCCGAGCAACCTACTCGTAGCCAATTGAATGTACGCAAGTCGAACAACTGTTTTGTCACGGTATTCCGACCGAGCCTCGATCGCCTGCTGTCGGCCGGTCACCGTCGCTCGGCAGGGGGATACAGATCAAAATAACATGCGTACGGTTGTTATTTTGCGGCCGTGTTCGACGGTACCCTCGGCACGCGCCGTGGTAGCGCCCGATGGAAGTCGTAGAACTCAGTGCTGCCAAACAGTTGTTCGATACGACAAAAACGTCTTTCTACCCGGGTTTGTACAGTTGCTGTATCCTCCAAAGTGCAGAAAAGTAACCTACTGACGATCTCTGAAGGCAGTTCATGCTCCATATCAGTATGTGTGACAACTTCGTTTAATAATAAAACTAAATATATGTTATCAGCCGACGTAGCACTGCTAACTCCGGGCGTCGGAAGGGAGTCCACGGCCGATCAGTCGGTCGGGGGTCACTCGTCGACGATCTCGACGCCGGTAATTTCGTACCGCACACCACTATGTTCGTCATGAGTAAGTGCCACGGCCCACCCATGGGCGTCGGCAACCTCCTGAACGATCGCGAGTCCGAACCCGGTCCCGTCGTCGCCGGCCGTGTAGCGCGTCTCGAAGACCGTCTCGCGGTCCACTTCGGGGACCCCACGCCCGTCGTCAGCGATCACGAACCCGCCCGGGATGTCGGTAACGGTGATCGTCACCCTGTCGCCGTCGTAGACCGTCGCGCTGTGGACGAGGCTCTCGATCAACTGCCCGAGGAGTGTCGGGTCCGCACGGATCCGGCGATTGGTTTCGATCTCGAGGGTCGCCGTGTCGGTGGGGACGACCGCACGGGAGCGTTCGGTCACGTGGCGCAGGTCGACGATTTCGGCGTCGTGATCGGTCCTGTCCGACCGCGCGATATACTGTCGGACGAGACTGTTGATACAGTCGCTCGCCTCGCTGAGAGCGAGCAGGCGTATCGGGACTTTCGTCCGACAGTATAGTAAGGGAGTCGTCGACGAGCGCGTCCACCCGGTCGACCGCCATCCGTGCCCGGTCGAGGTGGGCTAATACTGTCGGCTGTAGTCGCGTGACGGATTTCGACACCCCGGGCTATCGAAAATCCTCACGTAATTATGCCGACAGTATGAGTGGTCAGTCCCCGGCCCGGCTCCGGTAGAACTCGTATAAAACCCCCTTGTTTTCTCGTGCTGTCATACTCCGTCGCTCATGTTTCTCCCGGTGGCCAAATCATTCTGTAGCGGTTGGAAAGCACGATCACAGCAGTTATTAGGAACGTTATATCACATATGTGACTAATTCCGGCGGAGGCGAACCCCGCTCGGGAGTCGGTGCCGACGGTGGATTTTTGCGCCGTCCGCCGGATTCGGGGGTATGGCAGCCAACACTGACGGAGCGGACGTCCACGTTGTCGCGCTCTGCGGCAGTCTCCGAGACGCGAGTTACACCCGGTGCGCGCTCTCGCGGGCGCTCGAGGGCGCCCGAGCGGCCGGCGGTACCGGCGTGGTGATCGATCTCAGGGAGTACGACCTCCCGCCGCTCGACCCCGACCGGGAGGCCCAAGCCGATAGCGACGCCGTCGTCCGGCGGGTTCGCGAGGCGGACGCCGTGCTTTTGGGCACGCCGATGTACCACGGGTCGTACTCGGGGATACTGAAGAACGCCGTCGATCACTGCGGCTTCGACGAGTTCGAGGGCAAGACCGTCGGACTCTTAGCGGTCGCCGGCGGCGGGTTCCCGGTCACGGCGCTCGATCACCTCCGGTCGGTCTGCCGGGCGCTCAACGCATGGGTGTTACCGCACCAGGCGGCGGTCCCGAACGCCGCCTCGCAGTTCGAGGGCGGGGAGCTCGTCGACGAGCGCCTCGACGACCGTGTGCTCACGCTCGGCCGGCGTGTCGTGGAGTACGCCCACATTGAACCCGACTCGTCGTCGTTCGCGGCCGGCGAGAACGTCGGCGCCGGCGACTGATCGCGCCCACGGCGTGCGACCGGCGACGCTCCCCGAACGGCAACCGTTTTGCCCCCCGCGGTCTCTCCGCTGGGTATGCACGCCATCACGAACAGCGGGTGGATCGAGGTTGTCACCGGGTCCATGTTCTCGGGGAAGACCGAGGAACTCCTCCGGCGGCTCCGGCGCGCGGAGATCGCAGGCCAGGACGTCGCGGTGTTCAAACCCGCGGTCGACGACCGATACGGGGAGGCGACCGTCGGCTCTCACGTCGGCCGGCAGTGGGAGGCGTCAGTCGTCCCCGGCGAGGGCGACGGCGTGTGGGAGATCCGCGAGGAGCTGGACGGCGAGGACGTCGTCGCGATCGACGAAGCCAATTTCTTCGCCACCGAGTTGGTCGCGGTCTGTCAGCGGCTGGCCGACGACGGCCGCCGGGTGGTTGTCTCGGGGATCGACCAGACCTACCGTGGCGAGCCGTTCGAGCCGCTTCCACAACTGATGGCGGTCGCGGAGTACGTCGACAAGCTCCGGGCGATCTGTGCGGCGTGTGGCGAGCCCGCAACCCGGAACCAGCGGCTTGTCGGCGGCGACCCCGCCCACGTCGACGACCCGACGATCGTGGTCGGCGCCGAGGAGTCCTACGAAGCTCGGTGCCGGAACTGTCATATCCTTCGGCGGGACTAATCGCGAGTAGAACCGACCGTGACAACGTGGGTGGAGAATCCGACCGGCGGCCGGGACCGCGGGCCCCGCGGCATCGCTCGCGCGTGGGTCGAGGTGCTGGTCCGGCCCTACCAGTTCTTCAGTAACGGGGTTGCCCCCGGGGATCAGGCTCCGGGGCTGGTGTTTGCCGTCGCGGTCGCGGTCGTGTACACCGCCGGACTGTTCGCGTTCGCCCCCTCGCGGATCCCGACGTTCGCGCTCGGGCCCGAAGTGTCGGCGGCGCTGGCGCTGGCGCTGGTCTCGGTCGTGATCGCGCCCGCGGCGCTCCACCTGACTGCGGCGCTCCAGACGATCATCCTGATCCTCGTCGTGCCGGACCGTGGCGGAGTCAGCGAGACCGTCCAAGTGATCGCCTACGCCGCCGCGCCGTGTGTGATCGCCGGGATTCCGGTGCCCGCGGTCCGCGCCGGGTGTACGCTCTACGCGGCCGCCCTGCTGGTGGTTGGACTCCGGACGGTCCACGCCACGACGACGGCTCGGGCGGCCGTCGCGGGCGCGGTCCCCGCGGCGTTGCTGTTCGGGACCGTACTGGGCGGACTCGACGCTGCGACGGCAGTCGTCCGCGCTGCGGGATTGATCTGACCGCGGGTTCGGTCCGACGTTCCCGCGGCCGCGATTCGACAACCGTTTTAGGCGCCACATGTTTCACACACCTAATGGATTGGATTACGCACGACGAGGACGTCTGGTTCGATTTCCGCGGCAACTCCCCGAAACAGCTCACTCCCGGCCGGTTCTACAAGGGGACCGTCGACGGGTTCGCCGACTTCGGGGTGTTCGTCGACCTGACTCGCGGCGTCACTGGACTCCTCCATCGCAGCGAACTCGACCAGCGGCTCGAGACCCTCGATTGGGAGTCCGGCGACACGGTGTTCGTCCAAGTGAAGAACGTCCGGAATAACGGCAACATCGATCTCGGGTGGTCGATCCGCCAGGCGGAGTCGGAGTTCCGCGGCGCGCGGGTCCACGACCCCGACGGCGACGCCGACGGCGAGAAGATCGAGAACGGCGGATCCGGCGGTCCGACACCGGTAAAGAAGACCCCGAAGGGTATCTCGACGGAGTCCCGCGCGTCCAACGGAACGGAAGCGGCCGAAGCGGACGGCAAACCGTCGTCGGGCGATGGCGACGACAAGTCGGCGGAGACACACGGCGGATCAGGGGCGGAAGCAGTCCCCGATTCCGAATCGGAGTCGGTCGATCCCGACCACGATACCGAGACGAGCGGGCCCGAATCGGCGGGAGACGGACGCGTCGCCGTGGCCGAAGTCGAGCCGGAGGCGGCGACTGCCGACTCCGACTCCGAGCGCGTCACCGTTGATTCCCTGAGTGACCGTGTCGGGGAGACCGTCCGAATCGAAGGCGAGGTGATCGGGGCGCGACAGACCGGCGGTCCGACCATCTTCGAGGTCCGCGACGAGACCGCAGTCGTCGATTGTGCAGCGTTCGTCGAGGCGGGCGTCCGGGCGTACCCCGAGATCGAGGAAGGAGACACCGTCCGGCTCGATGGCGAGGTCGAACTCCGCCGTGAGGAGATCCAGGTCGAAACCGAGGAGCTGACCGCTCTCTCCGGCGAGAGCGCGAAGACGGTTGAGCGCCGGCTCACGGACGCGCTCGCCGAGAAGGCCCGTCCGGACACCGTCGAGTCGCTTGCCGGCCTGTCCGGCGTCGAGGCCGTCACCGACCAGCTTGCGGACGCCGCCGAGGCGGTCCGCGGGGCAGTACTGGAGTCACGGCCGATCGTGATCCGCCACGCCGCCACTGCCGACGGGTACGTCGCGGGCGCGGCGATCGAACGGGCGGTGCTGCCGCTGATCCGCGAGGAGCACGCCCGCGCGGATGCCGAATACCACTTCTTCACCCGACGGCCGCTCGACGACCCGGTCTACGGGATGAACGCCGCCACCAGCGACGTGACGCGAATGCTCCAAGACAGCGAGCGCCACGACGAGAAGCTGCCGCTCGTGGTGCTCGTCGGGATCGGCGGAACCACCGACTCGCTCGACGGCCTCGGGCTCCTCGGCGTTTACGGCGCCACCAGAGTCGTCGTCGACGCCGAGCCCGTCGACACCGGCGTCGTCGACGAGACGAGCGTCCTGGTTTCGCCAGGGCTCACCGACGCCGACGCCGCGGGCCTCTCAACTGGCGCGCTGGGTGCGAACCTCGCGGCGGCGGTCAACACCGAAGTCCGCGCGGACCTCGCACACCTCCCGGCAGTGAGCTACTGGACGGAGCCACCGGCGGCGTACACGGAGCTTGCGGGCGAGGCCGGATACGACGCCGACCGAACGCGCGAACTCCGCGAGGCCATCGCGCTCGAAGCCTACTACCAGTCGTACCAGGACAAACGCGAACTCATCACCGACCTGCTGTTCGAGGACACCGGCGGGCTTGCGGGCCACGTCTCCGAGCAGTTCCGGAACAAACTCGACACGGAGGTCGGAACCGCGGAGGCGAACCTCGACGTTCGCGAGGTGGACGGCGTTTCGGTCGGTGTGCTCGACGCCGACTCCTACAGCCACCAGTATGACTTCCCGCCGACGGCACTACTCGCCGACGCGCTCCACCGCCGTGCCGACGACCTGACCGCGACCGTTGTCTACTCGACGGACGAGCTGTTCGTCAGGGCACCCGAATCCGTAGACGCCCGCGCTGTAGCCGCTGCTGCCGGTGAGGCGGTTCCCGAGGCCGGGGTCACCGCGTCCGGTATCCGGCAGAACCGTCTCGAGTTCCTGTCGGGCGCTCGCGAGGCCGTCGTCGACGCCGTCGCCGATGCGGTCGTCACGCAGGTCTGACGGCGAGCGACTGCGGAACCCGTTGCGTCGCCGTTCCCACTCCTGCGGAGCGACACGCTTAACCCCAAAACGGGTCGAAAAGCGTACAATGAATCGTCGTTCCTCCGGGTGGCAGGGAGGGGGTCCACGGTGAGCACCGACACCGACGTGGAGCCGGATCCGGCGGAGACGGAGGCGTTCCGCCGGACCTGTCGGGAGCTCGTCGACCGGATCCTCGACGGCGAGATCGGCCGGGACGACCTCGAATCCGCGAAGTTGGAGGCCTGCTCGACGTATTCGTCGCCGAAGGTCCCGAAGAATACCGAGATCCTGGCGCACGCGCCGCAGAGCCGCCGCGAGGAGGTACAGGAGGTCGTCCGCCGGAAGCCGGTCCGGACCGCGTCGGGTGTCTCCCCGGTGGCGATCATGACCTCACCACACATGTGCCCGCACGGGAAGTGCCTCTACTGTCCCGGCGGGCCGGCCTCGGAGTTCGACTCCGCGCAGTCGTACACGGGCCACGAGCCGGCGGCCGCCCGCGGTGAGCAGAACGACTACGACCCGTACGGCCAGGTGACACTCCGGTTGGAGCAGCTCAGACATATCGGCCACCCGGTCGAGAAGGTCGAACTCATCCTGATGGGTGGGACCATGACCGCCCGCAGCCACGACTACCAGGAGTGGTTCCTCAAGCGTGCTCTGGAGGCGATGAACGACTACGACCGCGACTCGGAGCCGGTTCCCGACGACCAGCGGTCGTTCAAACCGGATCCCGACGACGTCGAGTTCCGCTACCTGGAAGACGTCATCGCCGAGAACGAAACCAACGATATCAGGAACATCGGGACGACGTTCGAGACGAAGCCCGACTGGTGTGATCCCGAGCAGATCGACCGGATGTTGGACTTGGGGGCCACCAAAGTCGAGGTGGGCGTTCAGACCACCTACGAGCGAATCAACCGGGAGATGCACCGGGGCCACGGCGTGCAGGCGTCGATCGACGCCAACCGTCGGCTCCGGGACGCGGGGTTCAAAGTCGGATTCCACATGATGCCGGGGCAGCCGGGAATGACCGAGGAGATGATCCTCGAGGACTTCCGGCAGCTGTTCGAGCGCGAGGAGTACCGGCCGGACTACCTGAAGATCTACCCCACGCTCGTCGTCCGGGGGACGCGCGTCTACGACCAGTGGCGGCGTGACGAGTTCGAGCCGCTGGACAACGACACCGCCGCGGACATCGTCGCGGAAGTGATGGGGATGATTCCCGAGTATACGCGGCTCCAGCGCGTGCAGCGTGACATCCCTGCGGACTTCATCGACGCGGGTGTCTGGAAGTCGAACCTCCGGCAACTCGCTGCACAGCGCGCTGACAAGCGGGGGATCGAATCCCGCGACATCCGCGCCCGGGAGGCCGGGATGAACGACGCGACCCCCGATCCCGAACGGATCGAGCTCACCGTCACGACGTACGACGCCGGCGGCGGGACCGAGCACTTCCTGGCGTTCGAGGATCCGGTCGAGGACCTGCTCGTTGGGTTCTGTCGCCTCCGGTTCCCGAACGAGGCGGTCCGGCGGGAGCTCGACGGCGCCGCGATCGTGCGGGAACTCCACGTCTATGGGAGCGAGGCCGGGATCGGGAGCGGCGAGGGCGAGTGGCAGCACAAAGGGTACGGCCGCCGGCTGATCCAGCGCGCGGAAGCGCTCGCGGCCGACGCGGGATACCGCAAGCTGGCGATCATCTCCGGAATCGGCGCGCGCGAGTACTACCGGCAGAAGCTGGGCTACCGACAGGACGGCCCGTACGTCGCAAAGCGCCTGGAATAGGGCGAACAGTCGGCACTCCGGCGAGACTGCTGCTCTCGCCGACCGCAACCCGCGCCGGCGTGCCGAACACCCGCGCACCGACGCGGGATGGCGTTCAGGTCACGGCGTGGCTGGCGGCGTGTTCGTATATAAATGTACGTAGCCGTACGGCCAACCGCGGCCTTTTTCGACCTCCCCCCGCTACTTACGAGCATGAATGGACTGCGGGACGCGCTTCGGGAGCTTCCCGAATCAGTGTTCGCCGATCTGCTGGAGTCCGACGACGCGTACCTCCTCGTGCTCGATCTCCCCGGAGTGACCGCCGACACCGCGGATCTTCGCGTCGAGCGCGGCCGACTCGTCGTCGAGGCGCGGCGCAACAAGGACGTGCCGTCGGAGTTCCGCTACGTCGACGAGGATCGGTCGCTCTTCGTCGACGCCGAGCTCCCGCTACCACCGGACGCGACCGGCGCGGGGGCCTCTGCGGAGGCGGACAACGGCGTGTTCGAGGTCCGTATCCCGAAGCGGGAGACGGCACCGACGGACACGATCCCGATCTCCGCGGCCGGGGACGACGCGTAATCACCGGGTGGGTACGCCCGTGAATCCCCGCGCGTACTGGCGATTCCTCCGGGTCATCAGACAGTTCTTCCCGCTGATCGTGGCCTACACCCGTGACCGCCGGAAATACCTCCTCTTCGGGAGTTCCCGGAGCGTCGACTCCGACACCCAAGTCGAGCGGGCGGCGATCCTGCTCGACTCCCTGCTGACGCTCGGGCCGACGTTCATCAAACTGGGACAGTTGCTGTCGACCCGCCCGGACATCCTCCCGCCGGCGTACATCGACGTGCTCTCCAGCCTCCAGGACGACGTGCCCCCGGCGCCGTGGGCGGAGTCACAGAACGTACTCGAGGAGGAACTCGGTCCGGTCGACGAGGCGTTCGACGACTTCGACCGGGAGCCGATCAGCGGCGCCAGCCTGGGCCAGGTTTACACCGCGACGTACGACGGGGAGCCGGTTGCGGTGAAGGTCCGGCGGCCGGGGATCGAGTCGTTGGTGGAGGCGGACCTCCGCGTCGTCAAGTGGTCGTTGCCGCTGATCAAACGGTTCATCGGTCAGGGGCGGGCGTTTTCGCTCGAGAATCTCGCCGACGAGTTCGCGAAGACGATCCGTCAGGAGATGGACTACGGCCGGGAACGGCGGATCCTGGAGGAGATCGGCGAGAACTTCCGGGAGGCCCCGGAGATACGGGTGCCACTCGCCGTCGAGGAGCGCTCGGGGCCGCGGGTGCTCACGATGGAGTACCTCCCGGGAACGAAGATAAACGACGTCGAAACCCTCGACGAGAAGGGGATCGACCGGACCGAACTGGCGACGACACTTCAGCAGGTGTACCTCCAGATGATCGTTGAGGACGGGGTCTTCCACGCCGACCCTCACCCCGGGAACCTCGCGGTCACCGACAACGGGGAGATCATCTTCTACGACTTCGGGATGTCGGGGACCGTCGATCCGTTCATCCAGGACAAGATCATCGACTTCTATCTCGCGGTCGCGAACCAGGACATCGACGCCATCCTCGACACCCTCGTCGAGATGGGGACGCTGTCGCCGGAGGCCGACCGGCAGGTGATGGGCGACGTGATGGAACTCGCGATCGCGGACGCCCGTGGCGAGGACATCGAGCAGTATCGCGTCCAGCAGATAATCGAGCAGGTGGAGTCGACGATCTACGAGTTCCCGCTCCGACTGCCCCGGAACCTCGCGCTCATCCTTCGGGTCGCGACCGTCGTCGAGGGGGTCTGTGTCACACTCGATCCCGACTTCGACTTCATCTCGGTCGCGACCGACTACCTCCAGGACGAGGGGATCTACGAGGAGACCGCGAGGCAGTTGGTCTCCGAGGGGGGCCAACAGATCCGTGAGACCACCCGTGGGCTGTTCGAGGTGCCGCCGAAGCTCAGCCGCACCCTCGACCGGGTCGAAAGCGGTAACCTCAGCGTCAACGTCCGGCTCGAGGACGAAAACGACGTGCTCGACCGACTCGCCCGCCGGATCGTCTACGGGTTGTTCGTCGCCGTCGGCGCGCTGTCGGCCGCGATCCTCTTCGCGTTCGATCAGGCCAGCGTTCTCCCGGCCGCCGTGGCTGCCGTGCTCTCGATTCCACCGTTGATTGCGCTGTACCGATCGTTCCGTCGGAAGCGCGGGATCAAGGCGAAGCCGCAGTTCACCCGGCAGAGTATGCGCGAACGTCGCGACGGGGAGTCGTAGGCGTCGACCGCGACCGGACCGACGCCGTCGCAACGGCCGGGCCGCCGCGCCCCCGGTGGATTATCAGGCGTGAGTGTGGGACGCATAGTTTTATTACCGGAGTCGGGAACCTCGGGGGCATGACCC
>CAZDEJ010000003.1:22128-41458 GCA_964504395.1 uncultured Halobellus sp. | reverse complement strand
GAGAATCTTACGGCTGACGTCGAGCAGTGTCCCGAGTGCGGCGGCGGCATCGCTGTATACGACTTCTCATGACCGAGGTTGTGGTGACGAGTGGCGTGAGTCCGTAATCAGCGGCTGCTGTTGCGGGCGTGCACACGGGCCGAAGCCCGGAGTCGTCATCAGGGAGAGCACAGAAGACCGTCCTATGCGGAATAATTATATTGGATTAGTATCAACTTAGAAGATGGTGGTATGAATGACCACACCAAACGCGGAAGGTAGGCGGGGTCAGGTGTTCGGCCGGGGCAGCCCCCGATTTCCCCAACTCTGGCGGTGTGTTGAGGGGATGTTGGCGGCGGGCATCGCCGCGCTCGTCACTCTGGTTTCGTACTCGCTATTGGCCGAACTGACGGTGGCGTTAGGGTTGCTCTCTTCGACGGGGATTGCGTTCCTCGTTATTCTCCTGTGGATCTCCATCTGGGGGACCATCGCAACCACCCGGATGCACGTGCGGGGTCGCCAAACGGCGTGATATATACTGTCGGACGAAACTGTTGATACAGTCGCTTGCATCGCTGAGAGCGAGCAGGCGTATCATGACTTTCGTCCGACAGTATACGTGATCAACTACGGCGATCCGCGTCAGCACCCACGCGTTTCGACGCCCGAGACCGGCCCATCGGTGGGTTCGTACGCCGGGTCGTCGGTCGCGCCGGCGAACATCGGCAGCGACAGCCGGTAGTCGAACAGGACGACGAGCGAGTCCCAGACCGCGTTCGGGGACACGTCCCTCGGCATCCGGTCGATCATCACGCCGGTTCGCAACCGAACGATCTTGGAGTCAAGTGCGACCCCGCTGGCCGCCATCCCCAGCGCACTCGGCGGCGCGGGATCGGTGAGAAGAGAGGTGTGGATTGTCACGTCGATGTGGGGGTTGCCGTCACCGATGCTCAGGTCCCGGCCGCCGTCAGGGAGACACCGCCGGTCGTCCGCGGTCGTCTCGGCCGTTCCGGCGTCGGACTGCGCGCGAACGGGAGCGACAGCAGGCACGACACCAGCCACCACCACGGCGCAAACCAGCACGACGACCACAGCGCGTGCGGCACGGCTTCCCGATCCGGAATTACTGCGCATGCACCGCCCTGTGTCCCGTCCGGAGTTAATACCCGTCCTCCAGTTCTCAGACCTGAAATCCGGAGCCGACACCGGGCATCCGGACGGACTCGACGGGGGCGGGGTCGGGGCCACTCCCCCTCGTCGTGGGCGATCGTAGCGGGACGTATACGAGCCGTGGGTTGCGATCGGACGGGACGGGTGACCGTCTACGGGCTGAGCAGGCCGAGTGCCTCGGGGTCGTTCGGAAATCGAAGATTTCCGTGATCACGAGAATCGACGGTTCTCGAACGATTTGACCCCGAGGCGGTTTAGCGGAACCGGAACGTCTCTAAGTTCTTCGGGGAGAAGGTCCGGAGGTTGTGGTCGTGGTACAGCCCCGACGAGAGGTCCTGGACCGCGCGTTCCTCCCCGTGGACGCACAGCACCTTCTCCGGGCGGGGACGCATCGTCCGGACGAAGTTCTCTAAGCCCTGGCGGTCGGCGTGGCCCGAGAAGCCGTCGAGGGTCTCGACGCCCAACTCGAGGTTGAGCGTCTCGGCGGCGCCGACGCCGGAGTCGCCCCCGACATCGATCTCGGTTCGCCCCGCCTGGATCCGCCGCCCACGGGTCCCACGGGGTTGGTGTTCCACGAAAACAAGCCGGGACGCGGGGTCGTCGCCGAGGTGGCGCAGCCACGACGTGACTGGCCCCCCGGTCACGGTGCCCGACGGCGCGAGGACGACCGCGGGGCCGTCATCGGCGACCGAGGCCCGCTGGTCGTCGCCGCCGTCGACGCGCTCGAACGCGGGTGCGAGGAAGGGGTTGTCGTCGGTGTCGGCAATGCGATCCGCGAGATCATCGCGCAGGAACTCGGGGTACGTGGTGTGGACCGCGGTCGCCTCGCGGATCATCCCGTCGAGGTAGACCGGTAGCTCCGGAATCGCTCCCTCCCGGATCGCTTCCTCGAGAACCAACAGCAGCTCCTGTGCCTGGCCGACCGCGGGAGTCGGGATCAACACCGTGCCGCCGCGGTCGTGCGTCGCCGCGATCAGGTCCGTCAGCTTTCGCTCGGAGTCGCCCCAGTCGGTCTGGTAGTCGTTGCGGCCGCCGTATGTCGACTCCATCACCAGGGTCTCGACGCGCGGGAAGTCGTTGACCGCGCCGTCGAACAGCCGGGTGTCGCCGTATCGGACGTCGCCGGAAAACGCCACGTTGTAGAGGCCGTCGCCGATGTGGAAGTGCGCGATCGCGCTTCCCAGGGCGTGGCCCGCGTCGTGGAGTGTCAGCTTGATATCCGGCGCGATGTCGGTCACGTCGCCGTACTCGAGTGGGATGGTGTGTTTGATCGCCGCCCGGACCCGCTCGGAGCTGTACGGTGGGGCTTGGCCCCCCCGCTCGGCGCGGTCGAGGGAGTCGAGTTGGAGCAGCCCCATCAGGTCGCGGGTCGGTTCGGTGGTGTAGACGGGGCCGTCGTACCCGCGTTCGAACAGCACCGGCAGATACGCCGAGTGGTCCAGGTGGGCGTGCGTCACCACCACGGCGTCGATTGAGTTCGCCCCCGCCCCCAGCGCTTCGGGGAGTTCGAGGTGTGGCCCCCCGCCGGTTCCGGGGTCGCCCCCGCAGTCGACTAGGACGCGCGTCTCGGCGGTCGAGAGGATGAACGACGTCCGGCCGACCTCACGGCACCCGCCGAGGGCGGTGATCCGGACCCACTCCTCGCTCGAGAGCTCCTCGCGGTGGATCTGCCGGCCGATCCGTTCGAGGATCTCCCGACGGTCGTCGCGTTCGTTCTTCAGGAAGTCGCGGACGTTCGAGACTGTCGAGGACTCGATCGGCGGGGTGCGGACGACCTCGGGGGTCCACCCGACGGCGGCGGTGATCGTCTGGAGGGTCGCGCCGCGGGCCCCGATCACCCGCCCCGGGTTGTCGGCCTCGATCACGACCTCGCCGGTGTTCTCGTGGAAGTAGAGGTCGGTGACGCCGGCGTCGTCGGGGACGATGTCGTGGATCCGGGCCCGAGCCTCCTCGACGGGGGACAGCGCCGTCGGGTCGGGCCGGACGGTGATCCGCTTCCGGAGTTTCCCCGCCAGGTCCCGGATCAGGTCGTCGTTCCGGGCGAACCGTTTGGGGTCCCGGGTGTAAATGACGAGCTCCGGGCCCTCGTACGTGACGTCCGAGACGGAAACATCGGGCGGCAGCTCCGCCGTAATCTCTGCGTGCAGATCCTCGAGTTGCGTGTCTACTGAACTCATACCTTGGAGCGGTCCGTCGGGGTCGCCGCCGACGGGCGGTTGATCGGGGTCCCAACCACCCGTGACGGCCCCGACGGTCCGGGGGTGTCGCCGACACGACCGTACAGTGGTGGTGTATGCGAAGCCATCGGCGTGGTGCGTCGTGACCCTCTCCGGTGGTCCGGGCTTCGGAGCAGCAGGGAGAACCCGCTTGACCCGAGGTACTGGGCGGGTATATAAAAAAGTTAGTAAAACCGAAGTCCCCACGCCCGCGACGGGCCGTATGCGCCTCACCCCGGAACGCGCCCACAGGGAGGCCCGGTGGGTCACCGACCGCGCCGGCACGGTCGTCCCGCTGATCACCGACACCCCGGCCCGGTGAGCGACGTGTTCGGTGCGACCGTCGACCCCGTCGATCCGGCGGACTACCGCGAGACGGTCGGGACGGTCTCCGCCGACGGGGAGACCGCGATCAACGTCGCCGCCCACGTCGGTCTTTTCCGGGACCTCGGTGTCGACGGCGACTACCCGGGGTTCGTCGTCGACGAAGTGCCCGGGCGGGAACCCGCGGCTGCCATCGCGGGCGGCACCCCGCTGTCGGTGCTCGCGCAGGTGACGTCCCATCGTGCCGACGTGACGACGCACTCCGCGGGCGGTGCCGGACGCGGCGACTTAGACGCCGCGTTGGCGGCGGGCGTCCAGACCCGACTGCCCGGGTGGTCGTGGCGGGAGTCGGAGCGTCCGTTCGGGGTCGACTCCGACGACCTGGTGGAGTGAGTGGGCCAGGCTCGACCGCCCCATCAGGGGATTTAAGACGGCTGTGGGGCTCCGATTGGATAATGACCGACGAGCAAGAACTCGGGATCACCGAGTCGAAGGACTATAACACCGGCGAGTGGTACGCGGAGGTCGTCCAGAAGGCCAACCTCGCGAGCTACGCGCCGGAGGGGATGAGCGGGTTCATCGTCACGCGGCCCCGAGCGTACGAAGTCTGGGAACGGATCAAAGCCCACCTCGACGGACTGTTCAAGAACACCGGGGTTCGGAACGCCTACTTCCCGCTGTTCATTCCGGAGAGTTACCTCGAACGCGAGAAGGACATCGTCGAGGGGTTCGATCCCGAGGTCGCGTGGGTCGAACGCGCCGGCAACGACGAACTCGAGGAGCGGCTCGCGGTCCGTCCCACCTCCGAGTCGATCATCACGCCGTACATCTCACAGTGGGTCCGGAGCCACCGCGACCTCCCGCTGCGGGTGAACCAGTGGGCCTCCGTCGTCCGGTGGGAGGCGACCGAGACGAAGCCGTTCTTCCGGACGAAGGAGTTCCTCTGGCAGGAGGGCCACACCGCCCACGAAACCCGCGAGGACGCGTGGGACGAGACGGCCCGCCGGCTCGATCAGTACGAAGCCACCTACGAGGACCTGCTGGCGATGCCGGTGCTCCGCGGCGCAAAGCCCGACCACGACAAGTTCCCCGGGGCTGACACGACGACGACGGTCGAGGCGCTGATGCCCGACGGGAAGTCGGTCCAGGGCGCGACCTCCCACTACCTGGGGACGTCGTTCGCGGAGGCGTTCGACATCACCTACACCGACGAGGACGAGGCGTCCCGGCTTGCCCACACCACCTCGTGGGGGCTGTCGTGGCGCGCGATCGGCGCGCTGATAATGACTCACTCCGACGAGCAGGGGCTGGTGTTGCCGCCGGCGCTCGCCCCCGAGCAGGTCGTGATCGTCCCGATCTGGCAGGCCGACACCAAAGCCGAGGTGCTCGAGTACGCGAAGGGAATCGCTGCGGACCTCAAGGACGCGGGGATCCGAGTCGAACTCGACGACCGCGACGAGCGGAATCCGGGGTTCAAGTTCAACGAGTGGGAGTTGAAGGGCGTCCCGGTCCGGATGGAGATCGGCCCCAACGAGGCCGACGACGGGAGCGTCACCATGGTCCACCGTCCCGACGGGGAGTCCACGGAGGTCGACCGCGAGGGCATTGTCGACACCACCGAGTCGCAGTTCGACGAGGTGTACGCGAAGCTCTACGCCGCCGCGGAGCGGAACCTCGAATCGAGCGTCCGGGAGGCCGAGGATCGCGCGGAGATCCTGGGAACGCTCGGCCAGCACGGCGGCTACGTCAAGGCCCCCTGGTGTGGTGACGAGGCGTGTGAGGCCGAGATCAAAGACCAGATCGCCGCGGAGATCGTACTGGTACCGCTTGACGACTCCGACGCGGAAATCCACCACGGCGAGGACTGTGCGGTCTGCGGCGACGGTGCGGTCGAGACCGCGTACTACGCGAAGTCGTACTGACCGCGGCCCCGACCGGCGGCCGTCGACCCTCCGCCGACGGGCAGTGACACGTGTCGGACGGGCGTTCGACTGATTTCAAATGTGAAAACGTTCCACAACGCTTTACAGCGGTAGCAGCGTAGCACATCCAATGTCGGCGTTATCGGATCTCTTAGGCGATGTGGTGTCGGATGTCGAAGCAGTGCTGCTTTTCTCCCCGAGCAACGCCCACTATCGACAGTTTGCCGATGCGGACCTCGACGAGGATCTACTCGTTGTCGCCCCGGAGGACGCCGTCGATGCGGAGATCTACGTCGAACTCCCCCTGGACTTCGAAAACGTCAGGGACCGGATTCGCTTCGGGATCGAGGGGGCCTTGGAGCACGGCCTCGTCGAAGCCGAAGACGTCGTCGCGTGTAGCGTCCGGATCTTCGACGGCGACCCCGACGGGGTGGTTCGGGTCCGGGTCACCGAATCGATGCGGTCGGGGATCTACGACCTCTTTGCGAACTCCCGTGCCGAACCCGGCGTTATCCGGGACGTCTTCGAGGTGGCGATCGAACTGGGTAAGAAAGGCCAGAAGGGCAAGCCCGTCGGCGCGTTGTTCGTCGTCGGCGACGCCGGAAAAGTCATGAACAAGTCCAGGCCGCTGTCGTACAACCCCTTCGAGAAGTCCCACGTCTACGTGGGCGACCCGATCGTGAACGTGATGCTCAAGGAGTTTTCCCGACTCGACGGCGCCTTCGTCGTGTCGGATTCGGGGAAGATCGCGAGCGCCTACCGGTATCTCGAGCCCGCCGCGGAAGGTGTCGACATTCCGAAAGGGTTGGGCGCACGCCACATGGCCGGCGCGGCGATCACCCGCGACACCAACGCCACCGCGATCGTACTGTCGGAGTCCGACGGGTTGGTCCGGGCGTTCAAAGGCGGGAGCCTCATTCTGGAGATCGATCCGGAGGAGTACTGATGATCGGACCCGAGACGGTCGTGACGGCGGGGAAAACCAGCGTCGTGGGACCACACACCGGCGCGTACAGCCGGGTCCCGGTCGGACAGATCGACCCCGGGGCGCTCGCGGACGTGGTTGATACGATCCCCCGGGCCGTCTGGCTCGCTGCCGCCATCGCGGTCGCCGGCACCGTCATCGCAATCCTTCTCGGGACGCTCACCACCCGGGTTCTGGTCCGTCTCGGCGTGCCGACCGCCGTCGAAGGGACCGCGTTCGAACGAACGGCACGGGAGTTCGACACCTCCACGGTCGACGTCCTCGGGTCCTTAGTCCGGCTGTTCGTGCTCGGCGTCACCCTCCTCGGGGTCCTCGGGACCGCGGACGTCACCGTTGCGGCCGGGTTCTGGGGTCGCACCGTCGAGTTCCTCCCACAGTTGTTTCTCGCGCTGGTCGTACTCATCGTGGGAGTCGTCGTCGGCGACAAGGTACAGATGCTGATCGGCGAGCGACTCACCGGGATCAAACTCCCCGAGATCGGGGTGTTCCCCCGACTCGCGAAGTTCACCGTGTTCTACGTTGCAGTCCTGGTCGCGCTCTCGCAACTGGGTGTCGCCACGCTCGCGCTCGTGGTGTTGCTCGCGGCGTACCTCTTTGCGGTGGTGTTTCTCGGCGGGCTTGCGCTGTCGGATCTGCTGAAGTCCGCCGCCGCGGGGTCGTACCTCCTGTTGGAACAGCCCTACGCGATCGGTGACGAGATCGAAATCGACGACCGCCGGGGGATCGTCCAGGAGGTGAACCTGTTCGTCACGCATATCGAGCGCGACGGCGAGGAGTTCGTCGTCCCGAACCGGGCCGTCTTCGAAACGGGTGTACTCCGAGTTCGGGACTGATACTGTCGGCTATACTCGCGTGACGGATTTCGACACCCCAGGGTGCCGAAACCCGTCACGTAGGTATGACCAACAGTACGAGTCATCGGTCGTCGGCGTCGGTCCTGTCGGTATCGGAGTCACCGCGGTCGGAACCGTTGCTGCCGTCATCGCCACGGTCGCCCACGCCGTCCAAACCGTCGCTTTTACCTCCCATCGGCCGCGCCGGCACGCCCGCGACGGTCGCCCCGGAGGGCACGTCCCGGGTGACGAGGGAGTTCGCCGCCACCTCCGCGTCCGCGCCGATCCGGACGCCCGGGAGGATCACCGCCTTCGCGCCGATCATGGCGCGGTCGCCGATCACGACCTCGCCGGTCCGGTACTCGTCCTGTAGGAACTCGTGACACAGGAGCACCGAGTCGTAGCCGATCACCACGTCGTCGCCGAGCGTGAGTAACTCCGGCCAGAACACGTCCGGCGTTGCCTCGAGCCCCCACGAGACGTCGTCGCCGACGGTCGCACCCAGTCGGCGGAGCATCCAACTCCGGAGCCGAAGCGACGGCGCGACCCGGACGACAACGACCATGAGGTAGTTCAGCACCACCCGCCAGACGGACTTGGCGTCGGTCCAGCCGCGCAGCGAGTTTCGCGGCCCCGGCGTCGGATACCGGTGTAGACGGTCGTGTCGCCGGCCGTCCGACGCGTCGCTCCCGGCGTCTGCTGGGCTCCTGCCGGGGCCGCTGAGAGACCCCGGGCCAGTGTCGGCGGGTGGATCGTGGCTCACGACTCCCCGTTCCCGCCCGACGGGTAAAATACCGCCCGGAAGGGTACCGTGTCGTTCGGAGTGAACGTGTGAAAAGCGGAGGGATGCGGGCTTCGGGAGCCCGAGACGGCGGTTGCGAGCGAGGGGATCGGCGACGCCCACAACGTCGATCACACGGAATCAAACGCGCCGACCGACGGCACAACGGCCGCGAGTCCGGCGGCGACAACGCCGAGCGGTCGTGGAGAGATGCTTTCGGCGGCAGCACGAGGCGAGCGCGAGGATCCACCTACGCCCGGACGTCGCCGTCGTCGGTCAGCGCATCCAGAAGCATCCCTGCTTCCGCCTTCGACAGCGGGTCGTTGGCGTTGCCGCAGTGCGGCGACTGTACACACGCCGGGCACCCGTCCGCACATCCGCAGTCGCGGATCATCCGGCGGGTCCGGGCGAGCAGCGTTCCGATCTCGTCGTAACCGCTTTTCGTCAGGCCGACGCCGCCGGGGTAGCCGTCGTAGATGAAGATCGTCGACTGCTCGGTCTGTGGGTGATACGGCGTCGAAAGCCCGCCGATGTCGCCGCGGTCACACAGAAACGAGAGCGGAAACAGCGAGATGGCGCCGTGTTCGGCGGCGTGGATCCCGCCGTTGAAGCCGTACTCCCCGCCCGACTTCCGCATCGCGGCCTCGACGTCGGCGGGGACGGTGAAGTACAGCGCCGAGGTTCGGAGCGTCGTCTCCGGGAGCTCGAGCGACTCGCGGCCGATCGTCTCCCCCCGCTTGGGGTCGCGGCGCTCGAATCCCGTGATCTGCTTCCGCATCGTCACCGCCCCGAAGCGGACCTTCGTGTCCGGCCGGCCGGGCAGCGGCTTCGCCTTCTCCTCCGTCTCGATCGTCATCGCCTTGTCGTGGAGCACCCGGGTGTAGTAGTCCGCCCACGTTGGTTGCAGCGTCGCCACGTCGCGGTCGAGGTCCAAGTCGACGACCTCGTAGGTGGTTCCCTGGTGGTGGTAGATCGCACCCGCATGGGCGTCTCGAAGCGCATCCGCGAACGACAGCGACGAGATCACGTCCCCGGAGCGGTCGTCGAGGAGGTCGACCTCGCGGCGCTCGATCGTTCGGAGGCTCATCCCGTGCTGGGGGCTGCCGTCGCCGGCGTGGAGCCACCGGAGCCCGGCGTCGGTTTTGCGGCGGTCGAGCCGACCGTCGCCGGTCAGCGCGGCGACGACATCCGGGAACGACGCCCCGAAGTGGGTCTCGTCGCTGGTCCGGAGCCAGTTCTCCGCGGCCGCCGACGCGACGTGATCGGGGAGGAGTTCGGGGTTCTCGGGGTCACAGACCGCGCGCTCGGGGTCACCGGCCCAGAACTCCGCGGGATTGCGGAGGAGGTACTGGTCGAGTTGGTCCTCGCCGCCGACGAGGATCACCAAAGCCTCGTCGTCGCCCCGGCCGGCGCGGCCGGCCTGTTGGAACGCCGACATCCTGGTTCCGGGGTAGCCGTCGATCAGCACCGCGTCGAGCTCGCCGACGTCGACGCCGAGTTCCAGGGCGTTGGTCGACCACACCCCGCGGACCGACCCGTCGTGGAGCCCCGATTCGATCTCCCTGCGGCGGTCGTTTCTGAGCGAGCCCTGGTACGCCGTCACCGACGCCGCGGCGTCGGTGTGGCCGCGCTCCCGGAGATCCGACGCGCTGTCGGTCGCGTACCGCTCCGCGGTCTGGCGGGCACGGGTGAACGCCAGCGTCTGGAACCCGCGGGCGACCAGGTCGACGAAGAGGTCCTTGGTCTCGACGTGGCTGGAGCGTCGACGGCCGCTGCCGCCGGTCGTGTTGCCCGCGCTTCCCCCGGGTCCGTCGGCCGTGCCGCCCCGTTCGCCGCCACCTCCGTCGTCGTACTCCGGCGGGTTCCACAGCAGCCAGTGTTTCGCGCCGGCGGCGCTCGTGTCCTCGTCGATCAACCGGAACGTCTCCGGAGACTTCCCGGTGACGCGCGCAGCGTGTTCGACCGGATTGCCGATGGTGGCCGAACAGCAGACGTACTGGGGGTCGCTGCCGAACCGCTCGCACACTCGGGTGAGCCGGCGGAGCGTCAGCGCGACGTGACTGCCGAAGACGCCGCGGTAGCCGTGAACCTCGTCGATCACGACCGTTTCGAGCGACTTCGCGAGCCACTCCCACAGCCGGTGTGCGTGCGGGAGCACCCCGTAGTGGAGCATGTCCGGGTTCGAGAGCAGAACCGTCGGCCGGCGGTCTCTCACGTCCCGCTTCTCGGATTTCGACAGCCGACCGGTGTACTCCGCGACCGACACCCGGCTGCCGAACCCGAGCCCGTGGGCCAGTTTCGAAAGGGTTTCGGCCTGGTCGGCGATCAGGGCGTTCTGGGGGCCCAGATACAGGGTGCGGCCGCCGTGGTCCATCGCGCGCTCGAACGCCGGGACGGTGTACGCCAAGCTCTTGCCGCTCGCGGTCGGCGTCGCAAGCACGACGTTCTCGCCGGCGCGAACCGCCTCGACCGCCGCCGCTTGGTGACGGTAGAGGTCCGTGATCCCCGCGTCCGACAGCGCGCTCTCCAGTCTGGGCTCGAGATCGAGTTCCGCGGTTGCGGCGTCCTGGCCCGCCACCCGGCGGTGGTCGCGGATCTGTCCGGCGTAGTACGGCCGCTCCCGGAGCCACTCGACGAGCGCTCCCGGTTCGAGGTCCGGATCCACAGTCGATCGGTACTCGGGCCGCAGTCGACCTGACGGTTACGGTCCCGGCGGCCCGGCGTGCCAGCACGGTTTTGCCCGTCCAGTTCCTTAAGTGTCGTATGGACGGCTACGACGCGGTGCTGATCTACGACGGCGAATGTCCGTACTGCTCGGTCGCGGCGCGGACTCTCGAAGCCCTCGACCGGGTGGGCGCGATCTCGTGGTACGACGACGACGCCCAGGCGCTGCTGGATGCGCAGTTCGGGGAGGCGCCCTTTGCGATGTTCCTGGTCGACGAGCGCCGCGAGCGCGTCTACGCCGGCCGGTCGGCCGCGAAAGAACTCGCCGACCGCGCGGGCACTCCCGGGATCGTCGGCTCCTTGGTCCGGGACAACTACGACCGGATCGCCAAAGTCGTCGGCGTCGCCAGCGGTCGCGGCCGCGCCCCCGACGACTATCACGAGATCTACCCGCTCGGCGACGACGCGGCGGTCCTGTTCGATGGGCTCGTCACGGCCGCGGCGCAACAGCCCGAATCCATCGCGTGAGCGATGCCGGGCGGGGACGTCAACGGGAACGACGCTGTCGTGGTCGATCCCGACAGCATCGCTGAAGCAACGGATCCGCTCGGTATCGGCGCCGGCGACGCGCCTCCGGGAACCTACGCGCTGGTGTACTCGCTACCGGCAGCAACGACTATGACGGTTGGAGCGCTCGGCACCGCCGAGTTCCCCGCCGGCGCCTACGTCTACGTCGGGAGCGCGTTCGGGTCGAACGGCCTTGGACGCGCCGACCGCCACCGGCGCGTCGCCGAGGGGTCGCACACGGTCACACACTGGCACATCGACTACTTCGGCGGCCACGACTCGACGTCGCTCGTGGACGTCGTCGCCGCCCCGCGGGCGGACGTGGAATGCCGGCTAGCCACGGAACTCCGGGACCGGTCGTCGGCGTCGCAAACGGTCGGTGCCGGTTTCGGGGCCGGGGCCGGTGCATCCCCGCACGGAAGCGGGGAGCGACCGCTGGACGGCTTCGGAGCCTCCGACTGCGACTGCCCGACGCATTTCGGTGGCGGTGCCGACCCGAAGGAGCTTCGCTCGTGGGTGGCTGAGGCGTTTCAGCGGGTTCAACGATAGCTCTCTCCAGTATAGGCCGTTATGGCAGTGCTCAAACACGCGATGGCTGACGGAAAATCCACCGCCGGGCGGGGCTGGAAGAGGCCGGCGGGGGCTTCCGAGGTTATCACTGCTTCGATCGTGAGGACTTCGTTATTATCTGAACAGTACTAGGGTCATAGCCGACAGTATTACTCGAGCGCTGCGGCGACCAACTCGACCGGGTGTGGGGGCTCCTCGCTGCCCGTCCGGTCGCCGAGCTGCGACCGGCAGGACGCCCCCGGGGCGACCACGACATCCCCGTCGCTGTCGTCGATCTGGTCGAAGAGGATGTTCGCGATCGCCTTCGACATCGAGTAGTGTTCGGCCTCGTACCCGAAGCTGCCGGCCATCCCACAGCACGTCGAGTCGAGCGGGTCGACGTCGTAGCCGGCGCGACGCAGGACGCCCACGGCGTGGTGATCCTTCTTCGTGGACTTCTGGTGACAGTGGCCGTGGTACGTCAGCGACTGTCGCGCGGCGTCGGGGGTCGGCTCGATCCCGGCGGAGTCGACCAATCGGAACGCGTCGACGTACTCGAGAACCCCGTATGTGTTTTCGGCCACCCGCTCGACGGCCTCGCCGCTCAGCAGATCCAAGTAGTCGTACTGGAACATGACGGCGTCGGAGGGTTCGACAACGACGACATCCCACCCGTCGGCCACCAGCGGGGCGAGCGCGTCGACGTTCGTCCGCGCTGCCGCGCGCGCCTCGTCGATGAACCCTTTCGAGTGCGGCGGTCGTCCCGATCCGACCACGTCATCGGGAATCCGGACGTGGACGTTCAGCGCTTCGAGCACCTCGACGGCGGCCTTGCCGGCTTCGGGATGGTTGTGGTTCGTGTAGGTGTCGGGAAACAGGAGGACCTGCCGGTCGGCGTCCGCCCGCGGGACGCTCGCGCCGCCGCGTTCCGCGAGCCACTCGGCGAACGTTTCGCGGTGGAACTCCGGGAGCGACCGCTCGCGCGCGATGCCGAGGAGTTTCTCCTGGAGGATGCCGCTCCCGGGCAGTTGTTGTGCGAGGTTCGAGAGCGGTGCGAGCCGCGACCCGTACGCCGCGAGCGTGGTGAAGTTCGCGAAGAGTTTGTCACGGAGGGACGACCCGTGCCGCTCGTGGTATTCGTGTGTGAGTTCGGCTTTCAGTTTGGCCATGTCGACGCCGCTCGGGCAGTCCTTCGCACACCCCTTGCAGCCGATACAGAGGTCCAACACCTCCTCGACGAACTCGTCGTCGAACGGTTCGTCGTCGAGGTCGCCGCTCATCGCCTGCCGGAGCATGTTGGCCCGGCCGCGCGTGCTCTGGATCTCCTCCTCGGCGGCGCGGTAGGTCGGGCACATCACGCCGCCGGTCGTCTCCTGCGGCCCGCGACAGCCGCCACACCCGTGACAGAGCTCCGCCATCCCCTCGAAGCCGTTATCGGTGTCCCAGTTGAGCTTCGGATCGAAGCCGGCGTCGAATTCGTAGTCGGGGTCGAACCGGAGGTGTTCGGTGGTGCTGTGGTCCCCACAGATGTTCCCGGGGTTCAGGAGCCACTTGGGGTCGAACGCGGACTTGAGTTCACGGAACGTCGCCCAGAGGTCGTCACCGTAGAGTTTCCGGTTCCACTGGGTCCGGGCGCGACCGTCGCCGTGTTCGCCCGAGACCGACCCGCCGTACTCGACGACGAGGTCCGTCACCGCGTCGGCGATGGACTCGAGCGTTTCGACGCCCTCGGCGGTCTTGGTGTTGACCAGCGGCCGGATGTGGAGCACCCCCGGCCCCGCGTGGGCGTAGTAGGACGCGAACGTGTCGTGTTCGTCGAGGATCTCCTGAAACTCGGCGACGTACGCCGGGAGGTTCTCCGCCGGGATGGCGGTGTCCTCGATGTACGCGATGTGTTTCTCGTCGGTCGTTCGCGACAGCAGGATCGGCAGCCCGGACTTGCGCATCTTCCAGAACCTCTCGCGCGTCGCGGCGTCGTGGGCCTCCATCGCGCCGACGGCGGTCCGGGGGGCCTCCGTCAGCGACGCCGCGCCGTCGTCCGGGGCAGCCTCCGTGTCGGCGTCCGGCACCCGGTCGGCAACGAGGTCCGCCACCCGCTGTCTGCCCGCCGCGTCGTCGTCGGCGTAGAACTCGACGAGGAGTACCGCGTCGGTTCCGTCGGGGAGGAGTCCGACGACGTCCGCGAACTCGGTCGTGTCGCGCGCGAGGTCCAGCAGGACGTCGTCCATCACCTCGACGGCGGCCGGGTCGTGTTCGAGAATCGGCGCAACGTCCTCCATCGCCCCGATGACGTCGTCGTAGGTGAGCAGCGCGACCGACGCCGTGGCGGGGATCGGTTCGAGCGAGACCGTCGCCTCGGTGACGGTCGCAAGCGTTCCCTCCGATCCCGCGAGCAATCGGGCGAGGTTGATCGAGCCGGCCTCGCTGTCGGGATCGATACCTGACCCGTCCGGGAGTCGGCGCTGCCCGCGCAGTTCGTCGACGAGCATGTCCAGGTTGTATCCGGAGACGTTGCGCTTGAGATCCGGATACGTCGCGGCGATCTCGTCGGCGTCCCTGTCGAGGATCCTGGCGACGGTCCCGTAGATTTCGGCTTCGAGGTCGTCACCCGCCTCGCCACGCGTCCGGAGCGTTTCGATGTCGACCTCGCCGAACGTCGTCACCGTCCCGTCGGCAAGGACCACCTCGGCCTCCTCGATGTAGTAGTCGGTCTTGCCGTACTGCAGGGAGTGTGCACCCGTGGAGTTGTTTCCGATCGCCCCGCCGAGCACGGACTTGTCGCCCCACGCGGGATCGGGCGCAAACTTCAGTCCGTCGGGTTCGAGTTCGGCGTCGAGGTCCCCGAGCCTGACACCGGCCTGCGCGCGAGCGGTCTCCGCGTCGACGTCGACCTCGACGACGTCGGTCATCTCCGCGGCGAGGTCGAGCACGACAGCCTCGTTGACCGTCTGGCCGGCGAGGCTGGTTCCCCCGCCGCGCGGCAGGACGGGGATCCCCTCGTCGGCACAGTACTCCATCACCGCGGCGACGTCGTCGGTATGCTTCGGCATCACGACGCCGATCGGCGTCCGTTCGTACGCCGAGGCGTCAGTGGCGTAGAGCTGCCGAGTGTACGTGTCGAAGCGGACGTCGCCGTCGACGAACTCCTCGAGGTCCGAAACGAGCCCGGGGCGTTCGACATCGCTACTCACGTAGTCGTAGTTCGCCTGTTCGTCCCGCGCGGTCGAGTGTCGGTTTTCAGTTGCCATTGTCGGTGTTGCTCCGCAGGTGCCCTCGTCGGTACACGCGGTTGTGCCGCAGCCGTGTTAACCCAATCGCGTCGCCCGTCGGGAGCGGACGCATGCGAAACGAGGCCGGTGTCCCCGCAGGAGGCTCCCCTCGTCGGCACCGCTCCGCGAGAGGAGGTCGGAGTGATCGGGACGAACAACACGGGCAGGGTCGTCCAAAGAGCCATGCCAGCGGAGTCGGACCACCCGACATGAGCGGTGGAACGGTGGCGACGTTCGAGGAGTCGCTCGAACGCTCGGACGTCGGGTGGACCGGCATCGATCCAAAGGGGCTCGATGCGACGCTTCGGGACGTGTGCGCTGAGCCGGCGGTCGGCACACCGCCGTCGGACTCCGGCATCGGCCTTCCGGAGTGGATCGGGACGGAGCCGACGACTGACGACCTCCGTGCGGCCCGGACGGGTGTGACCGCCGCGGGTATCGGCATCGCGGACTACGGGAGCGTCGTGTTGCCGCTGACGGAGCAGGAGTCGGAGCCGGTCAGCCTCTTCGTCGACAGACACGTTGCGATCCTCGACCGCTCGGCCGTCGTCGCGGGGATGCCGAAGGCGTTCGCGTGGCTCGGCGAGGCGATCCGCGACGGCGACGCTACGGGGTCGGCGATCGTCGCGACCGGCCCGAGCGCGACTGCCGACGTGGGCGCGCTCGTGCGCGGGGCGCACGGTCCGAAGTCGGTCCACGTGGTGATTCTGAATGAGTAAGGCCCAAAAGCGAGGCGAAGGCGGCGGAGATCCGCCGGCTCCTGGCTACCGAGGACGAGGCCGTCGCGGGCAACACCCAGGGGTTCAATCGGGGACGATACGACTCGGTCGGCGACCTCGACGACTACGACGGACTCAAAGACCGCGCGCGGGAGATCAAGGTGGACGCGATCGACCGTCTGCCGTCGCTGATCGAGGAACTCCGCGAGAGCGTCGAGGACAACGGCGGCACGCTCTATCTCGCCGACGACGCGGCTGATGCGAACCGGTACATCCGCGAGGTCTGCGCCGAACAGGACGCAGAGCGGGTGGTGAAGTCGAAGTCGATGACCTCGGAGGAGATCGAGGTCAACGAGGCGCTGGCCGACCACGGTGTCGACGTCGTCGAGACGGATCTCGGCGAATGGGTGCTCCAACGGGCCGACGAGGCGCCGTCACACATCGTCGCGCCCGCGATCCACAAATCCCGCGCGGGGATCGCCGACCTGTTCGCCGCGAAGTTCGACCCGGAGACGGCGGCGGAACTCACCGCGTTCGCCCGGGAGCAACTGGGCGAGTTGATCGCGGACGCCGACGTGGGCTGACGGGGGCGAACTTCGTCACCGCCGACACCGGCACGATGGCGCTTGTCACGAGCGAGGGCAACGCGCGGAAGACGATCGCCGCGACGGACACCCGGATCGCCGTCGCCGGCGTCGAGAAGGTGACCCCGACCGTCGAGGACCTCCAGCCGTTCGTCGAACTCATCGGCCGCTCCGGTACGGGCCAGGACATCACCTCCTACATCTCGGTTCTGATGTCGCCGGTCGAGTCGCCGACGATCGACTTCGACGACGGGGCAGCGGCGGTCGTCGGCGGGAGCGACGACCGGGAGTTCCACCTCGTGGTGCTCGACAACGGCCGGCTGTCGATGCGCGAGGACGACGACCTCCGCGAGACGCTATACTGCATCCGGTGTTCGGCCTGCTCGGACGTCTGCGCCAACTTCCAACAGGTGCGGCCACGCCTTCGGCGGGGAGACATTCTCCGGAGGTATCGCGATCGGGTAGGAGGCCGGCATCGAGGGCCTCGACACGGCCGGCGAGTTCAACGACCTCTGTACCGGCTGTTCGCGGTGTGTCGACGCCTGTCCGGTGAAGATCGACATCCCGTGGATCAACACGGTCGTCCGCGACCGGATCAACCGCGGGGCCGACTCGAGCGCGTTCGATCCGCTCGTTGAGAGACTGACGCCCGACGTCGAACCCGGCGGAATCGACCTCCAGAAGCGGCTGTTCGGCACCTTCGAGACGCTGGCTCGGCTGGGGAGCGCGACCGCGCCGGTCTCGAACTGGCTCGCGGACGCCGGGCCCGTACGGGCGGCACTGGAACGGGTCCTCGGCGTCGACCGCCGCCGGGCGCTCCCCGCCTTCGAGCGGGAGACGTTCCGCGCGTGGTTCCGGGCCCGCGAGTCGTCCGTCGCGGATCCGGTCCGGCGGGTGGTGGTGTACCCCGACGTCTACACGAACCACGTCCGGACGGAGCGCGGGAAGGCCGCGGTCCGGACGCTGGAGGCGCTAAACGTCGACGTCGTCGTCTCCGACGTCGCCGCCTCGGGGCGGGCACCGCTCTCACAGGGGATGATCGCCACCGCGGAGTCGAAAGCACACGCCGCGTTCGCGGACCTGGAGCCGTATCTCGAGGACGGCCGCGACGTGGTCGTGATCGAGCCCTCCGGCCTGGCGATGTTCCAACGGGAGTACAGCCGGCTGCTCCCGACGGCGGATCACGGCCGGGTCGCGGACACCGCCTACGAGATCGTGGAGTACGTGTACGGCCTGCTGGAAGCCGGCGGCGACGCGTCGGTGCTGTCCGGCCCCGAACCGACCGACGACGCCGACGGGGTTGCCTACCACAGCCACTGCCAGCAGCGGACGCTGAGGCTGGAACGCCACACTGAAGCGGTGCTCGACCGCCTGGGGTACGACGTGGTCACCTCCGACGCCGAGTGCTGCGGGATGGCAGGCTCCTTCGGGTACAAATCCGAGTACTACGAGCTGAGCGTGGCCGTCGGTGAGGATCCGGCCGAGGGGTTCCGCTCCGACGTCGCCCGCGATCGGACCGTCGTCGCCTCCGGCACCTCCTGCTCGGAGCAACCCGACTTGCTGCTGGACCGGCCGTGGACACACCACATCGAGTTGATCGCGCCGGACGGCTGACGGCGTCGACCGTCGTCGCGTGCGGTGTTCCGACACACCGGGATGTCGAGCGGCTTCGGGTCGGCACGGCAGGCAGCACGAACGATCCTCCCGTCACTCGAACAGTCCCGTCGACATGTACCGCTCGCCGCTGTCCCAGTAGACCGTGATCACGAGCGGTAGGTCCGCGGCCTCGCTCCCGTCGAGGTCGGTGCCGACGGTCCCGCCCGGGTCGTCGGGGAGGACGTAGCCGTCCGGTTCGGCCGCCGCGTCGGCGTCGGGGGGTGCCAGCCGCGCCGCCACCCGTCTGGCGGCGAGGTTCGACGCGCCGGAGGACTGGCCCACCAGGATGCCCTCCTCCCGGGCGAGCCGGCGGCACTCGGCCTCCGCCGCGTCGATGGTGACGGTCTCGACGTCGTCCAGCAGGTCGGTGTCGAGATTCGGGCTGACGAACCCCGGGCCCATCCCCTGAAACTCGTCGACAGCGGGGTCGTCGCCGGAGAGGACGGCGTTTTCGGCGGGTTCGACCGCCACGATCTCCATTCCCGGGAACGCCTCGCGGAGTCGCCGCCCGATTCCCGTGATGGTGCCGCCGGTGCCGACGCCGGCGACCAGGGCGTCGACGGTCCGGTCGCCGATCTGCTCGAGGATCTCGGGGCCGGTCGTGAGGTAGTGGGCCCTGGGGTTCTCGGGGTTCTCGAACTGCCGGAGCTGTGTCGCTCCCGCCCCCGTTTCGATCTCGTCGGCGCGGTTCTTCGCGTCGGAAATGTCGCCGGCGACGAGTTCGATGTCGGCGCCGTAGGCGCGCATCAGCGCGCGACGCTCCGGCGACTGGGACTCGGGCATCACCACCGTGAGGTCGTAGCCTTTCGCGGCGGCGACGACCGCGAGCCCGATTCCGGTGTTCCCGCTAGTGGGTTCGACGAGGTCGTCGCCGGGTTCGATGATCCCATCGCGCTCGGCGGCTTCGACCATCGCCAGCGCGGGGCGGTCCTTCGCCGACCCGCCGGGGTTTTTTGACTCGATCTTGGCGGCGACGGTCGCCCCCGGCGGCGACTCCACCCGGACCAGCGGCGACCCGATCGTCTCGAGGATGGTGGCGTTCATTGATTCCGGGTTCGTGGGTGGTGCACAAGACGGTGACGCCGCCCGGTCGGGCGCGCCGGGTCCGCCGA
>CAZDEJ010000003.1:0-22028 GCA_964504395.1 uncultured Halobellus sp. | reverse complement strand
GTGGGTGGTGCACAAGACGGTGACGCCGCCCGGTCGGGCGCGCCGGGTCCGCCGATAGCGGCGGGGGAAATCGTCGGTCGGGCAGCGTCGCCCGTCACCGCGGGGTTTACGCCCACACCCGACGTACCACGAAGCATGTCCGACGCGGATGCCGCGGCTGACGACGCCACGGAACGGCTCGAAACGATGCGCCCCAACCCCGCGTGGAGCGCGGACGCCTACGAGGACGTCGTCGAGGCGCTCTCGGCGGACGGACTGGTCTTCCACGTGTGGGGCGGCGACTGGTGCGGCGACTGCCGGCGGCAACTTCCCGATTTCGGGGCCGCACTCGACGCCGCGGGCGTCCCTGACGACCGGATCCACCACTACCCCGTCGAGAAGGAAGCCGACGGGAGCAAGGCCGGTCCCAGAGTCGACGCGTACGGGATCGAGCGCATCCCGACGGTCGTCGTCGAGCGCGACGGCGAGGCGGCCGGACGGTTCGTCGAGGAGGAACGCGCCCCGATCGCGGTCTACCTTGCGGGGCTGCTCGGCGAGTGAAGGGGGCTGTAGTAGTGGGTAGACCCGACTCAAACGCCGGTTTTACTCAAAGTAGCGTTTGAGCCTCCGGGCGGATTAACTCCCGGATCCCCGTAGTGTGAGGCGCAATGTCAACAGCCGGGTCGATCGCCCCGATAGACACCCTCCGCGGTGCCGGCCGCCGGTTCCTCGGCGTGCCGCTCCGCAGCCGAACGTACCGTCACCTGGTGTATCTCCTCGCCGCGTTCCCGCTCGGGATCGCCTACTTCGTCGGACTCGTCACCGGGACCGCAGTCGGATCCGGGTTGCTGCTCACGTGGGTTGGCCTCCCGGTCCTCCTGGCGACCCTTGCGGGCGCTGCGGTCGCAGCCGGGGTCGAGGCCCGGCTCGCGAGGCGACTCGTCGGCGTCGACGCCACCGTCCCCGCGTTCCTCCGGGAGTTCGACGCCGGGGACGGGCTCGCACTTCCGGGCGACGGGTTCGTCGACGCGATCCGACGGCTCGTGACCGCCCCTTCGACGTGGACGGCCGTCGTGCTATTAGTCTACAAGTTCGTCTTCGGGATCGTGGCGTTCGTCGCCGTCGTCACCGTCGGGTCGATCTCGACGGCGCTTCTGGCCGCCCCGCTGGTGTACGACGAGCCGACCGGGGCCGTCGCCGGCGCCGGTACGGCGGGCCAGTATCGGATCGGCTCCTGGACCGTCGGAAACCTCCCCGAGGCGCTCGCCGTCGCTGCCGGCGGTATCGCCGTTCTGCTCGTCGGGTTACACCTCCTGAACGCGCTCGCGCGGGTCCACGCCCGCTCGATGGCGGCGATCCTGCGGGTCCGGCCCGGGATCTAGTCCGGATCGAACGGGAGGTCGTCGGTGTCGAGCCCGTCACCGTCGATCGCCACGTCGTCCGTGGCCGACCGGTCGCCGGCCTCGAACCACGACAGCGCCTCCGAAACCGAGTGTGACGGCGGCGAGCACGCCCGGTCCTCACAGACGTACACCGTCGGCTCGCCGTCGCGCTCCTCGCGCCCCCGCCAGATCGGCGGCGCCTCGTCGAGCCCGAGCGTGTCGAGCCAGGCGTCCAGTCCCGCCCCGGTCGGCGGTCGGGGCGCGATGACGCCATCGGGGACGTATGTCGACGCCAGCGACGCTCGGATCGACTCCGGGAGCCCGATCGCCGCGGTCGCTGCGTCGGCGTCGTCTCCGGTCGTCACGACGATCTCGGTCGGGCCGTGCGCCCGTCTGTGCGCTGCGAGCGCGAGCGAAGTGTGCTCGAGCGGCCGGCCCCGGATCCGGTCGGCGTGGGTGTCGACGACCGCGCCCGCGACGTCTCCGAACCCCGCGGACGGGGCGAACGCGTCCAGATCAACGAGCAGTGACGCTGCGACGCCCGCGCTCGACGGCGTCGACTGGTCCTGGAGCTCCTGTGGGCGGGTAACGAGCGTCTCGCCGTCTTCCGGCGTCATGTAGAGCGTTCGGGCCTCCGGATCGTAGAACGCGTCGACGATCCCCTCGGCGAGTTCGACGGCGAACGCGAGGTGGTCGACATCGCCGGTGACGCCGTACAGTTCGAACGCGCCGCGGGCCAGAAACGCGTAGTCGTCGAGGTAGCCAGGGCCCTTCACGTCGCCGTGCTTGTACCGGCGCGAGAGCCGTTCGGCCTCCGCGTTCCAGAGGTGATCGCGAACGAACGACAGGGCGTCCGTAGCGAGATCGACGTACGTGTCCTCGCCGAGTGCAAGCCCCGCGCGGGCGAGTCCGCGGATCGCGAGCCCGTTCCACGACGCGAGGATCTTCTCGTCGCGGGCGGGCCGAACCCGGTCGCTCCGGGCCGCGAAGAGCGCGCTGCGGGCGTCGTCGAGGCGGTCGACGATCCCGGACTCCGGGCGGTCGTAGTCGTCGGCGAGTGCGGGAATCGACGCCGACACCGTGAGCACCGTCTTGCCCTCGAAGTTGCCGGCGTCGGTCACGCCGAACCGATCGCGGGCGATCGCGGCGGTGCGGTCGTCGTCGACCGCGGCGTCGACCTGGTCGGGGTCCCAAACGTAGAACTTCCCCTCCTCGCCCTCGCTCTGGGCGTCGAGCGTGCTGAACAGGCCGCCGTCGTCGTGACGGAACTCCCGGCGGAGGAAGTCCGCGGTCTCGCGGATAACTGTCGCGTACCGGTCCCGGCCGGTCAGCCGGTACGCCGAAGCGTAGTGCGCGAGGAGCTCGCCGTTGTCGTAGAGCATCTTCTCGAAGTGCGGGACCGTCCACTCCCGGTCCGTGGCGTACCGGTGGAAGCCGCCGCCGACCTGGTCGTAGACGCCGCCGGCGGCCATCGCGTCGAGCGACGCGGTCGCCGCGGGGAGTGCGTCACCGCTTTCGGCCGCGGCCGACGCTCGGAGGAGCGCGTCGATCCGCCACGGCTGTGGAAACTTCGGGCCGCCCGAACCGAACCCGCCGTACTCGCGGTCGGTGGCTCGGATCGCGGCGGTCACGACGCCTTCGAGGCTGTCGGCGCCGACGTCGCCGCCGTCGGCGTCACCCTCTCCCGTCCCCTCGGTCGTCTCCGTGCTCCCCGCACCGCCTCCGGTCGTAGGCGTCGTCTCCAGTCGGTCCCGGAGCGCGTCGGTCCACTGCTGCCCGCGGTTCTCGATCTCGTCGCGGTCCGACTCCCACGACGACGCAAAGGAGCGACAGATGTCCAGGAACCCCGGGGCGTTCCCCCGCCGGGCGCCGGCTGTCTTCGGGAAGTAGGTCCCGACGTAGAAGGGCTTGCCCTCGGGCGTGAGCCAGGCGGACAACGGCCACCCGCCGCCGCCGGTTACCAGCCCACAGATGGTCTGGTAGACCCTGTCGAGGTCCGGGCGCTCCTCGCGGTCGACTTTGATCGGGACGAACGACTCGTTGAGCACCGCCGCGACTTCGTCGTCCTCGAAGCTCTCGTCGGCCATCACGTGACACCAGTGGCACGCGGAGTAGCCGACCGACAGGAAGATCGGCCGGTCCCGTCCGCGCGCCGCCGACAGCGCGGCGTCGTCCCACGGCTGCCAGTGGACCGGGTTGTCGGCGTGCTGGCGGAGGTACGGGCTCGCCTCGTCTTCCAGCCGGTTTCGCGAGAGTGGGTGAGTCATACCCCCGATAGCGCCGGGACGGTGAAAAGCGGACGGACGACCGTGGTGCCGAGGTGCGTTCGCGACCGCGACGCTCGCCCGGCGAACAGCAAGCTTTAGGCGGCTTTGCGTGCCCCTCCCGCGTATGAGCGAGTCCGAAACGGTAGTACTCGTCGGCGGCGGCGGACGGGAACACGCGATCGCCCGGACGCTCGCGGCCGATCCGGCGTGTGAACTGTACGGGTGTGCCAGCAACCGCAATCCCGGCATCGCCGGGGTCACAGCGGGGTTCGAGACGGTCGAGGAGACCGCAGTCGGCGACATCGTGGCGTACGCGACGGATGTCGACGCGGATCTGGCAGTGATCGGCCCCGAAGCCGCCCTCGAAGCCGGCATCGCCGGCGCGCTCGAGGACGCCGGGGTGTACGCGTTCGGGCCCAGCGCCGACGCCGCCCGTATCGAGACCGACAAGTCGTTCCAGCGGGAGTTCATGCGATCGGAGTCGATTCCGGGGTGCCCCGACTTCGCGGTCTTCGACGACACCGACACCGCCTGCGACTATATCGACGACCACGACGGCGACCTCGCGGTCAAGCCCGCGGGGCTCACCGGCGGCAAGGGTGTGCGGGTCATCGGCGATCAGGTCACACACGACGAAGCGAAAGCCTACCTCCGGGACAACGACTACGACCGGGTCGTCTTGGAGGAGCGGTTGGTCGGCGAGGAGTTCACCGTGCAAGCGTTCGTCGCCAATGGCGAGGTCCGCCCCACCCCGGCGGTGCAGGACCACAAGCGCGCCTACGAGGGCGACGAAGGGCCCAACACCGGCGGGATGGGGAGCTACAGCGACGCCACCTCGAAGCTCCCGTTCATGACCGAGGATGAGTACGCCGCCGCAGTCGACATCCTGGAAGCGACCGTCGACGCACTTCCCGGGTACAACGGCGTCCTCTACGGGCAGTTCATGTTGACCGCCGACGGCCCGAAAGTCGTCGAGTTCAACGCCCGCTTCGGCGACCCCGAGGCGATGAACGTCCTCCCAACCCTCGAAACCTCGTTCCTCGACGTCGTCACCGCCGCCCGCGACGGCGACTCGCTCCCGCAACTCGAATTCGGGGGCCGGGCGACCGTCTGCAAGTACGCGGTCCCGGACGGGTATCCCACGGACCCTGCCTCGGGTGCGCGGATCACCGTCGACGAGGAGAGCGCCGGCGACGCCCTGCTGTTCTACGCGAGCGTCGACGAGCGTGACGACGGGCTCTACACCACTACCTCCCGGTCGTTTGCGGTCGTCGGCGCCGCTGGCTCCATTGCCGACGCCGAGGCGCAGGCCGAAACCGCGCTCGCCGCCGCCGGCGACGGCCTCCGCGTCCGCCACGACGTCGGGAAACCCGACCTCGTCCAACAGCGGGTCGAGCGGATGGAAGAGCTGCGGGGCGAGTGAACGCGTTTGGCGGGACAGAGGGTGTCGTTCACCTCGTGGCCGACTCGGCCCGCGGATGCAGTTCGTCGTTGCCCTCCTAAACGGGGATCCACCCGCCACGGTCGTCGCTGCGTTCGACCGTGTCGAGCGGGCGCTGGACGGATCGCCCATCCTCGAACTCGGGGCTGCACTCGGTTCCTACTGACACCGAGCGTAGAAACTCGTAGTTCTCGTGGACGAGCGTGTGTTCCTACCCTACGGTGTGGCCGGGCGGCCACCACCGGTCGACGTACGGGTCGTCCGGGTCCGTGACCGGTACGGTCTCGAACACGCCCACAGCGCCACCCTCGAACTCGACCTGTGCAGCGTAGGCGTCGTCGACGGTGACTTGTGGGGTTTCGGTTCGGGTCCCGGTGCCGCCGTCCACCGCGTCGTCCGTATCGTTGGCGATGGGGTGGTCGTCCACGAACGTCCGGAGATAGCCCGACACGCGGGCAATCGAGTCGCCCGGTATGAACTGCGCGAGGTCGAGCGAGTGCGCGCGCAGGTCCCAGAGCGCGCCGGAGCCGGCGACCGCCTCGGCGTTGCGCCAACTCCACGGGGTCGCGGAGTCGACCAGCTAGTCCGGGAGACTGTAGAAGGCGTCCACCTCCTCGACGACGTCCCGACAGTCGGTCGCGTAGCGGTCGAACCCCAGTCGTCGGCGGCCGCCGACGACGCCGCCTCGTCGCGGCCGAGAAGTACGTCGCGGTCGACCACCGGTGCGTCCGGGACGGACATCCCGGGTCGGGCGAGCGCGTTGGCGTGGGGGCTCTGATGACCCGGCAGCCCAGGAGACCGAGAGCGTCATCGCTGCACGCCCGCTCGATGACGCCGAATCGTCGGATCGACTGCGACGGCGACGGCGCCGAGTTGCACGCGACGTATCGAACTGCGGAGCCGATAACTCCGGGTTGCGACCGCTCACCGCGGTGGCCGCCGGCGGAGCGATAGATCTTTTAGGCTAGCCTAAAGAATTCGAGCCGATGCAACAGGATGTCTGTGTCGTGGTTCCCACGATCCGCGAATACGAGTGTGTACGGGCGTACTTCCGGAACGCCCGCGAGCACGGCTTCGACCTCGACCGCCTGTTCGTGCTCTTGATCACCGAGGACTTCTGCGACGTCGACGCCATGGAGCGGATGCTGGTGGACGAAGGGGTCGACGGAGCGGTCTACGACGGCACCCGGCGCCAACAGTGGTTCGACGAGCAGGGCGTCTCGGCGTTTTCACACCTGGTTCCGGACGCCTCGCACGCACAGACCAGCTTCGGGTTGCTGTACATGTGGGCCCACCCGCGGTTCGAGCGTGGGGTCTTCATCGACGACGACACCCTCCCACACGACGAGTGGGACTTCTTCGGCCGCCACCTGGCGAACCTCGATCGGACCGACGACGTCGAGTCGGTCCGGTCCGACGAACGCTGGGTGAACGTCCTCTACCAGCACGCCGACGACCACGGGCTCTACCCCCGCGGCTACCCCTACTCCGCGATGGACGAGACCGTCGAGACGGGCCGACGACCACTCACCGACGTTGTGGCGTCCCAGGGGCTGTGGACCAACGTCCCCGACCTCGACGCGGTTCGGATCCTGATGGACGGCGACCTCCAGGGGCAGGCACAGACCCGAACTGATAGGTCCGACTTCGACGGCGACTTCGTGACCGACCCCGGACAGTACCTCACCGTCTGCTCGATGAACCTCGCGTTCGAGCGCGAGGTGATCCCCGCGTTCTACCAACTCCCGATGGACGAAAACGAGTGGGACGTTGGCCGGTTCGACGACATCTGGTCGGGGGTGTTCCTCAAGCGCGCCGCGGACCTTCTCGGAAAGGACGTCCTCACCGGCTACCCGCTGTGTGAACACAACAAGGCGCCGCGGTCGACGTTCGACGATCTCAACAACGAAGTTCCCGGGCTCGAACTCAACGAACACGTCTGGGAGGTCGTCGACGGAGTCGGCGACGACGCCGACACCTGGCGGGACGCCGCCGCCGCGATGGCCCGAGCCCTCGCCGACGGCGACTTTTCAGCGTGGGCCAACGGCGGGTTTCTCACCCACTGCGGACACTACTGGCTCGACTGGCTGGACTGTCTCGCGGAGCTTGCACCGACTCGGACGGATGTCGCCGCCGACGCCAGCGTGGCCGATGACTGAATCCGAATCGGAAGGTATAAGAGATTTAGGTGGGCCTAAATCAACTATGAACGGATCGGACGGTACGGGACGAACGCGTCGTCGGTTCCTCCGGGCGGCGGCTGCCGCTGGGATCGTCGGGATCGCGGGGTGTAATACCCCCGACGCGGGCGGCGACGACACCGACACGGAAACGGGGACCGACGCCGACGGCGGGGGTGGCGGCGACCCCGAACAGGTCGGGTCCGGCCGGTCGCCGTTCGGCGATCGCGAGATCGGCGGGGTCACGATAGCCGAAATGCCCGACCTCGAGGGCGAACTGACGGTCTACTCCGGCCGGGGGGAGGCCCTGGTCGGCGAACTCCTGGGGTTCATCGAGGATCGGTACCCCGATTTCACCGTCCGCCCGCTGTACAACTCCGCGGCGGAGCTCGTGAGCCAGGTCGAAACCGAGGGGCAGAACAGCCCCGCGGACGTCTTCTACTCGGTCAACGCCGGCGCACTCGGGACGCTTGCGGACCGCGGTCGCACACGACAGCTGCCGCAGGGGGTCCTGGAGTTCGTCCCGTCGAACTTCCGTGATCCCGACAGCGCGTGGATCGGCACCTCCGGGCGGGCGCGGTCGATCCCGTACAATACGGACGCGCTCTCGGCGTCGGACATCCCCGCGGACATCATGTCGTTTCCCGACACCGACGCGTTCGCGGGCGAGATCGGGTGGACGCCGACGTACTCCTCGTTTCAGGCGTTCGTCACCGCGATGCGGATCCTCGAAGGCGAGGAGGCGACCCGCGAGTGGCTCAACGGAATGCAGGAGTTGGGCGTGAGTACCTACGGCGACGAGTTCCAGATCGCCCGTGCGGTCGCCGACGGCGAGATCTCCGTCGGCCTGGCCAATCACTACTACATCCAGCGCGTACTCGCCCGTCGCGGGAGCGACGCGCCGCTGTCGACCGCGTTCACCCGGAACGACGCCGGCGCGATCTTCAACGTCGCTGGAGCGTGCGTCCTCGATACCGCGTCGGACTCGACGCTGGCGTCGAACTTCGTCCGCCACCTGCTGTCGGCGGAAGCGCAGGACTACTTCGCTCGAAGCACGTTCGAGTACCCGCTGGTCCCCGAGGTCGACCCCGTCGGCCGGCTCCCTCCGATCGACGAGTTGAGCCCGCCCGAAGGGGTGGACCTCTCGCAACTGTCGGATCTGGAGGCGACGATCTCGTTGCTGCGGGAGACGGGCGCCCTCTGAGGCGGCGGAGGTTCACACGATGACTGGAGAGCACCAACCGATGGACGCCGACACCGACACCGGCACCGACGCCGGCCGCGAGACCCGGCTCCCGCTCGGGCCGTCGATCGCGGCGGCCGCCGTCTCGGCCGCCGTGTTGCTCCCGGTGATGTGGCTGATCAGGACCGGGTTCGGCGTCGGGTTCTCCTCTGCGGTCACGCTTCTCACCCGGCCGACCACCCTCGAGGTGTTCGTCAACAGCGCGCTGCTCGTCGCGCTGACGACGGCGGCGTGTGTCGGGATCGGCGTCCCGCTGGCGTATCTCACGGTTCGGACCGACCTCCCGTTCCGGCGGTTCTGGACGATCGTGGTGTCACTACCGCTCGTGATCCCGAGTTACGTCGGCGCGTTCGCGTTCGTGTCGGCGTTCGGCCCACAGGGCGACTTCCAGCGACTACTCGCACCGCTGGGGATCGACCGGATCCCCGAGATATACGGGCTCGAGGGCACCGTATTGATCCTCACCCTCTACACCTACCCGTACGTCTACATCACCGCACGGGCGTCGCTGAAGTCGATGGATACGACGCTGATCGACGCCGCCCGAACCTTAGAGCACGACCGGTGGGAGACGTTCCGGCGGGTGACGGTCCCACAGATCCGGCCGGCGGTAGCTGCGGGGGCGTTACTCTCGGCACTCTACGTCCTCGCGGACTTCGGAACCCCGTCGATCATGCGCTACGACGTCTTCACCCGCATCATCTTCGTGGAGTTCGGGACGTTCGGTCGCGACACCGCGGTGTTGCTCTCCCTCCAACTCGTTGCGGTCACGGTGTTCATCCTCTGGGTCGAATCCCGGATCCGCGGCGAGGAGCGGACGACCGCGGGCGGTCGGTCCCGCGCGCTCGTCGCGCTCGGCCGGTGGCGGTATCCCGCGATACTGCCGGTGGCGCTCGTCGCCGGGTTGGCACTCGTCGTTCCGGTCGCGATCCTGCTGTCGTGGCTCGTCGCGACCGGACCGACCGCCAATCAGTCGCTGGCGTTCGAGTGGTCGTACGCGCTCAATTCGGTGACCGTCTCAGCCGCCGCGGCCGCCGTGGCCGTCGTGGCCGGAATCCCGGTGGCGTACCTCTCGGCACGACACGGGGGGCGGCTCGCCGACGCGTTCGAGCGGATCTCGTACGTCGGCTACGCGGTCCCGGGTGTCGTACTCGGGCTCGCCCTCGTGTTCTTCGGGAGCGCCTACGCCGCACCCATCTACCAGACGTTGTATCTGCTGGTGTTCGCGTACGTGATCCGCTTTCTCCCGCAATCGGTTGGGTCGCTGCGGGCGTCGTTTCTCTCGGTCGACCCGTCGCTGCCGGAGGCCGCGCGCACCCTCGGGCAGACGTCGGCGGGGGCGTTCCGGTACGTCACGCTACCCCTCGTCGCGCCCGGGCTGTTCGGCGGAGCGGCGCTCGTGTTCCTGACGACGATGAAGGAGCTTCCGGCGACGCTGCTTCTCAGACCGTCGGGTTTTACAACCTTGGTCACGCACATTTGGACAGCATATGAATCGGGCTACTTCGGACAGGCGGCGATCCCGGCGCTCGTCTTACTCGTCGTCTCCGGGCTGTCGATGCTCGTGATCCTCAGACAGGAGGGATACGATGTCCAATAAGGGGCAACCGGTGGTCGATCACACGGAACGGCGGGCCGACACGCAGGGTAAGACACCGGATACCGTTACCGACGGATCAGCTACGACGGCTGCCAGGGGGGAACCGCCCGGGCGCGACGGCGCCGTTCTGGAACTCGACGGGCTCCGGAAATCATACGGAACAGAGACCGTCGTCGAGGGGCTGTCGCTGTCGGTTCGGGAGGGCGAGATCCTGACGCTCCTCGGGCCGTCGGGGTGCGGAAAGACGACGACGCTCAGGCTGATCGCCGGGCTGGAGCGCCCCGGCGGCGGGGCCGTTCGGCTCAACGGCGAGTCGATGTCGGGATCGTCGTTCGTGGCCCCCGAGAACCGTGGCGTTGGGGTCGTCTTCCAGGAGTTCGCGCTGTTTCCCCACCTGACCGCCCGGGAGAACGTCGCGTTCGGGCTGAAGGACCGCCCGGACGGCGAGGTCGAATCGCGGGTCGACGACCTGCTGGAGCTTGTGGACTTGGCCGGCCAGGGTGACAGCTACCCGGACCAGCTCTCGGGCGGCCAACAGCAGCGCGTCGCGCTCGCACGGTCGCTGGCGCCGGAACCCGACATTCTCCTGCTCGACGAGCCCTTCTCCAACCTCGACGTCGACCTCAGAGTGGAGATGCGCGAGGAGGTCCGAAAGATAATCAAACGCACCGGCGTGACCGCGGTTTCGGTCACCCACGACCAGGAGGAGGCGCTGTCGATCTCCGACCGGGTTGCGGTGATGAACGACGGCCGGATCGAGCAGGTCGGCGACCCCGAAACGGTGTTTCAACACCCCGAATCCCGGTTCGTGGCCGCGTTCCTGGGGTACGCCAGTTTCGTCCCCGGATACGTCTCCGGTGACGCCGTCGAGACCGACCTCGGGACCGTCCCCCGCGAACAGATCCACGGGCTCGCGCGCGAGTACGACCACACCCGGATCGACCTCCTCGTCCGCCCGGACGACGTGAGCGCGCGGCCGGTCGCGGACGCGGCCGATGGGTGTGGCCAGGTGGTCGGCCGTCGGTATCTGGGGCCGACGTTCCTGTACCAAGTCGAACTCGACACCGGCGAGTCGATCCAATGTATGCACAACCACGACGAGGCCGTTCCCGAGTCGGGGCCGGTCGACCTCGCGCTCAGGGCCGATCACGAACTCGCGTGGTTCCCCCGGGAGCAACGCCCCGAGGACGACGCGCGGTACGGTACCTGATCCGTGTCGCGGCGCGGCGGCCTCCGGGACCGGATCGGGGACGTCGCCGGTGACCGCTTCCTCCGGCGGGCGGGCGACCGCCTCGGCGTCTACGACCGTCCGGAGCGCCTCGTCGCCGCCGTCCTGGTTGCCGCCGTCGGCACGCTCGTGTACGTGCTTGCGATCGATCTCTTCCCGTACCACTCCGTCAACGACGACGAGGGCGTCTACCTCTATCAGGCCGCGATGCTGCTCGAGGGGAAACTCTTCGTCCGGCCGGGAGCGATCCCGTGGGAGGCGGTCCGACCGTGGTTCTTCGTCGTCGACTCGACCGCCGACGGGGTCCGGCTGTACAGCAAGTACTCCCCGGTTGCGCCCGCGATGTTCGCGGTGGGCCGGCTGCTCGGCGACTGGAACCTCGCGCTCGGCGGCATCGCGGCGGGGACCGCCGCGGGCGTCTACGCCCTGGGATCGGCGGCGTTCGACCGTCGGGTCGGGCTAGTCGCCATCCCTGCGCTCGCAGGCGCACCGATGTTCCTGTTCACGTCGGCAACGTTTCTCTCCTACGCGCCGGCGACGCTGCTGAACGTCGCGTTCGCGGTCGCGTACGTCCGCGCCGCCCGGACGGGGAGCACACAGTGGGGCGCGGCCGCCGGCGTTGCGATCGGGCTGGCGTTCTTCTGCCGGCCGTACACTGCAGTGCTCTTCGCGCTCCCGTTCGTCGGGCACACGCTGGTCTCGCTCGCGGTCGCGTGGCGCCGCCACGCCCGGCGTCAGGGGTTCAGAGGCGTGCTCGGTCGGTCGGTCGCGATCGCGATCCCCGGTGCCGCGTTCGTCGCGGTCACGCTCGGGTACAACGCCGTCGTGACCGGTGACCCGCTGACGTTCCCGTACGCCGCGTTCGCACCGAACGACGGGATCGGGTTCGGAACGCGGGAGATCCTCACCTACGAGCGCGACTACGACCCGGCGCTCGCCGCTGAGACGACCGCGACGGCGGTCGAGTACGTCTTCACCGACTGGGTCGCCGCGGGGCCGGTCGGGACCGCCCTGGCTGCCGTCGGTGTCGGCGCAGCGGGGCGGCGAGCGCTGGCGGCCCGGGAGGGCGGCGGGCCCCGTGATCGGTTCGAGCCGACGGCGGGGATGAACAACGGGGAAGTCGCTGCCGTCGTCCTCGCGGTCGTGCCTACGGTGTTCCTGGGCGAGGCGTACTTCTGGGGCACCCACAACGGGCTCCGGAACGGCCTCATCGACCTGTTGGGACCGTTCTACCACTTCGACGTCCTGCTCCCGGTCGCGGTGTTTTCGGCTGCGGGTGCAGTCGGCCTCGTGCGTGGATTCGCCGCGGCGGTCCGCGAGTACACGAGCCGCCGCCGTTGCCGACTCGCCGTGCTCCTCGTGCTTGTCGTTGCCGCGCCGGTGGTCGGATCCGCCGAACGGGCCGCGATCGAGGACCCCTACGAGGCGAACGCGATCCGAACCGACAACCTCGACGCCACCTACGAGCCGTTCGAGCGCCGGTCGTTCGACGACGCCGTCGTGTTCACGCCCGATCCGTACGGCGACTGGCAGGCCCACCCGTTCCAGTACCTCCGCTCCGGTGGCGGGTTCGACGGGAACGTCGTCTATGCCACCGACGGCGGACCGGAGCGCGACCTCGCGGTCCTGGCGGCGACGAACCGGACGCCGTACCGGTTCACCTACCGGGGGACGTGGGCCGGCGCGGCGACGCCGGTGACCCCGACGCTACAGCGACTTCGCGTGCTCCGGGGCGGGACGGTCCGCGCCCGGACGACGGTCGGAGTTCCTCGGTCGGCCGCGAGCGTGAGCGTCAGGATCGAAACGCCGGAGGGGTTCGTCCGGTACACCGTCCCGGCCGACGCCCGGGAGAACGGCAGAATCACCGTAGCGTGGACGATCGGCCCGGACGCCGCGGCGGCGCCGACCCTCGAGTTCGCGGCAGGCTCCGACGGTCGGTCGGTTCCCCTTGCGGACGGCGGTTCGGAGGTCGACCTGGCGGTGACGTTCGTCGGGGACGGTGGGGCCAGCGTGACCTACAGGCAGGAGGCGACGGTCGAAACCACCGCCGACGGCGTCAGGCTGGTGTGGCCGCCCGAAACCCGGGTCTGTCGGCTGACGAGCGAGTGTGGCTACGAGTACACGTGGGTGGGCCCCGACGGCGAGTACGTCGACGGGGTGTTCGTCGACACCGACGCACGGGTCGTGGCGTGATACTGCCGGCGATCGCCACGTGAGGGATTTCGACACCTCGGGGTGCCGAACCCCGTCACGTAGTCATAGCAAACGGTATGAGCACCGTTGTCGCCCCGACCGATTCGGGGACGAGACCCGTGGCTCCTCGCGGAACCGACGGCGCAACCGGCGGCGCTCGGGGCGTCCGGACCCGCCTAAATCCGGTCAGTCGGATCGAAGCGGTCCGGTGAAACTCAGGTCAAGGAGGCCGTGTTTGATCGCGTACTCCAGGCGTTCGTCCAGCCGCATCTCCGCCCAGTCGTCGGGGCGGTCGGGGTCGGGAACGTCACGGAGGCGGTCCACGAGGACCGTGTTGAGGAACCGTCCGTTGTCCCCGCACTCCGGGCAGGTGAAGACGATCAGTCGGACCCTGTAAGGACGGTCTTCCACGCGTTCACAGTTCGGACACACGTACGAGTCGGTCACTACAACCTACTACGGGCCGAAGTAACTCGAATTTATGGGTTCGGACACCGGGTCGTGTGAGCAGAACTGGGCGGTGTCGTTGGAAACCGGAACGTCGAGAGCGTCCGTCGCTGGCACACGCAACGATGACACTCCGCGACCTCGGCTATCGATGGGGTCGGGCAGTGGTACACCCCACGAGCGGCGGAGTATGGACGCTGGCCGGGCGGTGAGGCTCGCGTGTCCCGCGCTCGGGGCCGAGGCTCCCGTCACGGCCGCCGCGTACGACGCACTCGGGTCTCCGGCGCGTCCGGAGTATATACGAACCGAGGGCGTGTGTCCCCTCGTATGGAGTGGACGCGAACCCGAAGCGACGGGGGAGTCGTCGAGTGGACTCGCGAGGACGGATACGCCACGATCCGGCGGCGCAGGCGCCCGGACGGCGAGTGGGTCGTCAGGTTCGACCGACTCCACCAGGCCCCGAGCGGGCGCGGCTACCGCCACGAGCGTGTCGCCGACGAGTCGGCCGCGCGGGCCGTAGTCGACCGCTGGAGGTCGGACGATCCTGACGGCAACGACGACGGCGGGGCCGCCGAGTGACCGGGCGAGGTTCCGAGCCGCGTGGCCTCCGTCCGGTGCCGCTCGGGCGGGACTTCCGCGCCACCTACTCCTGGAGCCGCTCGGTCGACTCGACCAGCGGGTGACGGCCGTAGTCGACGATCTCGATGTCGTCGATCGACGCCAGTCCCTCCTTTTCGGCGGTGCGCTGCATCCCGAGTTGGATGTGGTTGCCGATCACGATGGTGGAGGCGTCCATCGCCTCGATCCCGAGTTCGGTGGCCGCCATCACCCGGTGGTGACCGTCGGCCAGGATCAGCTCCCCCGCGTTGTCGATGACGACGAGCGGTTCCGCCAGCCCGCGTTCGAGTTCGTACTGTCTCCCCTCGAGCTCGTCGGCGTAGACCCGACCCTGTGTCGGCGTGAGCCGAGCCAACTCGATGTGGCGGTGTTCCTGGTGGAGGGAGACGTCGTGGATCTGTTCGAGGGTCCGCATCAGTTTGCCCACCTTCTCCGGGGTCGCCCGCTCGATCTGTGAGCGGACCACGTCGGTGTTCGAAATGATGCCGACCAAGTTGTCGGCGTCGTCGACGACCGGCAGCTTCTGGATTCCCGACCGGAGGATCACGCGGGCGGCGTCGATCACGTCCATGTCCGGGTGGCCGACGATGATGTCCTCGGTCATCACGGTGAACAGGGGGTCGTCGTCGCCCGCAAGCAGGAGGTCGCTCGCGGTCACGAACCCCTGGACCTTCCGCCCCTCGGAGACGGGAAAGCCGTTGTGACCCTCGGTCTCCTTGATCCGGCGTGCCACGGCGGCGACAGTGTCGGTCGGCGAGACTGTCTTGACCTCCCGGGTCATGTACTCCGAGACCTGCGGCCTCTCCGTCATTGGCGGACGTATGCGGTCACACCGCAAAAGCGTGCTCCCCGCGACCCGTCCGGAGATCCGACGCGTCAGCGGTTCGGGTCCGACTCCCACCCCGCAAACGGGAACTCGAAGACCCGCCCGTCGCCGTCGTCGGGGTCGAGTAGCGTCGTCGCGTTCTTGAGCGTCTCGAAGAGCCGGCCGGCGACCACCTCCGAAACCACCTCGGTCAGCGCCGCCTCCGAGTCCTCGTCGGTCTCGCCGAGGATCCCGAGCGGAACCTGTGCGCCCGCCATATCCGCGTGGCCACCGGCGCTGCCGATGCTGCCGAGTGCGTCCCGGAGCGTCTCACCGAGGTCGACGTCCGTCCCGCGGGCCCGTCCGGAGACGTAGACTGTCCCGTCTTTGAACCCGTAGACCACCGCGGTCCGAACCCCGTCCATGCTCACGAGTCGATCGGCGGCCTGCGCGAGGGCATCACGGTCACGGATCGCGCCGACGTTCGACGCTAGGGCGTCGCCGCGGACGTCACGGTCGCGGATCGCACGCGACAGCGTCTCCATGACCTCCGGAGTCATGCTCGGCGACTCGATGCGTTCGAGCAGTTCGAGATCCCCGTGTGAGACCAGCCACGCACCCGCCTCGAGGTCGGCTGCCGACACCTCGCGTGCGAAGTCGTCCGTATCGACCCGAATACCGAAGAGGAGTGCGGTCGCAAGCGGCTCCTCGGGGACGACGTCCGCCCGGGAGAGGTAATCCGAGACGAGCGTGCTCGTCGCGCCGATGTCGTGGCGGAGGTCGACGAAGTCCGCCTCCACCGACGCCCGCGGCGGGTGGTGATCGATGACGATGTCGACCGGGGTATCCGCCGACAGGCCGTCGTTGACCCCCGGCCGGGAGTGGTCGACCAGGGCGACGCCGCCGTACTCCGACCGCACCTCGTCGCCGTCGTCGAGGTTCACGAGGTCAAGCTCCAAGAGGTTCACCATCGCGCGGTTCTCCTGGTGTGAGATGGAGCCGAAGTAACACGCGTCCGCGTCGACGCCGATGCTTCCGGCGACCCGGGCGACGCCGAGTGCACTGGCGATCGCGTCGGGATCGGGGTTGTCGTGCATCACGACCGCGAGCCGGCCGTCGATCCGGCGAAGCGTGGTGTAGAGTTTGTGGAGCCGCTCGGCGCCGGGGCCGGCCGTGAGCTCCCCCAGCCGGTCGGTGAGGATCCGATCGGCGTCGATCACCCGGTCTGCGACCGCCGCGACCCGGGCTTGCGTCCCTGCGTCGGCCTCGGGACCGACGTACGCCACTATGTGCGCGTCGGGGAACGCCTCACGTGCGGCGGTGGCGGCTGCGGCGGTCGTCGCGGCGTCGGCACCCGCAGCGAGAACGAGATCCGCGCGGGCAGGGTACGCGGCGGACTCGTCCGGGCGGGCGCGTTCGTGCGTCACGCTCGTCGAGGCAACGTCGCCCGGCAGATCCGTCGGCGAAACGACAGTCAGGGTACCGGGGCGGGCCGCAAGGCGCTCGACGGCGCCACGGACGGGCGCAGAGACGCCGAGTACCAGGAGGCGTTGCATATCCGGCCATCCGGACGCCCCTGCAAAAACCCTGCCGTCACGCGCCTGCGACTCCGGGGACCGGGCCGGGAGCGGCGGCGACACGCACCGGAGCCGGTGCAGTAGAACCGCCGTCGGATCCCGCCCGACGGGACTGAACGAGTGCTGTTAAGTGGCGCCCGGTTCGAGATGTCGTCACATGAGTGCCGGGGCTGCAACCTCGTCGATGTCGTCATACGCCATTCTGGGGTGCGGGAGCGTCGGCTACGCGGTAGCCGAGGATCTCGTCGCCGACGGCAAGGACGTCCTTATTCTCGACAAGGACGAGAGCCGGGTGGGATCCCTGCGCGATCAGGATCTGAACGCCCAGCAAGCCGACGTCTCGGAGCCGGATATCGCCGACGTGGTCATCGACCGGGATGTGCTCCTCATCCTGGCGTCCGACGTCGAGGCGAACAAGGCGGCCGTCTCGGCGATCAGAGACCGGGGTGGTGACCAGTTCGTCGTCGCCCGCGCCTCCGATCCGGTCACCGAGGACGAACTCGCGGAGTTGGGCGCCGACGTCGTCATCAACCCCTCGGAGGTCATCGCCGAGTCCGCGTTGCGGTCGCTCGAATCGGGCGAACTCGAGTACAAGGCCAAACAGTTCGCGGAGGTGCTCGAAGGTGCCACCGACGGGCTGGCGGTCCTCACGAACGACGACCCGGACCCGGATTCGATCGCGTCGGCGGTCGCGCTTCAGGCCATCGCGCGGGAACACGGCATCGACGCCGTCATCAACTACGAGGGCGAGATCGGCCACCAGGAGAACCGTGCGTTCGTCAACCTCCTGGGGATCGAACTGGTTTCGACCGAGGACGGCAAGCCGCTCTCGGAGTACGGCGCAGTGGCGATGGTCGACCACGGGCAGTCGAACGATGCGGAGTTCGACCCCGAGATCGACATCGACATTTTCATCGACCGCCACGACCCCGAAAACGAGGTCGAAGCGGCGTTCACCGACGTCCGAACGAACGTCTCCGCGACGTCGACGATCCTCACGAAGTATCTCCAGGAGTTCGGGCTCTCGCCCACCGAGGCCGTTGCGACCGCGCTGCTGTACGGAATCCGGTCGGAAACGGTCGATTTCAAGCGCGAAACGACGCCCGCGGACCTCACTGCCGCCGCGTATCTCCACCCCTTCGTCAACCACGACACCCTCGAGCAGGTGGAGTCGCCGTCGATGTCGCCCGAGACGCTGGACGTCCTCGCGGAGGCCATCCGGAACCGCAAGGTCCAGGGGAGCCACCTGGTCTCGAACGCGGGGTTCATCCGCGACCGCGACGCCCTGGGACAGGCCGCCCAGCACCTCCTGAAGCTCGAAGGCATCACCACGACAGCGGTGTTCGGGATCTGCGACGATCGGATCTTCCTCTCGGCGCGCTCGAAGGACATCCGGATGAACATCGGAAACATCCTCCAGGACGCCTTCTCGGGGATCGGCGAGACCGGCGGTCACTCCACACAGGGCGACGTGGAGATCCCGCTCGGGATCTTCACCGGGATCGAGACGAACGACGACAACCGGGACACGCTGTTGCAACTGACCGAGGAGGCCGTCTGCAAGAAGTTGTTCCGGGCGATGGGCGTCGACAGTGACGCCACGAACGGCGGGTAGTCCGGGCGGTCGCAGACCGCACCCGACTCGTACTGCTGGCTACGACTACGTGACGGGGTTCGGCACCCCGGGGTCGAAACCAGTCACGCGACTATGGCCGACGGTATCAGTCCGTCGCCCCCGCAAGCGTCGCGAACACGAACTCCGCGCCACTCCCCAGCGGGTCGCTCACGGTTCGTGTCTCGATGTCCTCGAACCCCGCGTCCCGAAGCTGTGAGAGCGTCGCGTCCCGGCCGGGTGCCGAGAACAGCATCCGGCCGCCCATCCACCCCTCGCGGACCGTCTCGAACCGCCCGCTCGGGAGCGTCATCAGGAGCTGTCCCCCCGGCCGCAACACCCGCGCGAACTCCCGGTACACGTCCGGGTGAGCAGCGCGCGGGACGTGGAACACCGCGTGGTACGCCGTGATCGCGTCGACGGTGTCGGCACGGAACGGGATCTCGCGCATCTCGGCTTGGACCAGCCGCGCATCGGGGAGGTTCCCGGCGGCGAGTTCCAGCCCCGTCCGCGAGACGTCGAACCCGAGACTGCCCTCGGGGAGGTTGGCGAGCGTCCGAGCGCCGTCGCCGCACCCGACGTCGAGTACGGTCGGATCGGGGCCGAGTCGGTCACGGAGCTCATCGAGCAGGTCGGCGTCGGAGCCGGTCGGGTCCCGGCGTCGGGCGTAGGTTTCGGCGACGTCGTCCCACGCCCGCCGGATCTCTGTTCGGTTCATCGGTACGAGTATCGTGGGAGGCGAGACTGTTATCCCCGTCGGCGGCATGTCGTAATCTACATCCCCGCAGATCCGAAGAGTATCCATCGAACGATGGATGAACGCGACGTCCGGCTTCTGAAGGCCATCTCCGACCTCGGCACTGGCAGCCCCGAGCGACTCCACGACGAGACCGACATCCCGGTGTCGACGATCCACTACCGGCTGAACAACCTCCGGGAGGCCGGAATCATCCAGAACGACCTCTACGACATCGACTTGGAGGAAGTCGGCCTCGACGTAACGGTGCTGGTGAAGCTCTTGACCGACTATCACGGCACCCACCACGACTTCGAGGAGAAGATCCTGGAGGTCGAAGGGGTCTCGCAGGCGTACTTCACGATGGGCGAGACCGACTTCGTGGTGGTCGCACACCTCCCCGACCGGGAGTTGGTCGAGCAGCTGATCACGGACCTCGAGCGCATCGACGAGGTCCGCGGGACGAACTCCACGTTCGTGGTGTCCACGCTGCGGCACAGCAGCCGCGCGTTCGAGAACTACGAACTGGAGACGCTGCTGTCGGAACTCACCTCGGAGTGAGTCGTCGTGTAGTTCTCGCGGTCGTGCGTAGTCGGTCCCGGTAACTGGCCGAGAGCCGCTCGCGGGTGGTTGTCGGCGCCGTCGAGTTCGACGTCGACGGAGAGGGAATCGTCGACGCTCACCTCCCGCCCGAGGTGAGCAAAGTTTGATAGATCGGACGGGTCGGACGTGCTCGCTTCGCTGCGCGCGACCTCCCTGCAGTTCAAATCCCTCGTGACAAAAACGGGCCGGACGCGATTTGAACGCGCGACCGTCTGGTTAAGAGCCAGACGCTCTGCCGGGCTGAGCTACCGGCCCTCCATCAAATAGTATCGGTGGCGCGATTAAATGTGTTTCCTTTCGGGTGGATCGCGGCGGTCACACACGCCAAGGCTTGAAATCCGGACGTCCTCAGAACAGTGTCGCGGCGACGGTTTGTGCCGTCTCGATCACCGGGCCGAACCCGGGGAGCAACAGCAGCGTGCCGACGCCGGCGAACAGCACCGCGGTGTAGAGCCCAACCGGCCGGCTCTCGATTTCGAAGTCGGCGACCGACGTCTCGATCCACATCGCTCTCACGACGCGGCTGTAGTAGAACAGCGACAGCGCGCTGTTGACCGCACCGACCGCCGCGAGCCACCAGAACCCGGCTTCGATCGCGGAGTAAAACAGCACGTACTTCGAGAGGAATCCGCCGAACGGCGGCAACCCGGCGAGGCTGAACATGAAGACCGTCATCGCGACCGCCGCGATCGGCGCGGTCGACGCCAGCCCGTTGTAGTCCTCGAACGTCCGGCCGACGCCCCAGTGTTCGACGAGGGCGATGAACAGGAACGCACCGGTGTTCATGAAGCCGTAGACCAGGAGATGCGCCATCGACGCGCCGAGAACGTCCCCGTTGGGGCCGCCCGCTGTCAGCGCCGCCAATCCGATCAGCGCGTATCCCGCGTGGCCGACCGAGGAGTACGCCAGCATCCGTTTGACGTTCTCCTGGGTCGCCGCGGCGAAGTTCCCGAGCGTCATCGTGACGACCGCGAGCACCTGGAACGCGACCACCCAGTCGACGCCTGCGGGCACGGCTTCCAAGGGGAACGCCTGGACGAACACGCGGAACGCAACCGCGAAGCCGGCCGCCTTCGAGGCCGACGAGAGGAACGCGGAGATGGGCGCGGGCGCGCCCTCGTAAGCCTCCGGCGCCCAGAAGTGGAACGGCACCGACGCGGTTTTGAACGCGAACCCGCCGAGAATCATCAGCACGCCGAGTCCGAGCACGCCCGCCATGTCGGGAGTGCCGATCGCGGCCGCAACGTCACCGAGAACGAGCGACCCCGTAACGGCGTAGACTAAGCTGATCCCGAACGCGAGCACCGCCGAGGAGACCGCGCCGATCAGGAAGTATTTCAGCCCCGCTTCGACGCTCCCGCGGTCGGTCTTGAGGAACGCAACGAGCGCGTACGAGGGCAGCGACGCGAGTTCGAGGCTGATGAACACCGTCGCGAGGGAGTTGGCGGTCGCCATCAGCGACATGCCCGCGGCCGCGAACAGTACCAGCGAGTAGAACTCCGCGCGGTGGGAGTTGTCGTCGAGGTAGTCGTACGCCGCGACCGCAACCATCGCGGTCACGATGGTGAAGATGAGCGTGAAAAACAGGCTCATCCCGTCGACGACGAGGGCGTCGCCGTACAGCGCGATTGCACCGCCGGTGGCAGCCTGGCCGGTGCCGGCCACCAGGAACCACGCCGTGACCGCAAACGACAGGATCGATCCTGTGGCGGCGGTACCCGCGAGTACCGCGTTGCTCGGGTCGTCGGGCCACAGCGTGTCGATTCCCAGAAGCGCCAATCCGGTCGCCGCGAGCAGGATCGCCGGCGCCAGGGCGGTCCAGGCGGCGGCCGTCTCCGACTGTAGCAGAAGCGCGTCGTACATCAGAGCCCACCTCCCGAGAGGATGGGGTTCACGGCGTCCTGAATCATCCCGAAGAAGAGATCAGGCGCGACCCCGAGCACGACCGTCAGGAGGAGCAGGACCGCGAGCGGGGCGACATCGTGGAACGGCGCGGCGGCGATGTCGTAGTCGCCATCGAAGCTGAACGGTCCGAACAGGGTTCGCTGCATCGCAAACAGCAGGTACCCGGCCACGATCACGATTCCGAACATCGCCGCGGCGGTAAACAGCGGCAT
>CAZDEJ010000002.1:0-44506 GCA_964504395.1 uncultured Halobellus sp. | reverse complement strand
CCGTGGACCTCCCGGTTATCAGCCGAGCGCTCAACCTGACTGAGCTATTGGCCCCAGGCGAGCGCGTCTATCGGTAATCCGATGAGGAGTTTAAGCGTTTCCTTTCGGCAGGGGCAACGCCACGGCATGGCTCAGGAGTCGTCGCCGGACCGGCCGTACTCCTCGGGGTCAAGGTTCACCACATCGTCGTCGCCGTCGCCGTCGGGAAAGCCGTCGACCCAGACGTTGCCGGAGACGAACCCGCCGGTCGCCCGGTCGAGGTACGGGGTCACCACGTACCGCTTCAGCACCTGTCGGATCGGATACCGGGTCACGGGAAGCGCCAGGGCGAACCCGATCGCGTCGGTGACGATCCCGGGCGTCAGAAGGAACGCCCCCGCGGCGATCAGCAGTCCGCCGTCGAGGAGTTCGTTCGTCGGCACCTCGCCCGTTGCGGCTTTCCGCCGGAGCTTCGCGAGGGTGTGACGCCCCTCCGCGCGAACCAGAAGCATCCCGACGAGGCCGGTGAGCACCACGAGGAGGACGGTCGGGACGAACCCGATGGCCCCGGCGACCGGGAGCAAAAGCAGGGTGTCGGCGAGCGGGATCGCCAGCAGGAGCGCGATGACCCAGCGCGTGCGCATACCTTGAGTTCACGGTCGCCGTTCATAGCCCTTGTGTCCCGGGGTCGGGACGGTCCGTCAGCGGGGTGGCGTGGACGTCTTCGAAACCTCCCGACGATGGATGCCGGATCGGTCGCTGGCACTGTCGGCTCTCGTCGCACGGCGTGGGCCGACGTCTTGGGGGGGTCGGGACACGGTACTTGCACATCGTCGACGCCACGGCAGTCCGAGCGCGGGGTCGTTCGTGTCAGCGGTCCCTCGAAGCCCTTACCCGCCGCCGAACCCGAACCGGGGTATGACTGCGGATCCGACGCACGTCGAGTGGCGCGGGTGGGGGCCGGCCCCGTTCGAGGAGGCCCGCTCGGCCGGGAGGCCCGTGCTGCTCTCGCTGACCGCCACCTGGTGTGACAGCTGTCACGAGATGGACGCCGAGACCTACGCCGAACCGCGGATCGCGGCCAACATCAACGACGGGTTCGTCCCCGTCAGCGTCGACGTCGACTGCCACCCCCGGGTTCGCGAACGGTACAACATGGGCGGGTTCCCCTCGACGGTCTTCTGTACGCCCGACGGCGACGTCATCACCGGCGCGGGCTATCTCGGGCCCGACGGACTGCGGCAGGTCCTCGACTCGGTCCGCGAGGTGTGGACCGACCGCGGCACCGACGCGGGGCGGGTTCCACGCGCGCTGGCCGGCGACCCGACGCCCGGCGGGACCGTCGACGAGCGGATCGAATCCCACCTCGCGGGGCAACTCGACGAGCAGTGGGACGACCGCTTCGGCGGGTGGGGCGACGACGCGAAGTTCCCCCTCCCGCGGACGGTAGAGTTCGCGCTGAAGCGGGCGCGCCCGAAGGCGATCCAAACGTTGCGGGCGATTCACCAGTCGCTCCACGACGACGGAACCGGCGGGTTCTTCCGGTACGCGGCAGGGCGTGATTGGTCGAACCCCGAACGGGAAAAGCTCCTGATCGATAACGCCGCCCTGATCCGCGCGTTCGCTACCGGCTACCTCTACACCGGCGACGAGTCGCTTTTGACACCCGTGACCCACACCCGCGAGTTCCTCGTCGACCGGCTCTGGAACGGGACCGCCTTCGGCGGAAGCGTCGCCCCGCCCGACGACGACGCCCGGGAGCCGCGGCGCGACCTCACCGGCTACGCCGGCGGGAACGCGCTGGCCGCGGAGGCGCTGCTCACCGTCGCCGCCTACACGGACGACGACGACGCCCGGGAGTACGCGGATCGGGTCCTCCGGGCGCTCGCAACCTCGTTCGTCGACGACGGTGTCGTGTCACACATCGACCCCGACGACGTGAGGGACGGCGAGTCGGCACCGCCCGAGGGGCTGCTCGAGGATCACGCCCGGGTCGTTGCCGCGTTCACAACCGCCCGGCAGGTCCTCGGCGCCGACGCGCTCCCCGTCGATCCACTCGCCGTGGCCCGGAGCGTCGCCGACGAGGCGATCGCGGACCTCCAGGAACCCGAAGGTGCGTTCCGGGACGGGCCGGCAGCGGGCGTCGGACTCCTCTCGAAGCCGCTCAGGCCGCTCGACGGGAACGTGGAGATGGCCGAAGCGCTCCTCGATCTCGCTGCGGTAGTCGACGGCGCCAGCGAGGAGCACGGAGGCGACTACGCCGACGCCGCCGCCGATGCCGTCGCCGCGTTCGCCGGCGCGTGGGACCGGTTCGGGGTCCAGGTGGCGGGCTACGGCTCGGTGGCGTCGCGGCTGACCCGCCCGGACCTCGTGGTCGCCGTCGACGACGGCGCCGGGAGCGACCTCCACCGGGCCGCTCTCAGGGTCGCCGATCACGAAGCTGTCGTCGTGCCCGCCGCGTCCGATACCCCGGCCGGGGTGGCGACGGTCAGCCGCGGATCCGACCGCCGCGACGTGACGACCCCCGAGGAGCTTCTCGACGCCGTCAGCGCCCTCACCGACGGCGGGAGCGGGGAGTAGTCCGTGGGTGTCCGGGGTCCGGCGTCCGGATAAACTGTCGGTGTGTTTTTTTATCCGCGGCGACGGAGTTCGGCACATGACGGATCTCAGGGATCTCGGGCTCTCGAAGTACGAGGCGCGAACGTACCGGTCACTGCTTCGCACCGGCCCAGCAACGGCAAAGGAGTTGTCGAACGCCAGCGACGTCCCGATGGGTCGGATCTACGACGTGTTGAACGCGTTGGAACACCACAGTTTGGTCCGGAGCCAGACCGCCGGCCGGCCCAAGAAGTACGCTGCCGTCGAGCCCGACACCGCCTTGGGGCGGCTCTTCGAGAACAAACGGGAGGAGCTACAGACCAGGATCGACCAGTACGAGGCCGCCGTCGAGGAACTCACCGCGGACTTAGAGGCGACCGCGCCGATCGACGGGGAGTTCTGGACCGCGGCGGTCGGAACCGAGGCCTCGGTCGACCTGCTCGTCGAGCGGCTCGCGGCGGCCGAGCAGTCGCTCGTGATCGTTGCCGGTGGGGTGTCGCCACAGTTCGATTTCGGCACGGTCGGCGAGCGGGTCGCCGCGGAGTTGGAGGCGGCGGTCGACCGCGGCGTCGACGTGTCGCTTCTGATGGAGCCGGACCTCGTCGCGTCGCTGCCGGCCGGGATCGGCGGGCGGTACACCGACCGGTTGGCGGATCACGACGCGTTCGCGGCCCGGACGGCGCCGGAACTCTCGGGGACGTTCGAGCTCATCGACGACACCGAAGTGTGTATCGAGGTTCCGAACCCGTTGGACCCCGGGGAGGCCTTCGCGATGATCGACCTGAAGGATCCGGAGTTCGCCGGGAACGTCCGCGGGATGTTCGACCCCAAGTGGGAGGCGGCCGACCCGCTCCCGCTGTCGGCGCTGGCGGAGGAGTAGACCGCAGAAGAGGCTTGCAAGAACCGATCAGACCCGGCCGCTGAGTTCGTCCCGGAGCCGCCCGACCAGCACCTCGCGCTCGGCGTGGGCGTTGTGCTGGTGGATCGACTCGTCGTTGGACTGCTTCATGTGGACGACGGCGTCGTCCGGGAGGTGATCGAACTCGTCGGTCACCTGCTCGGCCATCGACCGGACGCAGTCCTCGACGAACTTCGCGTCCGCGTGGGCGTGGTACGTCATGTAATCCTCGTCAGGCCGCTTTGCGAGATTGTAGATCCGGGCGGACATCGAATCCCGGGCGATCTCGACGATGTCCATCAGGTCCACTTCGGGGGAGCCGTCGGCGGTGACGGTCAGGGTGGCGTGCCCGCGTTGTGAGTGGCCGGGCTGTGGGACCTGTTCGAGGAACTCCTCGATGGTTTCGCCGTCGACGTCGAGATCGCGGAGCACGTCGCGGGCGCGGGACGCCGACATCCCCTGTGAACAGGGACAGACGGTCATCCCGACCACCTCGGCACCGATCTCCTCGCGGGTGCCTTCCTCCGTGGCCTCGGCGCTGGCGACGATCGTGATCGTGCTCTGCGTGGGGAGTTCGCTTGCGGGGGTGTCCTCCCGGACCACGAAGTCGGCAGTCATCCGGACCTCGGCGGTCGAAGTGTAGGCGTGTTTCTCCAGAAGTCGCTCGGCGACGTCGCCGCACATGTCCTCAACGCGGTAGGTCGGTTCCGAGACCGCGTCTTCGAGGATCTCGTCGATTACCTGCATGTTCCGGCTCATGTCCACACCCTTCCGGCCGCTCGGCAGATCCACGAAGATCTCGAACTCGGCCATCAGGACGAACGGTCGCTTGTCGTCCCGGGCGATCTTAACGAGCTTGTCGACGCTCGTCACGCCGACCTGGCTCAGACCGACAGTAACGTCCGGCTGGCTCGCCTGTACATCAGGCAGCTGGTGACTCATCGTGGAACGAGAGGAACGCAGTTCGATTAACGCTTTCGTTAGCAGCGCGTAGGGGGAGTATCGGCGGCGTCAGAGCCGCGCCGCGGGGTGGTGGACTCCGGAACGCACGACGCCTGCGATCACGGCCACACAGTGACGAGGGCGGTCCGGAACGCAACGGCGGCGAGTCCCCGATCTCCGGTCGGAACCCGCCTCAGGGCCAATCGTCGCGGTCGCTCGACTCGAAGGGGTCGTCGGGGGCGTCGTCGACGCCGGCGAGCGTCCACCCGGCCGCGTCGGCCGCCTGTTCCAACGGGAGATACTCCCACTCGGCCGCGTCGGCGGCCGCAACGTCGTCGTCGCTGGTCCCGACCAGGACGTACCGGGCGGTGTCGAACTGGTCTTTCACGTTCGCTAGGCTCTCTGTGACCCCGCGGGGCCCCGAGAAGAAGTCCTGTCTGATCCGGTGTTTCCGGGTGAAGTTGGTCACGACGTAGGTGGGCTTTTCACTCACGACACCGACGTACTCGGTCCACTGCCGGGCGTCGCTGAACACCACGCTGGGCTCTGCGAGGTCCTGCAGCGCCGCCAACTCGAACGCCAGGGTCATGTCCGCGTCGCCACCGCCCGGGCCGCCGGCCGAGGAATCGCTCATGATTACGAGTACCGGTCTCCGAACGAAAACAGCATCGGTCTGTGATGCCGTCGAAACGCGGCACCGGTGGCGAGTCGGCGGGAACGCGTTGCTCGGGCGTGGCGAGTCGGCGGGAACGCGTTATTCGGCCGGCGTCTCCGGCGCGTCGAGTTCGTCGAGTTCGAAGGTCTGCTGCATCAACACGTCCTTCTGGGCTGCGACCTGTCGCTGTTCGCGCATCAACTGCTTGTACTTCGTCTGCGGGGAGAGGTCGCCGATGAGCACGCCACCGACGATCCGGCCGTTCTTGAACGCCAGCCGCCGCCACTCGGTGTCCGAGTATTTCGCCTCGGCCTCGTCGTCGCCGAGCGTGGGGTGGCCGAACGAGAGGAACGGGAAGTCGAAGTGGGTGATGGAGTACGACGACACCCACTCGAAGGGTTCGACGCCGTACTCGACCATGTTCTGCGCCGCGATCGACCCCTGTTCCTTCGCGGAGCCCCACGCGCCGTTCTGGCCGCGCTCACCCAGGATGAGGTCGTTGAACCGCGTGATGTCGCCCGCAGCGAAGACGTCGTCGTGGTTCGTCCGGAGGTATTCGTCGACGATGATCCCGTCGTCGCACTCGATCGGCGTGTCCCGAAGGATCTCGGTATTGAAATCCAGCCCGATCGCAATCCCCACGAAGTCCGCGTCGAACGCCTCGCCGTTGGGGTCGACCGCGGTGGTGACGCGGCCGTCGTCGTCGACCTCGAAGTGATCGACGCCCGATTGGAACACGGGCTCGACGTTGCGTTCCCGCAGGGCGTCGTGGATGATTTCGGCGCCCTCCTCCGAGAGCGCGTAGCGCCACCAGTTGTTCCCGCGCATCAGGTATTTGCCCTCGACGTCCTGCGCGGCGGTGATCGCCGCAAGGTCGATGCCGAGCAGTCCCGCGCCCACGACGACCGAGGAGTCGGCCTGCTCGATGTGGGATTTGATCGACCGGGCGTCCTCGAACGTCCAGAAGTGGTGGACGCCGTCGGCGTCGGAGTTCCCGACCGGCAGCTGGGTGGGCGTCCCGCCGGCGGCCACGAGCAGTTTGTCCCACGCGTAAACTGTGCCGTCGTGGGCCTCGATGGTGTGGGCGTCGACGTCGATGTCCACGACGAGCGTGTCGAGTTCGAGGTCGATGTCGCGATCGGTGTACCACGACTCGTCGTGGATCGAGATCGGCGCCTCCGGGAGCTTCCCCTTGGCGAACTCCTTGATCAGGATCCGGTTGTAGAGGGCCTCGCCCTCGTCGGTGACGACGGTAATGTCGGCGTCGGGCTTCTCCTCCCGGAGGGTTTCGGCGGCGGAGCTGCCCGCAACGCCGTCGCCGATTATCACGTACGACTGAGTCATATCCGAACGGTTCGGCTTCGGGGTTAATGTGGATTGCTATACGTGGGTGGACGGGCGTTGTACGAACCGGCGTGTGAGGTCGTGAAACTCATACTATCTACGAAAATACATATAGATAGATAATCAAAGAGCGGGTCCGTCGTCACCATCCAATAGGGCGGTTGCCACTTGTGATCGTGGCGAAGCGTTACCGCGGCCGTTCGAAAGGCTGCGGTCCCGAGGAGGATGCCGCAGCGGGGCCACACGGGCAACATTGATAGCCGCGCCGGCCGTCGGTCGGACCACGCCGATGGAACGGATCCGGCTTCGCGTGGAGCGGCCACCCCAGACACGACGGCATTCCCCGACCTTGGCGGGTGGTTTCGGTGAGTGACGACGACTGGTTCGAGCGCGCGCTCCGGGAGCGAGACGACGGCGACGGCGGCTCCGACGAGCGGTCGGCCGACGTCGAAAGCGATTCGAACGCGGCCGGGACAGCCGACGAGTCCGGGCCGGACGACGAACGCCCCGGGACCACCGGGAGGCCTTCGGGGTCGGCGTCCGAGGAGCCGGGGGTTGCGGGCGACACCGACCGCAGCGCCGACGACGACCCGAAGGGATCCGACGACACCGACGGGAGCCCGTTCAGTCGGGACTTCGCCTCGGCGCTGGAGGACGCTCCCGACCCGAACACCGGCTCCGAGGGGCCCGGAGCGGGCGGTGGCGGTCCGTTCGGTGGCGGCAGCAACGGTGACGATCCGCTTGGTGGCGACAGTACTGATCCCTTCGGGGGTGGTAGCGGTGGTGACGGTACCGATCCCCTTGGTGGAGACGGTGGTGACGGGTTCGGGTTCGACGGTTTCGGCGGCGACGAACCGGAGTCGTTCGACGAGGACGAGGCGGAGTTCGACTCGAACCTCGACCGCCTCGACGTCGGGATCGACGGACTCGACCAGATGATCCTCGGCGGCGTCCCGGAACGGTCGCTGATGGTGGCGATCGGGTCCGCCGGGACCGGAAAGACCACGTTCGGGCTACAGTTTCTGAACCAGGGGCTCGCGGAGGGCGAAAACGGGGTCTACATCACCTTAGAGGAGGGCTTCGAACGGATCGTCTCGACGGCCGACGAGAAGGGTTGGGGGTTCAGGGAGTACGTCGACGACGACCGGCTCGCGGTTGTCGACATCGACCCGGTCGAGATGTCGAACAGCCTCGACAGCATCCAGAACGACCTCCCGGACCTGATCGAGGAGTTCGGCGCCGACCGGCTGGTCTTGGACTCGGTGTCGCTACTCGAGATGATGTACGAGAGCGCTCCCCGGCGCCGGAGCCAGGTGTTCGGGTTCGCGCGGGCGCTGAAGCAGGCCGGAATCACGACCCTGCTGACCTCGGAGGCCGACCGCAACCACGCGTACGCCTCCCGCTACGGAATCGTCGAATACCTCGCGGACGCGGTGTTCGTACTCCGATACGTCCGCCCCAGCGACTTCCGGGAGACACGGCTGGCGATCGAGATCCAGAAGATACGGAACGCGAACCACTCCCGGGAGACGAAACCCTACGACCTCACCGATGACGGAATCAACGTCTACCGACAGGCCAACATCTTCTGACGACGAGCGTCCGGCAACGTCGCAATATACCTATATAGAAGAATGATATCACAATAATAGCCTGTCAGTCACTTCCGACCGCGGCGGTACCCTTCGACACCGAGCGCCCTCGGGTCAGCCACGGCTGCTTCGGGCTGTATGGCCCCGTTATTCGGCGATCTACGCAGGTGGGAGTTCTGTCACCGCTCGTGATCCCCCGGTGTGAAACGTCGCAACGGCTGCCGCCGGGCCGGCCCGACTGGGTTCGGGATACTGCCTTTTAGCCTATATAGAGATAGGCAATTTTATATTGTGTCCGGCGGAGTATGGAGTATGGTTGAAACGCGGAAGGTCCAGGTGACCGGGGGGTCGACGTTCACTGTCTCGATTCCGAAGGAGTGGGCAACCGCGAACGACGTCTCGGCCGGTAGCACCGTCGAGTTCTACCCGGAAGGTGATTCGCTGTTCTTGGCTCCGGCGAAGGGGGAGGAAGACCGGACAGAGGGGACGCTCGACATTACCGACCTCACGGGCGACGAGTTGACGCGCGCGGTGATGACGATGTACGTCAGCGGGTTCGACATCATCTCGCTCGAGAGTTCACAGATCACGACCGACCAGCGCCGCACCGTTCGGGAAGCAACCCAGAGTCTCGTCGGGTTGGAGGTACTCGAAGAAACCAGAGACGAGGTCGTGATCCGCGACCTGCTCGACTCCGCGGAACTGTCGATCCACACCGCCGTCAGGCGGATGCGGCTCATCTCATTATCCATGTTGCGGGACGCGGTCGACGCGCTCACCGAACTCGACGGCGACATGGCCCGGGACGTGATCCAGCGCGACGACGATGTCGACCGGCTATGGATGGTGGTGTCGCGGATCTTCCGATCGACGCTCCGGACGCCGAAGGCCGCCGAGGAGCTCGGACTTCCCCGGGAGGTGTGTTTCGACTACCAGTCGGCTGCGCGCCAGCTCGAACGCGTTGCCGACCACGCCACGAAGATCGCCCACCTTACCCTGGAGTTCGAAAAGCCCGTTCCCGAGGAGGTGATCGACGCGCTCTCGGAACTCCACGAGGAGGCGAACGACATCATCGACGACGGAATGGATGCCCTCCTAGCTAGCGACACCGAGGAGGCAACGCGGATGGCGAACGAGGCCCGGGAGGCGGTGCAGGTGATCGACGAGCGGGCGCGACGGATCGACGGGGTCCTCCGCGATCTCGATCCCGCGCGAGCACACCTGCTCGGACTGATCGTCGACTCGGTGTCGCGAAGCGCGGACTACGGTGGCAACATCGCCGAGACCGCGCTCCAGAAGGCGGCGCCGACGCCGTAGTTCGCCATGCCGACTCGTGTAGGCGGTCTCGTACGGAGTATGCCGATTCGTCTCATACTGTTGGCTATACGACGTGACGATGTTCGACACCCCGGGGTGTCGACATCCGCCACGTGGCGATAGTATCAGTCGTCGAGGCTGACAGCGCTGACCTGGCCGGTCTGGCCGGGTCGCGAGGTCACGCGGGCTCGACCTTCCGTTGTCTCGATGATGGCGCCTTTCGTGACGATGTTCCGTCGGACGTAGTTGACGTTCGCAGGGTTTTCGACCACGTCTTCGATCGTTGCGGCCGTAACCTCGCCGCCGTCGGCAACCTGGGCCACGTTCGTCGAGAGCGCGCGCACCTTCTCCCCGGTGCCGCGGGAGTCGATGACCTGGAACCGAGGCTCCCCGACGGTCGTCTCGGCGGGCTCACGGCCGAGTTGATGGCGGGTCTTCTTGCGCGACCGGCGGCGACGACCACCGGTGCGTTTCCGCTTCGAACGTCCTTGGTCCTTCATGTGCGACATCAGTTTCGGTGAGTACTTGAATGACTCGAAGCAGTCACGGCTACGCCCGGTGGTATCGGTCGGAACGGTGTCGCACTCCGGAGTTGACCTCGAAACGGAAGCAGCCGTCCGGGAACAGCCCGGACGGGTGCTGCCGCCCTGAATTGGTCCCCGCTGACGCTTCGGCCCTCCAGACGAAGCGTCACTTGGCGTCAGTGGCGGAATCTACTTAATTGTGCCGCAGCCGGAAACGTGCGGAAACGGAAGCGGAGTTGAGGCGGGCGGCGACACGTGGCGTTTTTGTCGCTACGACTCCGTGTCCGTAACGATGAGCGAACCAGATGCCGTCGAGCGCGCCCGCCGCGCCGCTGCGGCGAACGACTCGATCGACTCGCGCGAAGACGACGGCTACGCCGTGAGGGCGACGGCGTTCGAGGGAACGGTCGAGGTCGACGCCGATGGGGGGGCTGCGGTGTTCGGGGTCAGGGTCGCCGTCCCGATGCTCGACGCCGTCACCGAGGACGAGGTTGCGTCAGTCGTGGAGGACGGATGGTTCGAGACGTTCGAACTCCGGATCGACGACGTCGACGGCGCGACCCGCGGCGACGACGTGGCGGTTTCGGTCCGGCGGGTCGACGACGAGGCGGTCGTTGAGGCCGAACTCCGGGATCTCGATGCCACCCGGGCGGCCGCCGACGCGGTCGCGACCGTCGAATACGTCGAGGGGACCTACGTCGAGGGGATCATCCCGGGATACGAGTACACCGAACCGGTGACGGTACTGGTCCAGCGGGCGGCCGACGCCGCGGGCGGCAACAAGGGCGGGACGCCGCTGTAGCGGGTCCGGTCGGAGCTAATCCATCGCGATATACGTCTGTGTGTTCTCGATTCCGGCCATCCCACGGATCGAGGTCGCGACGTCTTTGACCTCGCTGGGGCCGTCGACCCACAGTTTTACGATATAGTCGATGTCGCCGGCGACGACGCTGACGCGTTCGACCGTGTCGTCGGCCGACGACATCGCTGTTTTCAACCGGTCGACGTCGCCGGTCGAGGCTTTGATCATCACGTACGCGGTGACCATCAGGCCGCACCTCCTTCAGGGGCGAGCCGCTCGCCGACGAGCAGCTGTCTGGCCTCCTCCAGGACGTCGAAGTCAGCCAGGACCGCCAGCCGGTCGCCGACCTCCAGGGTGTTGTCCGAGAGCGGCAGCCCCATGGACGCGTCGGCCTTCCCGAACGCGATGATCCGAGCGTTCGCGGGGAGTTGGACCTCCTCGATCGTGTAGCCGCGCATCGGCGACTCCGTCGTGACGGTCATCTGGACCACCTGGAGGTGCTGAGCGATGTCCGCGATCGCGCGGACCGACCCGCCCAGCAGGGCGTTTTTCGCGCCGATCGCGCCGAGGCGCTCGGGGTAGACCACCTCGTCGACCTCGTCGGCGTACTCCTGGTACACCCCCTCGCGGTAGTCCTCGTCGACCCGGAGCACGGTCCACGTCCGGTTGTGTTTCGCGATCGAACACGCCGCGAAGTTGACGTTCAGGTCGCTCGTGAGCGCCCCGAGCCCGTCGGCGTCCTCGATACCGGCCTCCCGGAGGACGTCCTCACGGGAGCCGTCCCCGTCGATCACCTCGAAGTCGGCGTCGCGGGCGTACTCGGCCCGGTCACGGTCGCGTTCGACCAGCGTGACCTGGTGACCCTCCTCCCGGAGGACACGGGCAGTCCGGAGTCCCACACGACCGGCACCAATGATAACGAACCACATACGAACGGGTACGCCACCGGGTATCAATAATGTTTCTCCAACGGGGCCGGCGGTGCGGGACGGCGCCCGGCACAAGCGCTATGTGACAGTGTCACGTCCGTAAGGGTATGGTCCACGCGTTCGTGATGATCGAGACCGGCCCGGGCGAGTCCGAGGGGCTGCTACGGACGATCCGGGAACTCGACGCGGTCGCCGAGGCGCACGTCGTCGCTGGCGGGTACGACATCGTCGCCGAGGCCACCGCCCCCGAGGTGTACAAGCTACTCAGCACCGCCTCGACACGTATTCGGGGGTTGGAGTCGGTGGTCGACACCGAGACGTACATCGCGATGGACGAGTAGCGGCCGAACGCGTAAAGTCCTCCGCACCCCTATGCAACGTATGGCCTCGGTCGTCGGAGTCGTTCTTTTCGTTGTCGTCCTCCTCCTACACACCCTGCTTGCGGCGATCACGACCCGCTTTTTCAGGCTCCGGCTGAAGACGCAGTGGGGGTACGTGGTCTACACGTTCCTCATCACGCCCGTCGTCCTGCTTGCGACTTCGCTCGTCTTCTTCGGCGTGTTGCGGATCGACGGCGGACTCAACCTTGGACCGCCGGCGTTCCTGGGAGTCGCCGTCGCGCTCCCCCTGGCGCTGGGGTTCACCATCGACACGCTCTACGTGCCCGCACCCGAGGAGTACGACCTGCCCGAGCGGACGTAGGGCCCGGTCGGGAACCCGGCAGCAGTCGCGGCCGCGCTACGCGCCGTCGACAGCCCGTTCGACCTGTCGTTCGACCGCCTCGGCGACGGCCGATTCGGGCTGTGTGGCGTCGACGCGGACGAACCGATCGGGATCGGCGTCGATGAGTCGCTCGTAGTTCGCCCGGACGTCTCCGAGGTACTCGGCCCGCTCGAACTTGTTGGTCGCCCCCGACCGTGCGGCGGCGGTCTCGGGGTCGACGTCGAGGTAGATCGTCCTGTCGGGAAGCCGGGAGAACGCGGCGTGGACCTCCCGGACGTACGATAGCGGATCGTGGTCGTCGGCGAGCGACCCCGCCGGGAGCGACGCGGCCTGGTAGGCCACCCGCGAATCCGAGTAGCGGTCCGAGACGACGAGCGACCCCGCCGCGAGCGCGGGGCGGACCACCCGCGAGAGGTGGTCGGCGTGGTCGGCGGTAAACAGGAACAGCTCCGCAAGCGGGTCGGCGTCGTCGTCGGCCACCGACCGGGAGACGGCGTCGCCGTACCACGAATCGGTCGGCTCCCGGGTAAAGGTCGCGTCCGGGTACGATCCCGCGAGCGTCTCCCACGCGGTGGTCTTCCCGCTGCCGTCCAGCCCTTCCAGCGTGAGAAGCATACCACATATGACGAGTCCGTCGGTAAAACTCCACGGAGTCTGACGGCGGTCCCGCAGCAGTTAGCTTTACGTCGTCGCGGGGTGGGTTTCTCCGTATGAGAGTGCTTGCTGTCGGCGGGACTGGATTCATCGGAACCGCCCTATGTGCGGAGCTGAAGCGTCGCGGCCACGACGTGACCGCAATGGCGCGCAACCCCGGCGGGAGCGACCTCCCCGGCGGGGTAAGCAAGGCGATGGGCGACGTCACCGAATACGGCTCCATAAGCGAGTCGTTCGAGGGGATGGAGGCGGTGTACAACCTGGTGGCGCTGTCGCCGCTTTTCAAGCCCAGCGGCGGCGACAGGATGCACGACCGGATCCACCGACAGGGAACCGAAAACGTCGTTCGCGCGGCCGAGGACCACGGCGTCGACCACCTGATCCAGGTGAGCGCGTTGGGTGCCGATCCGAACGGCGCGACGGCGTACATCCGCTCGAAGGGTCAGGCCGAGGCGGTCGTCACCGACTCCGACCTCGACTACACCATCTTCCGGCCGTCGGTCGTCTTCGGCGACGGCGGGGAGTTCGTCTCCTTCACGAAACTGCTCGCGCCGCCGTACGTCAGCGCGCTGCCGGGCGGCGGCACGACCCGGTTCCAGCCGATCTGGGTGGGCGACCTCGCACCGATGCTGGCGGACGCGGTCGACGCCGACGAGCACGCGGGCGAGACATACGAGATCGGCGGCCCCGACAGGCTCACCCTCGCGGAGATCGCCCGGCAGATCCACCGCTCCGACGGGCGGTCGACCACCGTGGTCCCGGTACCGATGGCGCTTGCGAAACTCGGGCTGAGCGTCGGGGATCTGATCCCGGGGTTCCCGATGGGGAAAGACCAGTACCGGTCGCTGCAGTTCGACAACGTCACCGACGACAACGACATCGGTGCCTTCGACGTCGATGTCGACGAACTCACGACACTGAAGGCGTACCTCAGCGGCCATGCCGACGGCGACACGGCCGGCGCCGCCGTGCCCTCGTAGCGATCCTCCGAGCGACAGGTGTCGGGACACGCCCCTTCCGGGGTGGTGACGGCTGCCACGACACCGAACCGGGAGGGCAGAACCCGGGGAGCCGCCGACGGCACCGAGTACAGCGAGATAACTGCGGCGTTCACCGCACCGATCGGACGAGGACCCCGCCGGATACACCCCACTGCTGTACGGTGGTTTTATTCGGCTCCGTGCTGGAACGTCGCATCTCATACCATCACAACCTTTATCACCGCGTTGCCACTGGTTTATATCTAATGGAGAGGGGATCCTGTATATGAAACTCGCCATGGTCGGCTTCGGGCAGGCCGGGGGAAAGATCGTGGACAAGTTCCTCGAGTACGACCGGAAACACGGGTCGGAGATCGTCCGTGCCGCGATCGCGGTGAACACCGCCAAAGCCGACCTGATGGGACTGGAACACATCCCCGAGCAGAAGCGAGTCCTCATCGGCCAATCCAGGGTGAAGGGCCACGGGGTGGGGGCCGACAACGAACTCGGCGCGGAGGTCGCCGAGGAGGACATCGACGAGGTCCAAGGCGCGATCGACAGCGTCCCCGTCCACGAGGTCGACGCGTTCCTCATCGTCGCCGGACTCGGGGGCGGGACCGGGAGCGGCGGGTCCCCCGTGCTCGCGAAACACCTCAAGCGGATCTACACCGAACCCGTCTACGGGCTCGGCGTGCTACCGGGCAGCGACGAGGGCGGGATCTACACGCTGAACGCCGCGCGGTCGTTCCAGACGTTCGTCCGCGAGGTCGACAACCTGCTGGTCTTCGACAACGACGCCTGGCGGAAGACCGGCGAATCCGTCCAGGGGGGATACGACGAGATCAACGAGGAGATCGTCACCCGGTTCGGCGTGCTTTTCGGCGCGGGCGAGGTCGGCCAGGGCGGCGAGATCGCAGAAAGCGTCGTCGACTCCTCCGAGATAATCAACACTCTGGAGGGCGGCGGGGTCTCGACGATCGGCTACGCCTCCGAGACGGTCGAGACCGACTCCTCCGGCGGGGGCCTCCTCTCGCGGATCACCGGCGGGGACGACAGCAACGACCTCGACAGCGCCCACACCACGAACCGGATCACCTCTCTCGTCCGGAAGGCCGCCCTCGGCCGGCTGACCCTGCCGTGTGAGATCGAGGGCACCGAACGCGCGCTGTTGGTTCTCGCCGGCCCGCCGCAACACCTCAACCGGAAGGGCATAGAGCGCGGCCGGAAGTGGATCGAAGAGCAGACCGGGAGCATGGAGGTCCGCGGCGGCGACTACCCGATCACCGACTCCGGGAAGGTCGCGTCGGTCGTCCTGCTGTCGGGCGTCACCAACGTGCCGCGGATCAAGGAGCTCCAGCAGGTCGCAATCGAGGCGCAGGACAACATCGACGACATCAGGCAGGAGAGCGAGGACAATCTTGACGATCTCATCAATGATGACGAAGACGAGTTGGAGTCGCTTTTCTAAGCTCGCGGTGGTCTGTCTTCTGGCCCTCTCCGTGGCTTCGGTCCCCGCTGCCGGGGTTTCGGTCGGCGACTCGACAGTCACGAGCGACGCGGCGGTCGGAGAGCAGATCACGGCGACGGTCACGTTGACCGAGTTGTACCAGAACCCCTCGCTTGAGTCGTGGACGCTCGAGGGCGAGACCGAACTCACCGGCGTGACGTGGACGGTGGAGTACTACGACCAGACCGGCGCGAGGGTAACCCAACAGTCCTTCGACGGCCAGTCGTTCTCCGACGCGGCGGTCGCTGCCGCGGACGGGACGAGCGAGATCCAGGTCCGGATCACCGGAACCGTACCCGACGTCGGGGAGTATTCCTACGACCCCGCGCAGTCGTTCACGGTGCTGGACCTGACGCAGGCCCGCGAGGGCGGATCGAGTAACGACATCGACTCGTGGTCTGCCACCCACTACACGGAGGAGAGCCGCGAGGCGCGAAACGCCATCGACGACGCCACCGCGGCCACCGAGGGCGTCGACTCCCAGGAGGCCGACCGGTTGCGCGAGAACGCGATCGAGGCGTATAATGGGAACGGCGGCGACTTCGCGCTGGCGATCGACCTCGCAAACCAAGCACAGGAGCAGGCCGAACAGACCCGGCAGTCGAACCAGCTGACCCGGTTCGCGCTGTACGGCGTCGGCGGACTCGTCGTAATCGGGCTCGTAGTCGGCGGGTTCCTCTACTGGCGTTCACAGCAGAGCGGCCCGGACAGGCTGGGCTGAGCGGCGGGATGCGTGTCGTTATTCCGTACACCGACCGCGACCCCAAGAGCCGGCTAGCACCGGTGCTCTCGGAGGCGGAGCGTCGCGCGTTCGCGCGAGCAACGCTCCGCGACGTCATCGAAACCGTCCGGAACGCGGGCCACGACCCCGAACTCCTGCTCACGGAGCCGATCGACGGCGCGGGCACGGATAGCGCCATCGACGACGTGCCGGCGACCGTCGACGACCGGGCGCTAACGCCGGCGGTCGACGCCGCGCTCGATCGGATCGGGGAGGATGTTCCCGAACTGGGGATCGTGATGGCGGACCTGCCGCTTGCAACCCCGGCGGCGCTCCGGCGGCTCGCCGCCGTCGGCGGCGACGTTGCGATCGCGCCGGGGCGCGGCGGCGGGACGAACGCTCTCGTGGTCCGGGACCCGGCGTTCCCGGCCGACTACCACGGCGCGTCGTTCCGGGACCACCGCGAGGCGGCCGTCGAAGCGGGGCTGTCGGTCGGCGTCGTGGACTCGATGCGGCTCGCGACCGACGTCGACGAGCCGGCGGACCTCGCGGAGGTGCTTCTCCACGGGGACGGCCGGGCCCACGAGTGGCTGGTCGACGCGGGGGTCGAACTCGACACCGAAGGGGGCCGCGTCGGGGTCCGACGGGGATAGCGGGGTCGGAGCGCCGACCGCAGAGCGTTCCGGGACCACGACGGTTTTTGTGCGTCGGCCACCCAGTTCGACGTAGGATGTTTCCCGCGGCTGACGAGCACGACGTCGATATCGGCCTCGACGACTCCGAGGTCACGGCGGTGCGTTCGACGAGCCCCGCCGACGTCGACGCCGCCGCGGAACTCACGTTCTCGCGGAACGTGTTCGTTCCACTGACGACCGCGTGCCGGTACACCTGCACGTACTGTACGTACTACGACGTGCCCGGTGAGGCCACACTGCTCGCCCCCGAGGAGGTCCGCGATCGGGTACGGGTCGGCGCCGACGCCGGCTGTACGGAGGCGCTTTTCACCTTCGGCGACAAGCCCGACAGCCGGTACACGGGGATCCACGGGCAGTTGGCCGAGTGGGGCTACGACGACATCCTCGGCTACCTCCGACGGTGCTGTGAGATCGCCCTCGAGGAGGGGCTGCTCCCGCACGCGAACCCCGGGGATCTGACCGCGGCCGACTTCAAGCGGATCGCGCCGGTCAACGCGAGCATGGGAGTGATGCTCGAGACCACGGCCGACGTCGCCGCCCACTCGGGGTCCCGACGAAAGACCCCGGGCCAGCGGCTGAACACGATCCGGGCCGCGGGTGAAGCGGGGGTCCCGTTCACCACGGGAATCCTGGTCGGGATCGGCGAGACGCCGCGGGATCGGGCCGAAAGCCTGCTCGCGATCGCGGAACTCCACGACCGCTACGACCACATCCAGGAGGTGATCGTCCAGAACGTCGTCCCCAACGAGCGCTCCGATTTCGAGCGCCCCGACGTCGGGACGATGCGCCGGACGGTCGCGATGGCCCGTGCCGCGCTTCCAGCCGAAGTCTCGGTGCAGGTGCCGCCGAACCTCTCGCCAGCACGGGAGCTTCTGGACTGCGGTGTCGACGATCTGGGTGGAGTATCGCCGGTCACGAAGGATTACATCAACCCCGAGTACGAGTGGCCGGCGCTGTGGGAGCTCCGCGAGATCGCCGATTCCGCCGGCGTCCCGCTCCACGAACGGCTGCCGGTCTACGATCGGTACCTTCCCCCGTCGTTCCGTCGGGGTGGCTTCGACGGTCGACCGGCGCCCGGCGAGTGGCTCCCCGACCCGATCCGCGACGCGATCGCCGGCGACGACGTCGACGGCAAGCGGTACCGCCGGGTCGCCCGTCGGAAGGGGCCGCTCGCGGTCCCGCGGCCCGCTAGGGGCGATTGAGCTGCCACGGACGGCTGGATGGTTCGAAGGCGGCTGAAGGCTAACCGGCGTCGTAACCAGTGATACCGACAACAGCGCCGAGCAGCGACAACAGCACTGAACAGCGACAGCAACGACTGGGCTACGCCGGCAACGGCTGCCCGCCCCGGCTCAGTCGTCCGCGCTCGCGGCGTTGCGGCCGGCGGCTGTCTGCTCCGCCAACATCGGGGTCCCGTCGGCACGCGGCCCGAGTTCCGGCCCGTACGGCGGGTCGTCGGGGTCGAGTCGGCGCCGGGTCCGGTAGTCCGTCGATCGTTCCACCGCGGGGCGGCCGATGGCGCCGATCATCTCCACGTAGTCGGTGAACGACCGGAACTCGCCGTGGGAACCGCCGGCGCGGGTGGTGATCTCCTCCGAAAGGATGGTCCCCATCAGGTCGTTGGCGCCGCAGTTGAGGAGTTTGAGCGCTTTCGCGTCGCCGAACTTCACCCACGACGACTGGATGTTGTCGACGTTGTCGAGGAAGAGCCGCGAGACCGCGATCACGAGTTCGTCTTCTGCATCACTGGCGCCACCGGAGACCACCCCACGTTCGTACAGCGGGGTGTTCCGGTGGACGAAAGAGAGCGGGACGAACTCCGTGATCCCGCCGGTCCGGTCCTGGAGGTCGCGAACGGTTTCGAGGTGATGGATCCGGTGGGCGGCGTTCTCGACGTGGCCGTACATCATCGTCGCGGTAACGTCGAGGCCGGCCGCCACCGCGCCCTCCATTGCGGCCACCCACTCGTCGCTGCCGATCTTTCCGGGACAGATCACGTCGCGGACCTCCCCGACGAGGATTTCGGCCGCCGTCCCGGGTGCCGAGTCGAGACCGGCCGCGCGGAGGTCGCGGTAGACCGACTCGTAGGACCACTCGGTGCCGCGGCGGGCGTGGGCGGCCTCCTCGGGCGTCATCGAGTGGAGGTGAACGCCGCCGACCGACATCGCGCGCAACTGCTCGAGGTACGTTCCTGGGTCGGTCTCGTAGACGGCCGGGGGTTTGTAGTTGACCACGGAATCGGGGTCGTCGTAGCCGGCCAAGATCTCGTGGTGCTCGTCGTTCAGCGCGAACGCGGGATGGAGCCCGGACACGGAGGTCACCTCGTAGATCCCCATCTCGAGGGCATCCTCGACGGCCGCTCGCGACTCGGCCGGGGGTTTCGTGAACCCGGCGTGGTCGGCGTCCGAGTCGGCCTCGAACCGGTGGGAGCTGTCCTTGAAATTGCAGAACAGGCAGCCGGTGTTGCACGCGGTGGTGACGTTGTTGTTGAGGTTGGCCACGAACGTGACGTCGTCGCCGACAACCGCCGCGCGCCGCCTGTCGGCGGCTTCGAGCACCTGCTCCTTCCGGACCGGGTCGATCCCCGCGGTGTCGGTGCCGGTGGTGATGAGTTCGATCCCGTCGTCGACGGTGAGCCGGTCGCCGTCGCGGGCGGCCGCGAGGGCGTTCTCGAACGACTGGGTCGTCTCGGGGACGATGGAGAACTCGAAGTCGTCGTCCGCCGAGACGGGTGAATCGCGCATACCCTACACAGGAGCGCGGGCGACAAAAACAGCGGCGGTACCGGAAGCGGCGATACCGGTGCGCCTCACGACGCGCGGAGGTGAACCCTTTTGTGCGATGGCGCCGCGAGTTCGGCGTATGACGAGCGTCAAGGAGTTCCGGGTGGCTACGGCGCCGACCGGGACCGACCTCGGACGGGGGCGGTTCGTCTTCACCGACCGGTACTCCGTTTTCGACTGGGGGGAGATGCCCGACCACGTGCCGCGGAAGGGCGCATCGCTGTGCACGATGGGTGCGCACAACTTCGAGCTGCTCGAAGCCGAGGGCGTCCCGACACACTACCGCGGCGTCTACAGCCCGGAAGTTCGGGAGGGCGACCGGCCTGTCGACCTCGCGTCGTGCACCGCGCCGCCGACCGCGATGGCGATCGAACTCACACAGGTCCCCGATCTTCCGTACCTCGGCGGCGACGAGTACGACTACGACGCCTACCACGACGCCGCGGGCGAGAACTTCCTGATCCCCCTCGAAATCGTCTTCCGGAACACCGTCCCCGCGGGGTCGAGCCTCCGCTCGCGGGGGTCGCCGGCGGACTACGGCCTCGACGCCGACACCTGGCCGGAGGGGACGGTCGAACTTCCGGAGCCCGTGGTCGAGTTCTCCACGAAGTACGAGGAGCAGGATCGGTATCTCGACCGGTCCGACGCCGAGCGGATCGCGGGTGCCGCGGACCTCGAGGACCTGGAGTCGGTGGCGCTGGCGGTCAACGGGACGCTGAACCGACAGGCGGAGGATCGGGGGCTCCGCCACGAGGACGGGAAGATCGAGTGTCTGTACCACGCCGGGACGGTGACGGTTGCGGACGTGGTGGGGACGTTCGACGAGAACCGGTTTGCCTACCGCGGCCAGGAGGTCTCCAAGGAGGTGATCCGGCAGTACTACAGGCGAACCGACCCCGAGTGGGTCGCGGCGGTCTCGGACGCGAAATCCGAGGCGAGAGCCGAGGGCGTGGCCGACTGGCGTGAGTTGTGCGAGCGGTCGCCGGAGCCGCTGCCGGAGGGCGTGCTCGACGCCGTCTCGAACCTCTACACCGCAGGCGCGAACGCTTACACCGGAACCGAGTGGTTCGACGCACCCGCGGTCGACGACGCAGTCGAACGGGCTCGTGGACTGTGAGTCGGGGGCAGGTGCGCGCAGCGACCCACGGGCCGCGGTCGACCGCCGCGCGGTCCAAAACGACTTTGCCACGTCACCGCGGAGTTGGGGTCGATGACGACGTACACCGCGACAGTGACGGTTCGGCTCAAGCGGGGCGTCCTGGACCCCGAAGCCGAGACCACGAAGCAAGCGCTCGAACGCCTGGGATTCGAGCTCGAGGCGCTGCGGTCGGCCGATCGGTTCGAGGTCGACGTCGACGCCGGCTCCCCGTCGGCCGCGGCCGACCGCGCCGACGAGATGGCCGAGCGGCTGCTCGCGAACCCTACGATCCACGACTACGACGTCGTGGTCGAGGAGCCCGAGTGACGATGGCTTCCGAGGAGACGACAGCAACTGTCGTATCGCACCACGGGAGGTGCCCGCCGTGACAGTCTCCGTACCGACAGCAACTGTCGTATCGCACCACGGGAGGTGCCCGCCGTGACAGTTGCTGTCGTCCAATTCGGCGGCTCGAACTGCGACCGCGACGCCGTGCGTGCGCTCTCACACCTCGGCGTCGACGCCGACCGCGTCTGGCACGAGGACGGACTCCCCGGCGACACCCGCGGGATCGTCGTCCCGGGCGGGTTCTCCTACGGCGACTACCTCCGGGCGGGCGCGATGGCGGCGCACTCGCCGATCATGGACGACGTCCGCGACGCCGCCGCCGACGGCGTTCCGGTTCTCGGCGTGTGCAACGGCGCACAGATCGGGTGTGAAGCCGAGCTAACCCCAGGGGCGTTCACCACCAACGCCAGCGCCCGCTTCCAGTGTGAGTACGTCCATCTACGGGTCGAAAACGCCGATACGCCGTGGACTGCCGCCTACGACGAGGGCGCGGTCGTGTCGGTCCCGATCGCCCACGGCGAGGGGCGCTTCGAGATCGACGACGACCGCTACGACGATCTCGTCGCCGACGACCGGGTGCTGTTCCGGTACTGCGACGCGGACGGCGCTGTCACCGACGATGCCAACCCCAACGGGTCGAAGGGCAACGTTGCGGGCATTCTCGGCGAGCGGGAGACCGTCGCCGTGTTGATGCCCCACCCCGAGCGTGCGTCGCTGCCGGACCTGGGGCGGAGCGTCGACGGACGGGGTATTCTGAAAGCGTTTGCCTGACTCGACCGGAGAAAGCTTCAACCCGCTATAGTCGAACCCTTTGTATGGATCGTCGACGAGCGCCCGCGAGGGGAGTTGCCCCACTGTGACCCGGGCGTCGGACCCGGGTGAGGGGTCGGGGAACGCGCTCGTCGATGCCCTCGACGTCGAATCCGGACCCGCCGTTGTCGGCCTGCTGGTAGGGGTTGGCGGCCTGCTCTTCCTGCTGGACCCGGTCGTCGCCCCCGTCGCGATCGGGCCGGTCCGCGCCCGCCCGGTGGCGCTGTCGACGGTCGTTCTCGCGGCCGGGTTCTGCCTCGGCGCGCCCGTCTTCCTCCGACGGGGCCGTCGCCTGTTCGGGGTTGCACACGGGATCTTCGGTGTCGCGTGGGCCGGCGTCGCGGTCGGCACCGCCGCCCGGAGCGGAGCGATCGTTATCGGAGCGGTCGTACTCGTCGTCGCCGGTGCCGGCGTTCTCGTCGTCCGCGCTCGGCAGTGGTGATACTGCTGGCTATACCGACGTGACGATTTCCGACACTCCGGGGTGTCGAACTCCGTCACGTGACGATAGCCGACAGTATGCGGCGTCGTCGCGGACGGGGCGCGCGCTACCGCGCAAGCGGCATCCCGTAACTCGTCTCCGCCTCGCGGACGTACGCCCAGGTCGACTCGCACTCGCACTCGACCTGGTCGAAGACCGCGGGGTCCTGGCGGCGGTCGAAGTCCTTGATCGCGTTCTGCACCCTGTCGTCGCACTCGCCGCAGTTGTGCGGGCCGCGGTCGGAGCCGTGGCCGACCGGGTCCGACACCACGATGGCGTCGACGTCGGTGGTGGCATCCAGAACCTCCGTCACGGACCACAGCCACGGCGGGCGGTAGCCGCCCTGGAAGAACAACTCGTCCACCATCGTGTACCGCTGGACGTTACAAGGGTTCATCGAGACGGTGTGGCAGCCGTCGACCGCCGCACACCGCCGGACCGACGAGATCATGTCGTCGATCGCCTCCGACTCCGAGAGGAACGGCGGCTTCATTAGGAGATACGCCTTCACCCCGGCGTCGACGCCGTCCGCCGCGGCGTCGGCCTCCCGGGCCTCGGCGCAGGCGGCCTCGAAGTCCGCGAAGTCGAAGTACTTGTTCACGCAGTCGTGACGGACACGGTCGGTCGCGGTCTCTAAGCCGATCGCGACGTCCGTCGACAGGCCGACGTCGGTGAAGTCCGCGATCGTGTCCCGGTCGACGAAGTCCGGCAGCGACTCCACCACGATCCGGTCGCGGTCGGCGAAGGTGTCGGCGATGGCGGCGCGGGTCTCGGCGCCGACCTCCCGCTCGTCGAGGAACGACCCGGAGGTGTAGATCTTGACGAGATCCGCGGGTTCGTCGGCGTTCGTTGCCTCATGTTCCAGACAGACGTCGATCTGGTCCATCAGGGCGTCGTGGGCGACGCTGCCGCCCTCGACGGACTCGGCGACGTACCCGCACATCGTGCACCCGCCGGCGCGGGCCCACCGGCACCCGCCGGTGTTGAGGATGATCGTCAGCGACGTGACCACCCCATCCGGGGTGTTGTCCTCGTCGAGCCAGACGCGGGTGGGTTCGTGCGGGTCGTAGTGTTTGTCCTTCTCCGATCGGATCCCCCGCATCACCCGATTGTGGGCGTCCATCCCTCTCTCCTGCTCGTAGACCTCCGGGCTCGGCTTGCTCATTGCCGATACGTAACCGACCGCGGGGTAAATCTCCGTCGGAGCGGCGTCCGACGGCTGCGGTATCACGCCGCTACGTCCGGTCCACGCGGATCGGCGTAATCGGTTTCGGTTACAGTGGGGGAGTAACGATTAACATAGCAGAGAGTGTAATGAACTATGTACATTAACTATGACTGAACTAGGCGGATTCAACGACCACGTCGCCCGGGTCGACCTGTCGGGCGACGGTGTACAGTACGAGGGAATCGACGAGGAAGACGCCGAGAAGTACATCGGCGGCCGCGGGCTCGGCGTGAAATACGTCTTCGATCAGGGTCCCGACGTCGACCCCGAGGGCCCGGAGAACCTGCTGGCGTTCGCCAACGGCCCGCTCACGGGAACCCAAGCCCCGATGAGCGGTCGAATCGCGGTCTGCACCAAATCCCCGCTGACGGAGACGGTTACCGACTCCCACCACGGTGGGTGGTCCGGGGCACGTCTCAAATGGGCGGGCTTCGACGCCCTGCTGTTCGAGGGCAAGGCCGAAGCGCCGGTCTACGCGTTCGTCGAGGACGGCGAGCTCGAACTGCGTGACGCCTCCGACCTATGGGGGCTCGGCGTCCACGAGACGATGGACCGGCTCGAGGACGAACACGAGGGGGCGTTCGGGAAGAACCTCTCCGCGATGGCGATCGGTCCCGGCGGCGAGAACGGCGTGAAGTACGCCTGCATCGTCAACGAGGACGACCGGGCGTCCGGCCGCGGCGGCACCGGGTGCGTAATGGGGTCGAAGAACCTGAAGGCGGTCGTCATCAAGTCCGGCACGCGGATGCCGAAGCCCGCAAAGCCCGAGACGTTTACCGAGGGCTACCAGCAGGCGATGCAACTCATCACCGAGTCCGACGTCACCGCGCCCAACGAGGGCGGGCTCTCGATGTACGGCACCAACGTGCTAATGAACCTCACCGAGGAGATGGACGGGCTCCCCACGCGGAACGCGAAGTACACCTCCACGCGTTCGGAGGCGGAGGCCGAACCCGACGACGTCAACATCGACGCCGAGAAAGTCTCCGGTGAGAGCGTTCGGGAGAACATCCTAGTCAACGAACCGACCTGTCACTCCTGCCCGGTCGCGTGTAAAAAGGAGACCGAAGTCACCTACGAGCGGAAGGGCGAGGAGCTGAACGTCCGCGGGGAATCCTTCGAGTACGAGTCGGCGTGGGCGCTCGGCCCCAACTCGATGAACGACGACCGCGACAGCGTCGGCGTGATGATCGATATGTGTAATGACCTCGGGATGGACACCATCGAAGCCGGGAATATGCTCGCGATGGCGATGGAGATGACCGAGGAGGGGAAGCTGGACGAACTCGGCGACGTCGACGGGCGGAGCCCGTCTGCTAGCGGGACTCCGTCCCGCTCCGGTATCGACTGGGGCGACGTCGAGCACATGCTCGACCTCCTCGAGGAGATCGCTCACCGCGACTCCGACCTCGGGGATCTGCTCGCGAAAGGTGCCCGTCGGATCGCCGACGAGATGGACGCCCACGAGAACTCGCTGGCGGTCAAGGGCCAGACCATGCCCGCGTACGACCCCCGTGCAATGAAGGGAATGGGGATCGGCTACGCCACCTCGAACCGCGGCGCGTGTCACCTCCGCGGATACACCCCATCGGCGGAGATCCTGGGCATCCCGGAGAAGGTCGACCCGACCGAGTGGGAGGGCAAAGGCGAACTGTGTGCGCTCTTCCAGGACCTCCACGCCATCTCGGATTCGTTCGACATCTGCAAGTTCAACGCCTTCGCGGAGGGTATCGACGAGTACGTCGCCCAGTACAACGGGATGACCGGCCGCGACGTCACCGAAGACGAGTTGATGGAAGCCGGCGACCGGATCTACACCCTCGAACGCTACTACAACAACCTCGCCGGGTTCGACGGCGCGGACGACTCGCTGCCCGGACGGTTCGTCGAGGGCCACGAGGACGCGATCCCCGGCCAGGGCGGCATGGAGGGCGAGTTGGTCGAGCTTGACAGGATGAAAGAGGAGTACTACGACCGCCGCGGATGGGTCGACGGGGTCGTTCCCGACGAGCGACTCGCGGAACTCGGCATCGATATCGGTCCCGGGACGGGCGTCTCGACGGGCGACAGTCCCGCCCCCGCCGACGACTGATCGGGGCAGGAGACCGGACCGACGACCGAGCCATCCGCGACGGCGACGGTGATCTGGCCCGATCCCGAATCCCGGGCCTCGGCACGGCGCGTCGAGCCGCCGACACGCCCTGCTCGCCGGACCGCGGCGGGGTCGACCCGCGCGAATCCGGGCTTCGTTTTCACACTGACGCCGAGCGGGGAGGCCGTCGGCCGCGGTCCGTCGGTCGCCTCGTACGATACTGAGGACTACGCGTTCCCGCGATCGAGTGCGGTGAGCACGCCGCTCGCGTTCAACCGCTCCTCGGCGCGCGCCTTCCGCCCGCTCCACTCCTCGGCCAGGTCGGTCGTGTCGGCGAAGTGCCCGCGCACCGCGTCGTCGTCACCGAGTTCGGCGCGCTTCCGGCGGACGGCCTCAACCCACTCCACCAGGGTCCGCTTGTACATCGTCATCAGTTCCGGGCGGTACGCGACCGAGCCGAAGTGCCCGAAACAGAGGGTGTCGGGGTCGATGGCTTCGATCGCCCGAACGTCGTCGAGACACCCTTCCAGATCGAACTGCGGTGGTGGGGAGGTCTCCTTCAGCGTGTCGCGGCCGGGGACGTGGATCCCCGCCGCGTCGCCGGTGAACAGCACCCCGTCGTCGGGGTCGAAGAACGTCGTCTGGTGGGGTGCGTGCCCCGGCGCGTGGTGAACCGAGAGGGAGCGGTCGCCGAGGTCGATCTCGTCGCCGCCGACCAGCGAGTCGACCCGCGCCTCGGGGATCGGGACGGGGTCCGCGTAGAACGCCCACTGATCGCCGACCGCCTCCTTCGTGCCCGCGACGAGTCGCTCGGGATCGACGAGGTGGGGCGCACCGGCCTCGTGGAGCCGGACGGTCGCGTTCGGGCACACCTCCGCGAGGTAGCCCGCGCCGCCGGCGTGGTCCAAGTGAGCGTGTGTTAGGAGGACGTGTCGGACGTCGTCGGGGGCGATATCGAGTTCCGCCAGCGCGTCGAGTACGAGGTCGTGGTTCCGCCCGGTGCCGGTGTCGACGATCGCCGGCTCCGCGGCGTCGACGACGTACACCGACCCGTAGTCCGGGACCCCGTGGACCCCGACGTCGACGTAGTGAACACCGCTCGCCGCGTCGACCGAGTACAGCTCCCCGATTACCATACCCGAGAGCCGCCCGGCGGCGAAAAAAACGTTCCGTCGCGAGCACCGTGCGGGTGGGCACTCCCCAGTCACCGTTCGACGGGGCACTCGGGCGCGCGATCCCCGCCAGTTACACCCGACAGCGGGTCCTTCGATCGGCGATTGCGCACCTAAACCGCCGTCGAAACCGCCACCCGTTTATCCGGCGGAAACGACACTCCGAACATGAGCGAGACACTCGACGAGGACCTCTACCGGCGGACCAAGGCGTTGCTCGAACCCGGTGAGATCGAACTCGTCGGTGCGGTCGTCCACACCGACCTCGGGGGCGATGAGGACCTGGAGATGCACGAACTCACGGTCGACGTGAACGGGGTGATCGCCGAGCACGCCGGGAAGGGCGAAACGTACATTTACGCCGGCAACGACACGAACGAGTTCGCGTCGAACCAGTTCCAGGGGCTGACACTCGACGACGAGTCGTTCGTCTGGGAGTGTCAACAGCTCCTCCGTGAGGGGACCTTCGACATCGTGTTCTACTACGAGGCGACCGTCGAGCAGGCGGCACTGGTCGACGACCTCGCAGCGCTGGAGCACGTCGAGGGCGTGACCGCAGTCCCGTAGCGTCGGCGCGCGACCCGCGTCAGGGCGCCGGCGTTCGGCCGCTTCGAGACGCTTATCCACCTCGCACTCCGAGTTCGAGTATGAGCGAATCCGACGCCGAGACCGGGGAACTGGCCCGCCTCGACCGGGCGATCATCAACGCCTTCCAGGGCGGATTCCCGGTGACCGACCGTCCGTTCGACCCAGCCGCGGCCGCACTCCGGGACCGCGGCGTCGACGTGACCGCGACGGCACTCCGCGAGCGGATCGCCGGCCTCGACGACGACGGGACCCTGAGCCGGTTCGGCGCGTTGGTGAACGCGGAGGAGATCGGCGGCACTGCCACGCTCGTCGCGATGCACGCCCCCGACGACCGGTTCGACGAGGTCGCCGAAGCCGTCAACGCCCACCGGGAGGTCGCACACAACTACGAGCGGGCACACCCGCATCTGAACATGTGGTTCGTGGTCAGCGTCGCCGACGAGGACCGGGTTGCGGAGGTCCTCGGCGAGATCGAGGCCGAAACCGGCCAGGAGACGTACAACATGCCGAAACAGCGGGAGTTCCGGGTCGAAGCCAAGTTCCTGGTCGACGGCCCGGTCGCCGACGGCGACGTCGACCTCTCGGGGTCGGGGCCCGACGTAACCCCGACCGGCCGGCGGGCGCTGACCCCGGCCGAACGGGATCTGATTGTCGAGATCCAGGGCGGGCTTCCGATCACCGACACCCCGTACGCCGACGTCGCCGACGCCATCGGGCAGGACCCGGCGTGGGTGGTCGAGACGATCAAGCGGTTCGAACAGGAGGGGAAGGTCCGGCGTGTCGGCGTCGTTCCCAACCACTACGCGCTGGGGTACACCGAGAACGGGATGACCGTGTGGAACGTCCCCGACGACATGGTCGACACGGTCGGCCCCGCGGTGGCGTCGTTGCCGTTCGTCACCCACTGCTACCGGCGCCCCCGCCACGAGGGGGTGTGGCCGTACAACTTCTTCGCGATGACCCACGGCCGCTCCGAGGCCGAAAGCGACCGCCGGATCCGGGAGGTGGCGGACACGATGGCGGAGTACTGGGACGTCGGTGACGACGAATGGGACTCGCTGTTCTCCACGCGGATCCTGAAGAAGACCGGGATCAGGCTGGACGAACGGGCCGCTGCGAACACGGAGTAGGAGCGCCGATGCTCCCGCTGTACCACGACTTCACGGGCCGAACCGTACTGGTGTTCGGCGGCGGTCCGATCGGCGCGCGGAAGGCCCGACGCTTCGCCGCGGAGGCCCGGGTCGTCGTCGTGAGTCCCGCTTTCGACGGCGACGGCTTCGGCGGCGCGGAACTCGTCCGTGCGCGACCCGCGCCGGAGGATGTCTCGGGGTGGTTCGACCGCGCGGCGCCGGCGCTGGCTGTCGCTGCGACCGACGACGACGCAGTGAACGACGCGGTGGCGGCGGCGGCACGGGAGCGTGGCGTACTCGTCAACCAGGCCGACCGGAGCGCGGCGACCGGCGGCGACGGGTCGGGGGCGGCCGCCGGTCCGGTCGGGCCGCCGGTCGACGTGGTGGTGCCGGCGACCGTGGCCGACGGCGACGTGCGGGTCGCGATCTCGACCGGCGGTCGGAGCCCCGCGCTCGCGAAGTACCTCAGGGAACAGGTCGAATCGACGGTCGACGGCGCCGGGCGGATGGCCGAACTCACCGGGGATCTCCGGGCGGAGTTGCGGTCGTCGGACCTGGGTCCGTCCGCGCGCCGTGATGCGGTTCGAGCGGTCGTTAGGGACTCGGGAGTTTGGAAGGGTTTACGTACGGGGACTCCCAATCCCCGCCAAGAGGCGACACGCGTGATTCAGGACACGGCAGGGGGTGACCGATGGACACAGAGGTGATCCGTGGGGCCCGTGTGTCGCACGAGCGGGCAAGCGTCGACCAGATCGAGGCGGCTGCGGGCGAGGACGCCCGCGGCGTCGTCGAATCGTTGCTCGCTCACGACGGCATCAACGAGGCGTTCGCGATCCAGACGTGCAACCGCGCGGAGGCGTACGTCGTCGCCGACTCCGCGGAGGCCGGACAGGCGGCACTGTCGCTTCTAAGTGCCGGTCTCGACGACGAGAGCGTGGTGACACGGATGGACCACGAGGGGAGCCTACGCCACCTGATGCGGGTGGCTGCGGGGCTCGAATCACTCGTGATCGGGGAGGATCAGATCCTCGGACAGTTCAAACGCGCCGTCGAGGTCGCTCGGGGTGCGGGCGGGCTCGGACCTACGCTCGAAACCGGGCTGACGAAGGCGATCCACGTCGGCGAGCGCGCCCGGACCGAGACGATCATCAACGACGGCGCGACGTCGGTCGGGTCGGCGGCGGTCAGACTCGCCGAACGGGAGACGACGCTCGACGGCGCGGCCGCGCTCGTCGTCGGGGCGGGCGAGATGGGGAAACTCGCCGCCAAGGCGCTCGACGACGCCGGGGTCGACGAACTCATCGTCGCCAACCGGACCGTCCCCCACGCCGAACACGTGGCCAGCTACGTCGACAGCGACGCCCGTGCAGCGCCACTCGACGCCGTCGACGGCGTCCTTGCGGACGTCGATCTCGTCGTGGCCGCGACGGACCACTCGGCGTACGTCGTCGACCGCGAGGACGTCGTGTCGGCGGGGAACACGCTCGTCGTCGACCTCGCACAGCCCCGGGACGTCGACCCTGCGGCCGCGGAGGTTGCCGGGATCACGATCCGGGACATGGACGACCTCGAGTCGGTGACCGCGGAGACGCGTCGGAACCGCGAGGACGCCGCCCAGGAGGTCGAGGCGATGATCGACGCGGAGTTCGCACGGCTGCTCGAGGCGTACAAGCGTCGGCAGGCCGACGAGGCCATAAGCACGATGTACGAGGCTGCAGAGCGGGTCAAGGCCCGCGAGATCGAGACCGCGGTCTCACAGCTCGAAGCCGCCGGCGACCTGACCGACGACCAGCGGGCGGCCGTCGAGTCGATGGCGGACGCCCTGGTCGGACAGCTACTCGCCGCCCCCACGAAGAGTCTCCGGGAGGCCGCCGCCGAGGACGACTGGGAGACGATCCGGACCGCGATGGAACTGTTCGATCCGGAGTTCGGAGGCGCCGGCCCGGGGAGTGACGGGCCTCCCAAGGGGATCCCGGCGGACGCCGAAAAGCCGTCGGACATACCCCGCCGCGACGGCGGGAAGCCGGGGTCCCCTGTGGAAGGTACCTCCGACGACTGATACCGTTGGTCATAATCACGTGAAGGTTCTCGACACGCCGCGGTGTCGAAACGCTTCACGTGATCATAGCCGACAGCATGAGACGGGGCGGTGGACCGAACGATCCGCCACCTGGAATCGCGCCGACCCGGGAGAACCGACGACGGCCAGCCGTGTTCGGACCCCCCGGGAGAAGCGTTATGCGGCCGGCGGGAGACGCGTCAGGTATGGCCGAACTACTGTCTGACGAGGAGGTCGGATCGCAACTGCCGGACGGCTGGGAGCACGAAGGCGACGAGATAACACGGACCTACGAGTTCGACGACTACCTCTCCGGGGTCTCTTTCGTCACACGGGTCGGCGAGGTTGCCGAGGAGGAGTTCCACCACCCCGAAGTCGTGGTGCGGTACGAGGAGATCGAGGTCCGGCTTACCAGCCACGAGGAGGGCGGGGTCACCGGCCAGGACATCCGATTGGCGAACCTCTTCGACGCGGAGTACTGATCGCGCGGCGCCGTGGGTGTCCCGGAGGGACGAAACCCACTTGTCGCCGGGAGGTGTATGCCGAGTTAATGGGTGCTGACGACGCTGCCTACGATTTCTGGCTGTTCGACCTCGACGGCACGCTCGTCGACGCGGAGTGGTCGTACACTCGCGGGGTGTTCGACCGGGTGGGCGACCGGATCGGGCGACAGTTCACCGACCGGGAAGCCGAGATCATCTGGCACGGGCTCGGCGGGTCCCGTGACGAACAGCTCCGGGCGTGGGGGATCGACCCCGACGGATTCTGGACCGCGTTCCACGACGTCGAGGACCCGGCGGCCCGCGCGCGGGCGACGTTCCTCCACGACGACGCCGCCGACCTGGTGTCGGAGCTGGCCGCCGCGGAGATGCCGGTCGGCGTCGTGACCCACTGCCAGGCGTTCCTCGCGGAGCCGGTGGTCGAGCAGCTCGACATCGGCGGGTGGTTCGACGCGTTCGTGTCGTGCACCCCCGAGTTGGGGTGGAAGCCCGACCCCCGGCCGGTGTACCACGCGATCGAACGGCTGGGCTTGGATCCGACGAACCCCGGGCGTGGCGTGCTGGCCGGCGACGGCGCGAGCGACATCGGCGCGGCGTGGAACGCCGGACTCGACGGGATCCACGTCGAGCGACACTCGCCGACACGGCGGGGTCGCTGTGTCCTCGCGGACCGGCGGGTCTCGTCGTTCGCGGAACTGTCCGATACGGGACTCCGACCCGGAATCGCCGCCGACACCCGGCGGCCTCACTCCGAAGCCGGGTCGGGCTCGTAGCCGGCGAGCCCGTCGGTCACGGACGCGAGCCCGTCGAGCGCCGCCGCAAGCTCCGCGACGCCGGGTTTCGCCGCGCGGTCGGAGGCCGCCCGTACCCTGACCGACTCCGTGCCGAGCGTGACGAACCCGAGACCGAGCGACTCCGCAGTCGCACGGAGCCCGAGCCCCGCGTCGGCGTCGCCGCGGGCCACCGCACGTGCCGGGCTCTCGAAGCCCTTGGTGGCAACCGCGAACCCACGGATCGCGTCGGTAAGCGCCGAGCGCGTGACGTCCCGGTCCGCAGCCAGTTCGTCGATGGCGGCGTCCAGACTCGACCGGAGTCCCGCGTCGGTGCTGCGGTTGACGAAGCCGAGATCGCGGTCGACGAGGTCGCCGAGTCCCTCGACCCCGTCGGGGTTGCCGGCGGGGACCACCACCCCCCACTCGCGGGTCCACCCGCCGAGGTCGACGCTGTCGACCTCGCGGTCGGTGGGGCCGGCGACGACCGCCACGTCGGGAACGCCGCCACGGAGCCGACGCAGTCCCTCGCGGCTGCCCACCGGGAGGAAGCGGGGCGCACCGAGTCCGTCGAGCAACGCGGAGAGTGCGGGGTCGGCCTCCCCGACGGCGAGGAGTGTCGGCGGGCGGACGTCCGGTGAGAACAACTGCACCTCGACGTCGTCGCCCGCACCCAGGTACTCGGTGTCGGGGTCGACCGCCACCACGCCGTCGGCGTCGACGAGCGAGGTGGTTGCGCCCGACCCCTTGTCGACGGGGTACACCAGCGTGTCGCCGTCGGCATCGGTCACGAGCCCCGCGGGCATCATCCGGAGCCGACCCTCGCTGTACCGCTCGCGGACGGCCATCCGGCCCGTGACGGTCGCGGCCTCGGGCTCGGGGAGTCCCGCGGCCTCCCGGATCGCGGGCGCGACGAACGTCCGGAAGATGGTGAGTGCCGAGACCGGGTAGCCCGGAAGCCCGATGTAGGCGCCCCCGCCGAGTTCGCCGACGAGCATCGGCTTGCCGGGCTTGACCGCGACGCCGTGGAGCAACAGGTCGCCGCGCTCCTCGATCACCCGGTAGATCACGTCGACCGCCGACGCCGACGTCGACCCCGAGGAGAGCACGAGGTCACACTCCTCGGCAGCGTCGAGCAGGAGCCGCTCCATCTCGTCGTAGTCGTCGCCGGCGTGGGGGTAGAGCGTGGCCTCCCCACCGGCCTCCTCGACGCCCGCGGCGATGGTGTAGCTGTTGACGTCGTAGATCTGCCCGGCCCCGCTCCGGAGGTCCCCGCCGGGGCGGACGAGTTCGTCGCCGGTGGAGACGATCCCGACCGTGGGGCGACTCCGGACCGGGACCTCGTCGATCCCGAGGGCCGACAGCAGCCCGATCTCGCGGGGCGTGATCCGGGTACCGGGGCCGAGCGCGCGGGCCCCCGCTGCAATGTCGGTGCCCGCGAACATCACGTTGTCCCCCGGTGCGACTGCGGTGTAGACGGCGACATCGTCGGCCTCGCCGTCACCCCGGGGCGCCTCGGTCCGCTCGACCATCACGACCGCGTCGGCGCCGTCCGGCATCACCGCACCCGTTGAGATTTCGGCGGCCTCGCCCTCGCCGACGGTGACCTCGGGCGCCGCCCCCGCGTGGACGGTCCCGATCAGGTCGAACTCGACGGGGTCGGCCTCGTCGGCGCCGAAGGTGTCGCGGCCGCGGACGGCGTAGCCGTCGACGCTCGCGCGGTCGAACCCGGGCACGTCGAGGCCGGCGTCGACGCGCTCGGCGAGGATCCGCCCTCGGGCGTCCGACAGCGGGACCGTCTCGGGATCGGACGCGAGATCCAGCGAGGCGATCGCGTCGCGGGCGGCCGCGGGGGTCGCGAGGTCGCGGAACTGCTTCCGGTCGCTCACGCCGACCACTCCCACCGCTGGACCGCGACGGTCTCGCCCGCGTCGTACCCCTCGCGCTCCTCGGGCACGGCGACCCACCCGTCCGCGAGGGCGACCGAGGAGAGCACCCCCGACCCGGAGGCCCGAGTGGGCGTCGCGACCGGGAGCGGGGCGTCGCTGGCATCGCCCACGACGTCGGCGGCGTCACTCGCAGTGTCGTCCAGTTCGACGCGTGCGAACGTCCGAACTCCGGGTTCGCTCGGGATCTTCCGGGCCAACCGCGCCCGGCCCGTCGGCGGCGGGTCGTCGGGGAGGTGACCCAGATACTTGATCAGCGGTCGGAGGAACTGCACCGCGTTCACGATCGCGGCGACCGGGTAGCCCGGAAGCATCACCACCGGCGTCTCGTCGACTACGCCGAGTGCGACCGGGTGCCCGGGTTTGAGCGCGACACCGTGGACCAGGACCTCGCCGAGGTCGTCGACGACCTCCGGGATGAGGTCGCGGGCGCCGACGGAGGACCCGCCGGTCGTCACCACGATGTCCTTCGTGAGGTCGCGCTGGACCGCCGCCCGGAGCGCCGCGGCGTCGTCGGTGACGACGTTGCGGTAAGTCGGGACGCCGCCCCACCGGTCGACCAGCTGGGAGACGGTGAGCCCGTTGGTCTCGATCACCTCGCCGGGTGCGGGGTCGGACTGAACCAGCTCCTCGCCGGTCGGGATCACACCGACGGTCGGTCGCTCGTACGCGGTCACGCGGTCGACGCCGACGGATTTCAACAGCCCGAGGTCGGAGGGTCGGAGTTGGTGGCCGGCGTCGAACAGCGACTGGCCCTCGGCGACGTCCTCGCCGACCGGCGCGACGTTTTCACCCTCGGTGAGTGCGTCGAAGACTTCGAGATCGTCGCCGACGCGCTCGGCGTGCTCGATCATCACCACCGCGTCCGCACCCTCGGGGAGTTCGCTTCCGGTGTGGACGCGGACTGCGGCCCCGTCGGCAACGTCGGTCTCCGGCGACGAGCGTGCAGTGTCTTCGGCGACGCGGAGCACGCCCGGCGACCGGTCCGACGACCCGAACGTATCGCTCGCGCGAACCGCCCACCCGTCCATCGCCGCCCGGTCGTAGTCGGGGACTGCTCGCGGCGACTCGACGGGTTCCGCGAGCGCGCGGCCGTCGGCGGGGATCAGGGCGAGCCGTTCGGTCCGGTCGTGGGGCGTCACCGCGTCGAGGAGGCGCGCTCGGGCGTCGTCGATGCGGGTCCGGTGTTTGAACCCGGCCGACCGTCGGTCGTGTGTCGTGTTGTCCGTGTCCGCGGAATCCATACAAGTGGTTGCGCCCGCGGACACAAAAAGAGCCGCGACTGAGGGGTGTACCCTCCGGTACGGCCGGGAGTCCGGCCACGACGACCGCCGCCTGCCGTGTGTCGGGGGCGGGACTCGTCGGATACGGCCGTCGATTCCGGCCTCGACCCGTGCGGACCGGTGTGTCCGCACGCCGATCCGGATCAGGTGCCGCCGTCGAGTTCCTTGTCCATCGCGACGTGCGGGATCCCGGCTTCCTCGAACTCCGTGCCGTAGGCCTCGTACCCGAGACGGTCGTAGAACCCACGGACCCGCGTCTGGGCGTGGAGCGTCAGCCGTTCGAACCCCGCCTCACGGGCGCGGGCCTCAACGGCGTCCATCACCCGACGCCCCCATCCGGTTCCCCGCCGGTCGGCCGCGACCGCAACCCGCTCGACCTTGCCGGTCGGTCCGTCGTCGGGGGCGGAGTCCGGATCCGGGTTCGCGGGACGGAGCCGTGCCGCGCCGACCGCAACCCCGTCGGCGTAGGCAACGAAGTGCGTCGCATCGGCCTCGGGGTCGTCGCACTCGTCGTATTCGACCTCGGCGGCGACACCCTGTTCGTCGACGAACACCGACCGCCGGACAGCGAAGGCGTCGTCGCGTTCGGCGTCGGTACCGACGACAAACACCCCCGTCCGGCCCGACTCGGTTGGGGCGCCGTCCCGCCCACGTTCGGAGGTCACGTCCCTTCGAACGACCGGCGGGACACTGAGCGTTTCGGATCAGCCGTGGGGGCTACGTCCGGTGTATCCGGCGCACCCGGCGCGTGTCGGGCGCATCGGCTCCGGACGTAGCGATTCACCCGGGCGGACCCGGGCAGAGAAGTCCAGTCGAGTCGCCGCGAGACGACTACAGTCGGTGGTTAGTTGCGGACGAGATTCGTCGCGCGCGGTCCCTTGGGGGAGGACTCGATTTCGAAGTCGACGTCCTGTCCCTCTTCGAGGTCCGGACCGCCAACGTCCTCCATGTGGAAGAACACGTCGTCGTCGGAGTCGTCAGTCGAAATGAAACCGTAGCCGCCAGTGTCGTTGAAGAAATCAACCGTTCCGTTTGCCATTGCAAACATGCGTACGCCCGGTTCGGGTATAACGCTTCCGAGGGTCGCGGTGTCATGACCTGCCGGGGTCGACCGAGCCGGGGTCGCGGGCGCACGGAGCGGTGTCTACAGGTCAGAGCGGCGGCTCCGGGTCGTATCAGCGCGAAGAAAATGTCGGGGTGTGCGCGATCGCCGTTTACTCGAAGAGCTCGACGGCCTGCTCGTAGCGACTGGCGGGTTCGTCCCAGTCGACAACCTCGAAGAAGTTGTCCACGAAGTCGCCGCGGGCCGGACCGTAGTCGTAGTAGTACGAGTGCTCCCAGACGTCGAGCGCGAGAATCGGGTGACCGCCCCAGAACGCACCTTCGTCGTGGTTGTCCACAGCCACGTTACGAAGCTGGTTCGAGTACGAGTCGTAGATCAGCAGCGCCCAGCCGCTGGCGTCGGACGCCGCGGCCTCGAACTCGCCTCTCCAGGCGTCGTAGGACCCGAAGTCCTCCGCGATCCGGTCGCCGAGCGCGCCGCTCGGCTCGTCGCCACCCTCCGGCGACATGTTCTGCCAGAACAGCTCGTGGAGGATGTGTCCACTGGAGTTGTGGGTGACGTTCCGAATCGCGCCGGCCGACGACGAGAAGTCGCCGGACTCGCGGTTCGCTTCGAGGGCCTCCTCGGCGGAGTTCCAGCCGTTTACGTAGCCCTGGTGATGGGTGTCGTGATGCCACGTCAGGACCTGCCCGGAGATGTGCGGCTCGAGCGCGTCGTAATCGTACGGAAGGGGATTTAGTTCGTAGCTCATTGTTTTTGCCTCCACACGTACAATGTGCCGGAATCCTGTTAAACGTTGAGCGAGGCATGTTAACACACGAGGTCACCGCGCGAAAGAGTGTAACCGGATCACGTTGCCCCACACCGGCCGATGGCTTTTGTTCGTCGGGACCCGACGTAGGCGCATGTCGAACGCCGACGACACTCCGAGCGACGCGGGCGAGTCCAACGTCTACGGCAACCCACTGCAGCCCTGTAGCCACGACCCCGAAACCGGCTTTCTCCGGGACGGCCACTGCCGGCACCTCCGGCGGGACCCCGGCCGCCACGAGGTGTGTGCGGTGCTCACCGAGGCGTTCCTGGAGTACAGCACGGACCAGGGCAACGACCTCGTCACCCCGCGGCCGGAGTACAACTTTCCGGGGCTCGACCCCGGTGACCACTGGTGTCTCTGCGTCCCGCGGTGGATCGAGGCCCACGAGGCGGGGTGTGCGCCACCCGTCGTCCTGGCAGCCACGAGCGAGGCCGTGCTCGAGGACGTCTCCCTGGCGACGCTCGAATCGTACGCCGCAGCGGAGTGAATCGGGACGCCGGCGACCCGCGAGCGGGGATTGCCGGACGCGCGTCAGTCGTCGCCGCGGGCGGCCTCGAACATCGACAGCGCGGCTTCCCGCCGCTCGCCGTGGTCGACGATCGGCTCCGGGTAGTCGGTGTCGACCCGCGCCCGCTCGACCGGCGAGAGTTCGTGCCAGCCGTGGATGGTGTCCGGGTCGACCCCCCGGAGTTCCGGGACGTGCTGTGAGATGTACTCGGCGTCGGGATCGTACCGCTCGCCCTGCGTCATCGGGTTGAAGATCCGGAAGTACGGTTGTGAGTCGGTGCCCGTCGAGGCCGCCCACTGCCACCCACCGTTGTTGTTCGCGGTGTTGTGGTCCACGAGCTGCTCCCGGAAGTGGTGATAGCCCGCCCGCCAGTCGATCAGCAGGTCCTTCGTGAGGAAGGAGGCGACGATCATCCGGACGCGGTTGTGCATGTACGCCTCCTCCCGGAGCTGGCGCATCCCCGCGTCGACGATGGGGTAGCCGGTCTCGCCGCGTTTCCACGCCCGGAGCTCCTCTGGGTCGTCCCGCCACTCGATGTCGTTCTCGTACTCCTTGTAGTTCCGCGAGACGACTTCGGGGTTGAAGTACAGCACGTGGGTGTAGAACTCCCGCCACGCCAACTGGGACTGGAACTCCTCGACCGAGTCGACCTGTTCCTCCGGCGTGAACCCGGCCACGTCGGCCCCGCCGTCCGCGGCGCGGTCCCTCGCGGCCGCGGTGGCTTCGTACACCTCCCGGATCCCGACGGTTCCCCACGTCAGGTGCGCCGAGAGCCGCGAGACGGCCTCGCGGGTGGGATAATCACGGTCCTCGTCGTAGCGGAAGATCCCGTCGGCACAGAACGCGCGCAGCCGCTCCCGCGCGGCGTCCGTTCCTGCGGCCTCAACGTCGGCGGTCGGGGGGGCGAACCCGAGGTCCTCGATCGTCGGCAGCGGATCACCGTCGACGGCCGCGAGCGCCGCCGCGTCCGGGGCGTCGATCGGGTCGGCCTTCGGCCGGTCCAGCCACTTCCGCCCGAAGTATGTGAACACCGAGTAGGGGTCGCCGGCGTTGGTCGTGATCGATCCGGGTTCGTGGAAGATGGCGTCGTGGAAGGAGTCGTGTGAGACGTCGTGATCGTCAAGCGTCGCGCGGACGCGGTCGTCGCGGTCGCGTGCGAACCCGGAGTAACCCTTGTTCCAGACCACCCGGTCGGCGTCGTGCGCTGTGGCCAACTCCGGGAGGATCGACGCGGGGTCGCCGTGGGCGACGAGCAGGTCCGAGCCGCGGTCGCGGTACCACGCGCGCAACGATTCGAGCGCGTCGAGCAGGAACCGCACCCGCGCGTCGCCGGCGTGTTCGAGGACCCCGTCGTCGAATATGAAGACCGGGATCGCACGTTCCGTCGCGTCATCGGCCGCAGCCGGGCCGCCGCTGTCGCCTGCGTCGGCGCCTGTCGCCGCGGCGAGCCCCCGGTTGTCCGTCGCGCGGAGGTCGTCGCGGTGCCAGTGAATCTGCATACACGAATCAGGAACCCGGCGCCCGTAACCGTGTCGGCGGGTCGGAACGTGCCGTCTCAACTCGGTCAGCCGTCGGGCATCGGAATCGGATCGATCGCCGCACGCCGACTGTCGAGTACGCCGAACCGGTCCCCGCGGCGGCGTTCCAGCAGGTGGAGCAGGCGTTCGGCCCACCGGAGCTTCCGCGCCTTCTCCGGGCCGACCGCAGGGTCGTCGAAGTCCCACCCCACGAACCGGAGGTCGGCCGCGCCGAGTTCGTCGGCGAGAAACGCCGCCCGGTCGCCGTCGGTGAACCCGCCGAAGTTGTCGACGGCGTCGACCGGCGAGGCCTGTGTGGTCGCGAGGGTGTGCGTCGGGTCGAGCCGCGGCATCCACTCCGCGAGTAACTCGCCGTTGTCGCCGTGGGCGTGGGCCGCGACGGGGGTTCCGGCCTGGGTCAACTCCAGTGCGGTTTCGGGGTTCTTGTCGAGGTCGGTGACGAGGGCGTCGACCCGGAACCCCGCCTCCCGAACGACGTCCGCGGCCGTCGACGCCGCGAACACCAGATCCGCGCCGGCGACGCGGCCGACCTCCGCCGAAAGCGACGGCGCGGCGCCGACCACCGCGACGGTATCGCCGGACGCGTCCAGCCGATCGACGTCGAACGGAGTCGCGTACTCGGCGATGGCGCTGCGGGCGCGCTCGTCGCCCGCCCGCGGATAGCCGAAGTCCGCGAGGATCGACTCGTAAACCGGCTCCCAGGCGTCGAAGTTCATGGCCGTGGCTCCGGGGCGTAACGGTACGAGCCGGAATGGCACCAAGTACCCCTACCCGAATGCCCTTCCGGCCTCCGGTCCTCCGATTTTAGTCGGTTCGGTATAAGCTTTCCCGTGTTGTGCCGCGGTTGACACCTGTGGCCGCCGTGACTCATCTGACGGCTGCTACTGCGGCCTCCAGGGCGTCGCTGGCTGCGGCCCCGACACTGAGTTCGGCCAGTGCCCGCGGCGTCCCGAAGACCAGGACCGAACGGCCGCCGCTCCCGGCGGTGGCCCCCGGGACGACCGTGACGCCGGCGTCGGTTGCGGCGGCCGAGAGGGTATCGACGTCGCCGTCCGGGAGCCCGTCCAACTCGAAGACGTTGATCACGGCGTCGCCGGAGACGGTCCCGGGGTCAACCGCGTCCGACCCGGTCACGTCGCTCGCGCCGACGCGGTCGAGGTGTCGCTCGGCCTCGCGGGGCGTCGTCACGTCGAGCTCCTCGACCGCAATGTCGCCCGCCTCGCGGACCCGGTCCTCGGCGAACTCGGCGCCGATCAGCGCGGCGTCCCGGGTCTCGGCGACGTCGTGCGTTCGGATCACGTGAGCGCCGCGTTCGACCGCCATCGACGTCGCCGCAAGCGAGACCGGGAGCGCCGCCTCGGTCTGGCGGCCCGCGACGTCCCGGAGGAAGTTCTTACGGTTGATCGAGACCAGGATCGGACGCCCGAGTCCGCGGAACTCCCGGAGCCGCCGGAAGGTCTCCCGGTCGTCCGCGAGGGTTTTGTCGTCGGACCACCCGCCGAACGCCGGGTCGACGATCGTCTTGTCAGTGAACCCGTTCTGTCCCAGGGCGTCGTAGATGTCGTCGACGTCCTCGACCGCACCCGGACGGGTCAGATCCGGCGGCGACGCCATCTTCCCGACGGCAACGTCGTGCTCCGCGCACACCCGCGGCATCTCGGGGTCGGCGAAGCCGCAGATGTCGTTGACCATGTCGTACCCGCGATCGAGGGCGGCCTCGGCGACCTCGTGGTACCGCGTCTCGATCGAGAAGACCGCGTCGGCGGAGACGCTTTCGAGCGTTTCGACCGCGGTGTCGAGCCGTTCGAGTTCCTCCTCCGCGGAGAGCACCTCGAAGCGCTTGTTGGCCGATTCCAGCCCGACGTCGACGATGTCGGCGCCTTCCCCGATGAGCTCCTCGTCGACGTAGGCGGCGGCCTCGCCCGGATCGTCGAAGACGCTCGGGTCGTAGGGTGACTCCTTCGAGACGTTCAGAACGCCCATGATTCGCGGCGGATGCCCGTCGCCGATCCCCAGTCCAGCAGCGTCCACGGTTCGCATACGCGTTCCAGGAACGGCGGACACATATACTGTGTGTCCGCGGTCGGGACCGCCGAGAGTGACCGGGCGTCCCGACCCGGCGGGACTTTTCACCGACGGACCCAACTACCGAACATGCCCAGGCCGAAATCCGAGTTCGACACGCTCTATCCGTACCGACTGTACGAACCCGAGGAAGTGTTGGACCCCGAACTGATGTACACGGTGCCGGAGGTCGCGCGCCTGCTCCAGGGGATCGATCCCGAGACCGAACTCGCCGCCGACGCCGAGGACCGGGTCGTCGCGTGGACGATCCCGTGGCTGGTCCGTCACGCCGACGATCTCGTCATAAACGACCCCGTCGGCGACGAGCCGGGGTACTTCGGGGTGGCGAGCGACGACCAGCCGGCGGCGGAGATCCCCGACGACGTCGAGGACGTCCACGAGTCGGACGCCGCGGAGTGACGCCGAGAGGGAGGTTCGTCGGCTGAGCGTCCTCACTACGTCCGAACCGTACGGGCTGCCATTGCGACGTCGTCGACGGGGTCGTCGGTGGCGCTGGGCCCGTGGCCGGTGTGGAGCGCGGCGAGGCCGTCGTCGACGGCCTCGTAAAGCCTGTCGATGCTCGCGACGAGGGCGTCGAAGTCGCCGCCCGGGAGGTCCGTCCGGCCGACCCCCCCGTTCGCGAACACCAGATCACCCGCGAAGCAGACCCCCGCAGCATCCGAGTGAAAACAGAGGTGATCCGGCTCGTGCCCCGGCGTGTGGAGCGCCTCGTACCCGTGATCGCCGATCGGGACCGTCTCGCCGTCCGCGATCGCGTTGTCGACGTGGTTGTCGTCGGGTTCGTATCCCCATGTTTCGACATCGAACGCCGCCCTGACGCCGGAGACGTTGTCGACGTGGTCCGGGTGGGTATGGGTGAGATAGACCCGATCGAGCGCGTCGACCTGCTCGTCAAGCCGGGCGACGACGTCGAAGCTCGCGCCCGTATCCACGAGTGCGGTCGTCCCGCCGGTCACTAGGAACGCGTTCGAGGTGAACGCTCGGACGCCGGCCGCGAGGTTCGTGATCATACGACAACAAGGCGGCCGGGGATCTTGCGTCTTTCCGCTCGGCGGGGCTGCGGGCGTGGCGCGCGGCCGAGGCGCGGCGTTTTTGTGCATCCGTTTCGAGACGCGAATATGTACCGGAAGGGCCACTACGGCGTCTCGCTTCTGGTGTTCGCTCCGGTCGCGTTCGCGCTGCTCGCGGTCGGCCGCGGCGACCTCGCCGTCGTGACCGGCGGCGCGATGCTCTGGCTGGCGATGCTGCCGGATCTCGACCACCGGATCCCCGGGGTCGCCCACCGTGGGCCGACCCACTCGCTGTTGTTCGCGGCGTTCGTCGGCGGGGCTTTCGGCGCGGCCGGGATGGCATTAGAGACGGTGACCGGTAAAGCAGGGTCGATTGCAGGCCTCACGACCCCGGTTGTGGGGTTCGCCATCGGGGCGCTCACCATCGTCGCACACCTGCTCGGGGATGCGCTGACGCCCGCCGGCGTCAATTTCCTGTGGCCCGTGTCGACCCGAACCTACACCATCGGCCTCTGCCGCGCGGACAACACCGTCGCAAACTACGGCCTGTTCGCAGTCGGCGTCTTCGCCACGGGAGCGGCCGTATACCTCAGTGTCGCGGCCTAACACGCGCATCACTGTCGGATCGTTATCGGCAGACTAATGACGAAAACGTTATATGTCCGATTCCCGTTATCGCAGGTGCAATGGCGACAGGCACGGTTGCGTTCTTCAACGACACGGGCGGTTACGGGTTCATCGAAAGCGAGGATTCCGACGAGGACGTCTTCTTCCACATGGAGGACGTCGGCGGCCCGGATCTCGAAGAGGGTCAGGAAGTGGAGTTCGACATCGAGCAGGCCGACAAGGGTCCGCGCGCGACGAACCTCCAGCGCCTGTAAGAACGCACCACGGAGGCGGTACTGCAGTCGGCGGTCACGTCGATTCTCACCACGGTTTCCTTTTCTCACTCCCGGTAGCGGCGCGCCCGCGCCGGCGGTGACGGCTCTCGGCCCCGCCTCGACGGCGCGCACCGGCAGCGGTGTCAGTCGCCGGCGCCGCGGTCGGGCGAACGGATCGGGCTGTCGACGGGGGTGAGCTCTGGATATCGGTCGAGAGCATCGCCGAAAACGACCTCGGGACACCGGCCGAGGGCGCCGGCAAAGCGTCTCCGCTCGGAATCGCGTAACCCGTGTCTGCGGTGCTTGCCCGGGACAGCCCGACGGGGTCCGTTGTCGCCGAGGGGAAGAATTTAGACACCCGGCCGGGATTGGTGTAATATTCCCACATGGACGACGCTACGCCGCAGGTCCTCATCGTCGAAGACGAGGCCGACTTAGCGGATCTCTACGCAATATACCTCTCGGATCCCTACGAGGTAGAGACGGCGAACGACGGGCAAGCGGCGCTTGGTTTCGTCAGCGATGACACCGATGTCGCCCTGCTGGACCGTCGGATGCCCGATATGACCGGCGACGAGGTGCTCGGGGAGATCAGGGCCCAGGGGATCGACTGCCGCGTCGCCATGATCACGGCCGTCGAACCCGACCTCGACATCGTCGAGATGCCGTTCGACGACTATCTGGTCAAACCCGTTACTCGGGACGACCTCCGCGGTTTGGTCGATGTGTTGCTCCGGCGCGCCGGCTACGACACGCGGGCTCAGGAGTTCTTCCAGCTCGCCTCGAAGAAGGCCGCCCTGGAGTCAACGCCGGACGTCTCCGTCGAGAACGAGACCGAATACCGGGAGCTCACGCAACGGATGGAGGAGCTCAGGGGGGACCTCGACGAGACGCTCTCGGAGTTGACCGACGACGACTTCCGGCAGGCGTTCGCGTCGTTCCCTGATATCGACGCGGAAGTCGATGGGGACGCAGCGCCCGACAACGGGGCCGGATCCGACGTCTGAGCTACTGCTCCGGCCGCCGGCTCCCCGGCTGCGGGTCGACGTGCGCCGGCGCCAGCAGGTCGTCGATCCGCTTTCCGTCGAGCCATTCGAGCAGCCGAACTAACTGCTCGGCCGCCGCCTCGAACAGCCGCTTGCCGATCTCGGGGGTTGCGTCGGTCTGGTCGCCGTAAACGCCGTTCTCGGAGTTCTCGACGGCGTCGTAGAACGCTCGACCGCCGTGGCGTCGCAAGAGCTCTGCGGGGTCAACGTCGCGGACGCCGCCGTCGCGGGCCGCTTCCAACTGGTCGGTGCGGACCAACTCTGGGGCGAGGTGTTGGATCATCGCGGTCTCCTTCGGGCCGCCGTGTGGGCCGTTGTACTCGAAGACCTCGTCGACGAGTTCCGGAATGGACTCGTCCCACATCCACTCGAT
>CAZDEJ010000001.1:0-49014 GCA_964504395.1 uncultured Halobellus sp. | reverse complement strand
GAACCCCGGCCTCCCGCAGCACGCGTAGCAACTGCTTGTTCGGGTTCCACGACTCACCGAAGTCGGCTGCCTCCTCCTCGCGACGCCGCAGGTGCTTTGCGGCGTACTCGAGGATGTTGTGCGACGGAACCACGTCGATTCCCTCGCTCGATTCGAGCAGTCCCCGGAAGTCGGCTCGGGGCCGGTCGATCATGTGTCGAAGCAGACTGTCTGCGGTCTCGTCGCTCCGGCCGTCCGCCACGTCAAGCAGATACGACAGCGACGCCTCTTGCGTGTCCAGATCGACGACCAAGACGTCGCGGTCGGCTCGCACTTCGGCCTTCGCGAGGTTAGCCGCGAGCGTCGTCTTGCCAACACCCCCCGCTTCCGAGTACACTGTGTAGGCCAGCATACTGGCTCAGTTGCGTGCCTCGAATATAAAACTCAGTCAGACGATATAGATGGCTTAGTTAGCTGAGTTGATCAGCTGAGTTACTTAGCTGACCCAGGCAGCTGAGTCAGGTAGGTGAGTAGTCCGGCTCGCTGTGTCAGTTAACCAGCTGTCCCGATCAGCAGGGCACCAGCCGGCTACTGCCGGGCAGCGGGGTAGTCCCGCCATCGGCGGCTGTCGGAACCCGATGACGACCCTTGTGGCCACCCCCGAGCCGTCGGTTACGATATCGAGCACTGGCTTGTCGGCCGGGCGAGTGACGGTGATCTCCTGCGGCAGATCCGCCTCCCGCACCAGTCGTAAACGGTGCATTGGTAGCACTCCGTACTCGAATGTCAAAAATACAGATAACTACGGGTAACGGCAAATTCCGATAGAGCGATTCGTCCGGAGTCGGACTCCCGCTTCACAACTCCTGATTCGAAGCATTGACCTCCTCCCGCACTTCGGTCCCGGCGTCGTGGACGACCGTCGCGTTGAGCGTCACGACGTCAGCGTCGCCGACGGTGACCCTGTGGACCCAGCCGGCGTCCGGGGTCGACTGGCCGTCGACGCAGTCCGGGCCGCCACTGGCGGTCGTAAACGGGGGATTTCGAGGGTCCGGCCCGGAGTCGACCGGTCCGCCGACGAGCCCCGGAACGGCCGTCACGACCACGCCGCCGGCGAGCACTCCTGCGAGAAACGCCACCCCGATCGAGACCACCCGAGCGGTGGACCCAGTGGGGCCGCTTCCGCGTGACATACCAGTCGCACGTCGGCCCAGGGATACTGCTATTATTCCTCGGCTACCCGCCGTCGGACGTCGACGCGATATCCCCGTAGGACGTCCCGACCCAGGAGCACGGGGTACCCCATGTGCTCCCTGTCCTCGATGCTGGCCGTTGTGGAATGCCACCGGTCGCCGAGTCTGACTTCGAGTTCGACCAGCGGGCGCTTCCGACGCCCGGCTTTGGCGCCCGACTTCACACACGCTGTGTCGACGACCGGGCCGGCGCCGACGGCCGCCGCGAGTTCGACGTCGATGCTGGTTCGCCGCGCTCCGGTGTCCGACTTGGCGACTGCGTGCTCGATCGCCTGGCCGCCGCTCACCGCCACGCGTTCGGTGTAGCCGACCGTCTCCGATGCCTCCGGCATCGGCTCGATCGACGGCTTGCAGTCCGGCACGGAATCGTCGAGCTCCGCCGCCACCTCCGCGACCCGCCCGGCGTCGACGCGCCCGTCGGCTCGCTCGATCGCGAGTCGTGCGATGTGCGGGGCGGGGCTCACTCCGGTCGCCTCGAAGAAGCCTTTGAACCCGGCCGTCGAGTTCACTTCGAGCACGTACCACTTGTCGTCCCGACACAACAGATCGACGCCGGCGTAGTCGAGATCGAGCACGGCCGTCGCCTCCGTTGCGAGGCGGGCGGCGTTCTCGGGCAGGGTATCGGAGATCCCTTCGACGTCCCCGCCCAGCGCGACGTTGGTCCGCCACTCGTCCGCCGGCGCGTACCGTCTCATCGCCCCGACGACGCGCCCCCCAACGACGTAGACGCGGACGTCGAACGGCCGTCCGGACTCGGTGCCGAGGAACTGTTGGAGGAACGCCCGACGGCGGGCGATACGGGGCGCGACGGCGTCGGTCGCCTCGACGAGCTCCATGCGGTTACCGTTCGTTCCGACCGTGGGTTTGTGGACGGTCCGGCCGTCGACCGGGTGGTCGCCGTCGTTGATGGTCGAGTGTGCCAGCGCCATGTACGCGTCCGGAACCGGGAGCCCCGCGGCCACGAGGGTTGCGGCCGCGCTGTACTTGTTGGTCGCCCGCATGACGTTCTCCGGACGGTTCAGGACGGGGCGTGCGGCGGCGTAGCTCGTCGCAACCCCGAGGTCGTCAAGCGGTTGCGGGGCTTTCGTGACCAGCAGCCGGTTCGCCACGACGTCCACGTCCGGGTCGAAGTGGAGCGTCCCGTCCGCCATCCAGGTCCGCGTATTCTCCTCGCGGAGCCAGACCGGCTGGTGTCCGAGCGCCCGGACGGCGTTGCAGATCGCCTTCGTCTCCTTGCTGTTGTGAAAGCTCAGGACGCCGACCCGGACGCTCGACACCGGATCCTCCGCCACCGCGTGATCAGTCGCAAACGCCTCACTCATGGGTGAAGATCGAAAGCACGCCGGGATAGCTCCCGCCGGTAGTTCCTACGCACCGGGAATCCGTCGTCCCGGCTCCCGAGACGCGATCCGGTCGCCGTTCCGGCGCGCGTCTCCCGTCGGGACGACCCGGCTCGTCACGGCCCACCCGCCCGTTCGTCACCCGGTGATGGTGACCGGCCGCTCCGCCGAGAGCATCACGTCCTGTGTCGTGCTCCCCATCAGTACCTCCTGGAGCCCCGACCGCTTGCGCCCGCCCATCGCGACGCTGTCGACGTCGCGGTCCGCCGCGACCCGGAGTATCTTCCGGGCCACTTCCCCTCCGATGGCGACCCGGTCGACCGACACGCCCGCCCCCTCGATGGCGTCGGCCGCCTCGACCGCCGCGTCGATCTCCTCGAAGGTGTGCGGCGGCGCCCCCCTGTAGTCCTGGTGGCGGAACACGGTGAGCACCGTCGCCTCGACCGCCGCAGCCGCGTCGGGGAGTCCCGTCACGTACGCCGCCTGGTGACGGGCGCGCTCCACGTCGGAGTCGACGGGAACCAACACCCGCCAGGTCCCGTCGTCGGTGACGCTGGTCTCGCCGGTGATGGTGACCGGCCGCTCCGCCGAGAGCATCACGTCTTGGACGGTACTCCCCAGCAGCACCCGGGAGACACCCGACCGCTTCCGCCCGCCCATGACGACCTCGTCGGCGTCGAACTCCTCGGCCGACCGCACGATCCGATCCGAGATGGCGCCGCCGGTCACGGTTCGCGTCACGGAGACGCCCTCGCCTTCGAGCAGGTTGGCCGCCCCGACCGCAGCGTCGACGTCGGCGAACTCCACCGCCTCGACGTCGCTCCGCGCGTCCGGGGGAACGACGTAGAGCACCGTCGCCTCGACGTCGTCGGCGGCGTTCGGCAGCCGTGACACGTACCGCGCCTGGTTGAACGCACGCTCCTCGCTTTCGTCGACCGGAACGAGTACGTCGTACATCGTGCCCGGTTGTACCGTGTGAGCAGGCATAATCCCGTTCGGTATTCCCACAGGGCGGGAACTCCCACGCCGGCGACTCACCCCGAAAGCCGAACCCTCCGCCGGCGTCGACCGCACCGAGTCGCCGGACGGTCGCGACCGTCGAAACTATTTGTCGGCGGCGGACGAACGGACGTTCGGATGTTGGAGCAACTCCTCGGAGACGACGTCGAACCCTCAGGTCGGTACCTCGCCGAAGTGATCTACGGCGCGAACGACGGGATCGTGACGACGTTCGCGGTCGTCTCGGGTGTCGCCGGGGCCGCGCTGAGCCCCTCGATCGTGTTGGTGTTGGGCGCAGCGAACCTGTTCGCCGACGGGTTCTCCATGGGGATGAGCAACTACGTCAGCCGCCGGTCGGAGCTCGACTACCAAGCGTCGATCCAGGCTGACGACCCACGCCCCCCCGACGACCCTTCGCCGGGGAAATCCCCCGGACGAACGGCGGTGGTCACGTTTCTCGCCTTCGTCGTCGCCGGATGGGCGCCGCTCGTCCCCTACGTGCTCGGGGTTGAGTCCGGGTTCGCCCTCTCGGTCGGCTTCACCGGCGCGGCGTTTTTCGCCGTCGGAGCCAGCCGGAGCCTGGTGACGCGACGACGGTGGTATCTGAACGGGATCGAGATGTTCGTGATCGGAATGGTCGCTGCCGGCGTCGCGTACGCCGTCGGGAGCCTGCTGGGCGGCGTCGCGTGAGGTGGGGTACCGTTTCCGAGGCGGCGTGGACTCCCGCGGCAACAATCCGCAGACGATCGGGAGCGCAACGCGTGCTGGCCCCAGCCTCGATAAACGACGGCTTACCGAGCGGTTCGGATCGTCCTTCCATCGAGTGCCGCCCGTATACTGAAGGGACCGAAGCCCGCCTACCGAACCATGCCGTCCGGAATCCGAGCGACCGTCCGGTTCGACTCGCGCGGCGTCTGTCCGATCGCCGACCTCTCGGCGGACACGGATTCGACCGTCGACTCGGTCTCGACGAGCGTCCGCCCGTCGGGGTGTTCCGGGAGCGTGACCGAGTTCTCGGCGAGCGCCGACTGCACCGCCGCGGCGGACGTCACCCCGGTGTTCTCCCACGGGTCGACGACCCGATACCGGCTCGCTCACGACGACGGCGTCGGGTGTCCGTGTGAGTGTCTCGGTCGGTTCGGCTATCCGGTTGCGCGCTACGCCGCCCGGCACGGCACGTTGACGCTGGTGTTCCACGCGGTCGACTACGAACGGCTCCAAGCGGTCGTCGCCGAACTCCGCGACCGGTTCCCCGGAATGGAGATCACGCGGCTGGTCGGCTCCCCGGCCGAGGACCACCCGCGCGACGGGGTGTTGGTGGACCGGAGCAAACTCACTCCCCGTCAGCTCGAGGTGTTGCAGACCGCATACGAGATGGGATACTTCGACCGCCCGCGCCGAAACAACGCGACGACGATCGCGGCGGCACTCGACGTCTGTCCCTCGACGTTCAGAGAACACCTCGCGGCGGCGGAATCGAAACTCCTGGAGGACCTCCTTTGAGCACCCCTACCACGCGCCGCGTCGACCCTACGGAACGCACCACGACTGGCCTGGACAGGCAGCCGGCGGGCTCGGACCGAGCATATAACACTCCCCCGATACTGTGGGAGCGCTTTCCTATCGGTCGCTGATAACGTTACACCATGAGTCGGCTGTTGCTCCCCCCGCGAACGGCCCGCGCGTCCGAACAGTCATCGAGCAGCACACGAACCGTCGTCGCCGAAGGCGCCGTGCAACGCCTTCTGGATGCTCTCACCGACGCCGACTGTCGCAACATCCTCGGGGCGACGCGGGCGGAAGCGCTGACCGCGAGCGAGCTCTCGGAGACGTGCGATCTGCCGCTGTCGACGACCTACCGAAAGCTCGATCTCCTCACCGCCACGGGCCTGCTCGACGAACACACGAGGGTTCGCCAGTCGGGCAAGCACGCCAGCGAGTACACCCGGTCGGTGGACGACGTGGTCGTCTCGCTGGGCACCCCCGGAGGCACGGAGCTGCGCATGTCACGGACGGGGAGCCGGGAGCGGATCGATCCACCCGTCCCGGTGGTGGGTGACCACGTCCGATGACGGACCGCCACGACCGGGCCGACCGCTTCGCGGCGCTGTTCGAGGCCGTCACCGGCCGGTCGACGGTCACCGAGCGGCAACGGACCGACGTCGCCGTTCGGTGTGACGAACGGGGAACGGAGACGGACGTCGCAACGTATCTCGACACGGTGGCGACGGCGCGGGGCTTCGAGGACGTCATCGAGTAGCCCGGGCGTACTCGGCCGTCGATCCGAGTCGCCGGGTCGACCGCGACCGCCAGCCCGCCGGCCCCCGGTGGCTCGCCGACACGTGATGCGCGGTCGGTGCACGACCTGTCTCTCGCGCTCGTGTTCCCGACGAAGACCGCGCCACGCGCCGCGGGACCTGCACCGGCGGCCCACGCCACGAGCCCCCGGGGCCGTTCCAGGCCGGTGGGAAGTGACCGCCCGGTATATGTGGTCGCCCGGCGACCACCCACACGGAGGGAGCAGAGATGCCGATACAGAACCTTGCCAGAGCGGACGTCGTCAGCGCACCGCCCGAGACGCCGGTTACCGAACTCGCCCGCCGGATGCGGGACGAACACGTCGGGAGCGTGGTCATCACCGACGACCGGGCTCCAGCCGGGATCGTCACGGACCGCGACCTGGCGACACGCGTGCTCGCCGACGGATCGGAGTCGACCGAACGGACCGCCGGTGACGTGATGTCGACGGACCTGTGTGCCGTCGGCCCCGACGCCGGCTTCTACGAGGCCGCGGAGGTGATGAGCGAGAACGGCGTGCGCCGCCTCCCGATCTGCGACGAGAACGACGAACTCGTCGGGATCATCACCGCCGACGACCTGACAGAACTCCTGTCCGACGAGAGCCAGCAGCTCGCGTCTGTGATCCGAGCACAACGTCCCGAATACTGAGGCCGCGAGTGCGACCCCGAACCCGCACTGCGGCGCCGGCCGGACCGCGGTCGAGCTTTCGACGCCGGCACCGACGGCGGGTGATCGACCCTCGACCCGAAACCCGCTTCGTCGGCGCCGTCCGCCCGCGTCACCGCCGCGGTGGTGACGGCGGGACGCGTCCGTACCCGGCCCGTGCGACCACCGGGTGACGGGTGGTTTCGTTGTCGCCGATCCCACACGGGCGAGCGTTGGCCATCGGCGTCGCTTGCGTCTGTCTAGTCGCCGGCGCGGTCGCTCCGACGCCGGACGCGCTCACCACCGCCGGTCAGTACGCGGTCGCAACGACGTCGTTCGCCGCGGTCCTCTGGGTGACGGGAGCCGTTCCGCTCTCCCTCACCGCGCTGTCGATCCCGGTGGTGCTGACGACCGTCGGCGTCTACTCCGACTTTGCGGATGCAGTCGCCGGCTTCGCCGACCCAGTCGTGTTCCTCCTGCTGGCCGGCTTCATGCTCGCCGAGGCGCTGCAGACGCACGGCATCGACCGTCGCATCGCGTTCGCCATTCTGGTCAGGTTCGGGACCTCCCCGCGCGGACTCGTCCTCGGCGTGATGGTGGCGACCGCGCTTCTCTCGATGGTCGTCTCGAACACCGCCACCGTCGCCATGATGGTTCCGATCGTGCTCGGGATCGTCGGCACCGTCACGGACATCGCGGAGTTCGACGCCGATCGGGCGGCGGACGCGCCGGCGGGCTCGAACCTCCAGATCGCGATGCTGCTCGGCGTCGCCTACGCGGCGAGCTTGGGCGGCGTCGGGACGCTGGTGGGGACGCCGCCGAACGCGATCGTCGTCGGCCAACTCGACGATCTCGTCGGCGTCGAGATCACCTTCGTCGAGTGGCTGGCTGTCGGGCTGCCGATGGTGACCGTCACGCTCCCGGTGGCGTGGGCGCTTCTGACGTACGTCGCCTACCCGCCCGAGCCGTTCGACGTGAGCCGCGCTCGGGAGCGGGCCCGGCACCAACGGCGCTCGATGGGGCGGCTGTCGGCACCCGCCCGCCGGACCGTCGTCGTCTTCGGCGCGACTGCGAGCCTGTGGGTCCTCGGCGGGCTCGGATTCCTGTTCGCGGATCCGCTTCCGCGCGCCTGGCACGTCACGCTGTTCGGCGGCACGGGGACGAACGCGTTCGGGACCGTCGGCCATCAGGGGGTCCTGTTCTACGTCCTCGTGGGTCTGCTCGCCGTGCCGGCCCTGGTCGTCAGCGGCGCGACGGATTGGGACGACCTGCTCGACGTCGACTGGGGCACGCTCCTGCTCCTCGGCGGTGGGCTCTCGCTCGCGAACGCGCTGGCCGACACGAACGCCACGCGGTGGCTCGCGGAGGTCGCGTTCGGGTCCCTCGCCGGGAGTCCGACCGTGGTCGTTCTCCTCGTCGTCGTGGCGGTGACGGTCGTCGTCGGCGAACTGGCGTCGAACACCGCGATGGCGGCGCTGCTCGCCCCGGTGCTCGTCACCGTGGGACCGGCGTACGCGGCAACGCTCGGCACGTCCCCCGAGGTCGCGTCGGTGATGCTCGCGGTGACCGGCGCGGTCGCCGCCAGCTACGGGTTCGCGCTCCCGGTCGCGACGCCGCCCAACGCGATCGTGTTCGGCGCCGGACACCTCCGGCGCGAGCACATGCTCCGCGCTGGCGCGCTGCTCGACGCCGTCGTCATCGGCCTGACGGTCGCCGTGGCGTCCCTGCTCGTCGGGTCCGTCTGGCCGATCGTGCTGGGGTGAGCCGACGGCAACGGCGCGCGACGCTCCGGCTCAGACCAGGAACGTCGGCGCGTACAACAGTAGACACACGACCGCAGCCCTCCTGTCGATCCCCTCCCGCCAGTAGAACAGCGCCAACACGACCACGGAGGCGACGAGCATGTACGCCAACGGGAGTTGCAGCGACTGGATATCCGTGACGGTAACGTCGAACAGGAGCGCGCCGACCCCCAGGGAGAACACCGGGTCGGTGATGTTGCTCCCGAGGATCGCGCCGACGGAGATGCCGCCCCGCCCCTCGTGGGCCGCGATGCCGGCGACGGCGATCTCCGGGAGGGTCGTCCCCAACCCGGTCAGGAGGCCGACGAGGAACTCCGGGACGCCCGCCAAACGGGCGATGGCGACCCCGTTCGTTACCATCACGTGACCGCCGGCGCCGACCAACAGCAACCCGCCGACGATCCACGGGTACGTCTCGCGCGGCGTTCTGGGCTCCTCGATCACCTCCGCGGCGACCTCCTCGCCGCCCCTGTTCGTGTACAGCGTGTAGACGAACTGGAGGTACGCGAGCATCATCAGAAACCCCTCCGAGCGACCGACGACGCCGTCGTCGAGCGTCAGCAGCATGATGATCATCGCGAGGATCATCGCGCTCCCGTAGACCAGGACGTCGCGCCGCGCGGTGACGAACGGGGCGATGAACGCGACGACGGCGATCGCGAGCGTGATCTGGGCGAGCTCCGAGCCGACGATGTTCCCCACCACCAGGTCGCCGGCGCCGTAGTAGGCCGCGTAGACCGACGTGACCATCTCGGGGACCGAGGTGCCGATCGAGACCAGGGTGACGCCGATGAAGAACGGGGAGACGCCGTAGTAGAGCGCCAGATCGCCCGCGGCGGTCACCGCCCGGTCGGCGCCGCCGACGAGCGCCGCCAACCCACCTACGAACAGCAGCGCTTCGAGCAACATCACTGGTCGTCGCGGGCGACGGCCCGTCCCCGCCCGCCGTGCCGCCCGTCGGTCGCGGTTCCGGTTCCGACCACCGCGGCGTCGCACTCCGTCGACCGTTCGTCCCGGAGTCCGGGGGCGGACACCGGCCCGTCGTCGATCTCGTGTGTTCGGTGCGGTGGCCCGCCCGACGACGGTGACCGGAGACGGCCCGCGAGGCCGCCGCCGAGAGCCCCGGTTCCGACGGCGAGCACCGCCCGTCGGGAGACCACCCCGATGGGTCCGCGGGTGCGTTCGACGGTTCCCATACGTGGTCCCGTATACCGCCTGCGGTGTGTTGAGTCCCACCGCGCGTTCCCTCACACTGGGAACCAGCCCCCGGAGCGACCGGCCGACGGCGGACGCAACGGTGGGTTTTTCACAACGCCAGCGCAAAACACACGGATGGGTTCGCCGCCGACACCGCCGCATCCGAACCCTTGCGTCGGACGTCGAGCGACCGAGCCCCCGCACCGAATGGGCGATCCACGATCGCAGCTCCACGGGACCGAAGCCGGGCGCTCCCGGAACGCGCACGCCGGAGGGGTCGTATGAGCGGCCCAGGAGGGCCGGGACGGCCGGAAGGGCCGGGAGCGAGCGAGTCGGCGACTCCGACGCTGCGCCGCGACCTCGGACTCGTTGAGGTGGTCGTCTACGGGGTGGGGCTCATCCTCGGAGCGGGGATCTACGCCATCCTGGGCGAGGCGACCGCCGTGGCCGGCGAGGCGGTCCCGGTCTCGTTTCTGGTCGCCGCGGCGGTCGCCTCGTTCACCGGGCTGAGTTACGCCGAGCTCGCCTCGCGGTTTCCAAAAGGTGAGGGCGATTACGTCTACGTCCGGGAGGCGATCCGGAGCAAACGCCTCGCGGAGTTCGTCGCGCTCCTGCGGGTGTTCGTCGGCGCGGTGTCGGCGGCGGCCGTGGCGCTGGCGTTCGCGGGGTATCTCGCGTCGTTCCTCCGGACGCCGGTCGTCGTCGCGGCCGTCGGCTTGGTCGTCGCCGCCTCGGCCGTCAACTTCTGGGGGATCGGGGCGTCGGCCCGGCTCAACCTCCTGTTTACCGTGGCCGAGGTGGCCGGGCTAGTGCTCGTCATCCGGGTCGGTACCGGGTCGTGGGCGACCGTCACGCCGCTCGCGGCGCCGTTCGGCGTCGCCGGGGTGCTCGAAGCCACCTTCCTGGTCTTCTTCGCGTATCTGGGGTTCGGTTCGATCGTCAACGTCGCCGAGGAGACGACGGACCCGACCCGGACCGTTCCGCGGGCCATCGTCATCGCGATCGGGACCACGACGGTCCTCTACGTGCTCGTCGCCGTCTCCGCGGTGGCCGTCGTGGACTGGCAGGAACTCGGCGCGTCGGCGTCGCCGCTCGCGCTGGTCGCGGAGGCTGGCGGCGGACCGATGCTCGGCACGATCGTCGCAGCCATCGCGCTGACGTCGACCGCGAACACGGTGCTCATCCTGCTGGTGTCGACGTCGCGGCTGCTCTACGGCGTCTCCAAGTCGGAGTACCGATCGTTTCCGACGGCGTTCTCGCGGATCCACCGCACCCGCCGGACCCCGTACCTGGCGGTCGCGCTGGTCGGCGGGCTCACGCTCCCGTTCGTCCTGATCGGCGACCTCGGGGCCGTGGCCGGGTTGGCGAACGCGGCGCTACTCGTCGTGTTCGTTCTGGTGAACGGGGCGCTGTTGAAACTCCGGTTCGACGCCCCGGATGTCCGGGACGGCTTCACCGCCCCGCTCACCGTCGGGCGGGTCTCGATCACTGCCTTGCTTGGAGCGCTCACCTCGATCGGGCTCCTCGCTGTCTTCCTCGGCACGCTGGTGTGAGCGCGCGGCGGTCACAGCGACCCGCACGTCGCTGACAGCCGTTGCCGGTCGACCGTCAGCCGGAGATCGACCGCGCACACCCCGTCGGGACCCGCAACCAGGGGGTTGACGTCGAGTTCGGTGATCGCGGGGAAGTCGGTGACCAGCTGTGAGACGCGCTGGATCGCCTCGACCACGGCGTCGAGATCGGCCGACGGCCGACCGCGTGCACCCCGCAACATCGGCGCCGCGCGGATCTCCGCGGTCATCTCGCGCGCTTCGCGCTCGGTCACCGGGGCCACACGGACCGACGTGTCGTCGAACACCTGCACGAACACCCCGCCGAGTCCGAACATCACGAGGTGGCCGAACTGCGCGTCGTGCGTTCCGCCGACGATCGTCTCGGTCCCCGCAGCCGGATCGACGGCCCGTTCGACGCGAACGCCGAGGATCGTCGGGTCGTCGACCGCGGCGCCGACCCGCTCGCGGATCGTCCGGTAGGCGTCGCGCACGTTCCGGACTGACACGCCCACCTCGACCCCGCCGACGTCGGATTTGTGGACGACGTCCGGGCTGACGATCTTCAACGCCACCGGACCGCCGATCCGCTCGGCGATCGCGCCGGCGTCGGCGGCGCTGGTCGCGAGGCCGCCCGGCGGCGTCGGGATCCCGTACGCGTCGAGCAGGTCCATCGCCTCGACGCCGAGACGGTCGACTCCGCGGTCGACGGCCGTTTTCAGCACGGCACCCGCCCGGTCGCGGTCGACATCGAACGTCGCGACGGACCCGCGCGTGCGACCTCTCACGTCCCGATAGTCCGCGAGTGCCGCGAGGCTGGCAACCGCTCGCGCCGGATCGAAGTGGTTCGGGAGGCCGTGCTCGGCCAGCGTTTCGACGGCGCGGTCGGCGTCGGCCCCACCCATCAGACACGTCACGATCGGCTTCCCGTGTCGCCGCTTGCGGTCGACGATGTCGCCGGCGAGGGCGTCGAGATCCAGCGGGGCGGTCGGCACGGCGAGCACGACGACGCCTCCGACCGTCCCCGCACCGAGCACGACGTCGAGTGTCCGTCGGAACCGCGTGACGTCCGCGTCGCCGACGACGTCGAGCGGGTTCGCAACCGTTGTCTCGTCCGGCAGCAGTTCCGCGAGGTCGGCGCGGGTGTCAGCGCCGAACTCCGCGACCGACAGGCGCGACTCGCCGATCGCGTCGGTGGCCAGCACGCCCAATCCGCCGCCGTTCGTGACAACCGCCACGCCGTCGTCGGCCGGCAGGGGGTGGCCGGCGAGCGCCCGGCTGACGTCGAACGCCTCCTGGACGGTGTCGGCACGGAGCACCCCCGCCTGATCGAACCCCGCCCGGTTGGCGCGATCGCTGCCGGCGATCGACCCGGTGTGGGAGGCTACGGCCTCGGCACCCGCCGCCGTCCGCCCGGATTTGAGCGCCACGACCGGCGTGTGCGCCGTCACCTCGCGGGCGGCCGCGATGAACGCCCGGCCGTCGTCGACGTCTTCGAGGTACGCCACGATCACGTCGGTCCCCGGATCAGATCCCCACTCGGCGAGGAAGTCGGTCTCGTCGAGCGTCGCCTCGTTCCCGAGCGAGACGACGTGCCGGAACCCCACACCGTGCCGGGCGGCCCAGCCCAGGGTCGCGGCGACGAACGCCCCGGATTGGCTCAGCAGCGAGACGTTCCCCGCTGGGGGCCGTCCCCGCACGAACGTCGCGTTCAGCCCGTTCGGCGTGCTGACGAGACCCACGCAGTTCGGCCCGACGAGCGTGAGATCGTACGCCTCGGCGACGGCAACGAGTTCACGCTCCCGCCGCCGCCCCCGCTCCCCGGCCTCGCCGAACCCCGCGGTGATCACGACGACGTTCCGGATCCCCGCCTCCCCGACCTGCCGAACGACGTCGACGGCGGTCGAAGCCGGCACGGCGACGACGGCCAGATCGACCGACGACGGGTCCGGAACGGCCCCGATCCGCGGGTGACACCGCCGTCCCAGAACCGCCTCGCGGTTCGGGTTGACCGCGAGGACCTCCCCGTCGAACGTCGCGAGGTTGGTCAGCAACGCCCGCCCAACGGATCCGTCGCGGTCGGTCGCGCCGATGACCGCGACGCGATCCGGCGTGAACAGGTCACCGAGTCCGGACACGGTTCCACACCTCCGCCGGGTGACCCGTCCCGCAGGCAACGCCGTCACGCGACCCAGCTCCGGGGACGACCCCTTCGCCCGGGGCGGGGAGCCGCCGTCCGCGTCGAGTCCGGCGTCGATCCGACGGTCGCGGGCGCACTCCGCTCTCGGTCCGCTCGGCAGGGGCTTCGAAGCGCATACCTGTCGTTCGTCCCGCCACCGCTTAGACGTACTGGCGGCGGCCGAAACGCCTCTGCCGGCGGTGCCGTCGGTTGCGGCGGGCAGCGAGCCTCAACCGCTCCGGACTGTGAGCACCGGGACGTCGGAGCGGCGGACGACCCGCTCCGCGACGCTTCCCAACACGGCTCGATCAGCTCCCGTCCGCCCCCGCGTCCCCATCACGACCAGGTCGATCCCGTGTGCCGCGCTGTAAGCGAGTATCTCCCGGGCGGGAACCCCTTGCGCGATCGACGTGACGACCGTGAGACCCGCCGTGGCGGCTGCCACCTCGATCCGGCGCACGGCCGCTCGCCCTTCGTCACGGAGCGCGTCGACGAGCGGCCCCGAGCGTGACACCCGCGTGTCGACCACGTACAGGACGTGGACCGTCGCCCCGTAGCGCCGCGCGATGTCGAGCCCGTGGCCGGCGGCCGCCAGCGCGCCCTGGCTTCCGTCAGTGGGGAGTAGCACGTCGGCGTACACGCTGTCACTCGTCCCCGGAGGGGCACCCGCTCCCGTGCCGCGGGTGTCGGCTCTCCCCCGCCGCGGTAGTCGTCGCGCGTTCACTCACGACCGGGGTTCCTGTCCGACCCGGCCTCCCGAACCCACATCACCGGGATCGGCGACGTTCGGACGAGCTTCGCGCTGACGCCTCCCATGACGTACCTGTTGAAATCCGTCCGGCCGTGGGTCCCGAGAACGGCGAGATCGATGCCGTTCCCGTCCACGTACTCCCGGATCACCCTCGAGGGATCCCCGCGTTCCACGGTCCCGGTGACCGTCCCGACCGACGCCTCCTGCGCCGTCCCGGTCGCCGCGGCCAGTATCGCGTTTCCCCGTTCGCTCAGCTTGCTTTCGTGGCGTGCGACCCACTCGCCGTCGAGAGCGCCCGTCTCGACGACGTGGAGCAGGTGCAACTCCGCTCCGGTCGCCTTCGCGACGCCGATCCCGTGCTGCAGAGCGAGTTCCGCGCCGCGGCTGCCGTCCGTCGGGACGAGCACGCGCTCCGGCGGGTAGACGTCGGGACGGTCCCTGTCGGGGTCGGGGTTCACCGTGACGACAGGCACCGACGCGGTGTTGATGACTCGTTCGGTGACGCTCCCGACGAGGAACCGCTGCACCCCGCGCCGTCCGTACGTCGGCATGACGATACAGTCGACGTCCGACCGGGTTCCGTAGCCGACGACCGTACCGTGTGGGTCGCCTTGGAGTACCTCGGAGACGACGGAGACGTTCTCCGCTTTCGCGCGCTGGGCCACCTCGTCGACGATCTCCCAGCCGTCCTCGGTCAGTGCCTCGACGCGTTCGCCCCGGGCGGTCGCGGCGTCGTCCCGGCCGGTGTCCACCACGTGGAGAACGTGGAGCGTGGCCCCGTGTGCCGATGCGACCCGCAGCGCGTACTCCGCACCCGACTCCGCCGGGGCGCTCCCGTCCGTGGGGAACAGGATCCGGTCGTACGCCCCCGGCGACCGTGGGGCTCCGGACGCCGTCCCCGAGCGCTCGGATCGATCCGGCCGGTCGGGCCGGTCGGCTGGCGTCCCGGTCGACCGCGACCCGCCGCCGGTCTGGGCCTCCCGCGGGTCGGTCCAGCCGCCCGCATCGATCACCGCGAACAGCGTGTCCCACTCCCCGTCGTCCTCACCCGCCGGAAGCTGGTCGCGTAGTTGCCGGAGGTCCGACGGGGGCACGAGGCTCCCAACGAGGTCGAGGATCACCTGTGCGTGGTACGTGGCTTCCGACGGGTCGACGCCCTCGATGTCGCTGACGCGGGCGACGAACTCCCGCCAGTCGAACCGCTGGCCGTGGGTCTCGACGGCCCCGGTCAGATACCACTCGATCTCCATCGGCAGCGAAGCGGCGATGTCTTTCGCGTTCCCCGCCGGGATCCGCTGGCCCAGGCTCGTCAGCGTGGCCCGGATCGCTCGTACCGTCTCGCCGGTACCCGGCAGTTCGAGTCGGTGCTGGACCTCCCCGGTGAACTCGTCGAAGTTCATACGGACCACGCTCGCACCCAGCGGGCATCAATCGCGCGCCCGCTTCCCACCGTCTGAAAAGTTCCGCGACGAGCTTCTGACCCCCTCGGGCGGGGTTAGACGCCCCAGAATGCCCATATCCCGAGCGTGACGGTCACGGCGAGGAGGAGTTGGAGCGGCGCGCCGAGCCGCAGGTAGTCGACGACTCTGTAGCCGCCGGGGCGGTACACCATGAGGTTCGTCTGGTACCCAACCGGGCTGAGAAACGAGGTGCTCGCGGCGAACGTGACCGCGAGGACGAACGAGAATACGGTCGCCCCCAACTGCGTGGCGACGTCCACCGCCACCGGAAGCAGGAGCACGACTGTCGCGTTGTTGCTGACCAGGTTGGTGACGACGGCTGTGACGAGATAGAAGAGTGCGATCACGCCGACGGGCGGCACCGCCCCGGCGGCGGCCACGACCAGATCAGCGATCACCGCCGCACCCCCGGACCGTTCCAGCGCGATTCCGAGCGGAATCATGCCGGCGAGCAGGAAGATGACGTCCCACGAGACCGCGTCGTAGGCCTCGTCGGGTTCAAGCACACCCCCGACGATCAGCGCGACGACGCCGGCGAGCGCGCCGATTCCGATCGAGACGACGCCGAGCGCTGCGGCGACCACGACGCCCGCGACGGTGGCAACCGCGAGCCACTGCTTGTCCTCCCGGTACGTCTCCGTCGCCGCAGTACGGTCGAGGAACCCCTCCGTCGCGACCGCCGTGACCGAGAGGTCGGGGGCCTCGCGGATGGCATCCACGTGCGCACCTGCGGCGCGGAGGAGCAGCGTGTCGCCCGCACCGAGAGCGACGTCGGAGAACTCCGAGACGACCGTGGTCTCCCCCCGTCGGACTCCGAGCACCGTCACGCCGAAGGCCCGACGAAAGTCGACGTCGCCAACCCGCTCGCCCACCAGCGACGAGGTCTCGGGGAGGCGGACCTCGACGAGCGTCCCGGTGCCCGCGGACAGCCCGGGATCGATCTCGTCGACGCGGACCCAGGGGAGATACCAGAGGTCGAGCGTCGAAGCGGCCGTCCGGATCGCGTCGCGGCCGCCTCTGATCGTCACGACGTCGCCGCTCTCGACTTCGAACTCCGGATCCGGAACGGGGTGACGGCCGTCGTAGCGAACCACCTCGAGGACGTCTACGTCGGACACGCCGGCGACGGCCGCGAAGCCGTCACCGATCGGGCGTCCGACCAGCGGCGACGTGTCGCGCACGTACAGTCGGGTGATGTGTCCCTTCAGGTTGAACTCGCCGAGGAGGTCGATCGTGGGACGGATCCGCTCGGGGAGGAGCCGCGGGCCGACGGTGCCGAGATACGCGATCCCGACGACCAACACGAGCACCCCGAGGTGTGTGAACTCGAACATCGAGAAGGAACGGCCGACGAGCCGGTCGGATAGGCTGCTCGCGAGGAGGTTGGTCGAGGTGCCGACGAGGGTGAGCGTGCCGCCGAGCATCGCCGTGTACGAGAGCGGAAGCAGCAGCTTCGAGGGGGAAACGCGGTACTCGTCGGCCAACTCGAGCACCATCGGGATGAACACTGCAACGACAGGTGTGTTGTTCACCACCCCAGCGAGGCCGCCGCTCAGCGAGAGCATCGTCCACCGGAGGCGGTTCTCGCTCCCGGCCGCAAACCGGGAGATCGCACCGCCCAACCGCCGGACGAGCCCCGTCCTGTGGATCCCTTCGCTCAGGATGTACATCGCAGCGACCGTGACCGTCGCGACGTTCGAGAACCCGACGAACGCGGTTGTGGTCCCGACTCCCGTCCAGGGCTGGAGCACGACGAGCACCACGATCACCACGATCGCCGTGACGTCCGGGGAGACGACCTCGGTCGCGAACAGCACGACGGCCGCGAGAACGAGGAGGAAGACCACCACGGCGTCCGTCGGGACGGCCGGGGTCATACCGGAGGCCGCTACTCGGGAACGACTCCGTCGGTGTCACGCGCAGCGCGCCTCCTGAGCGAGATCACGACGAGTACGACGACGGCCACGAACGCGGCGAGCTTCGTGCGCTTCATCATGTCCCGTCCGTGTCTCCCGAGTCACATAAGCACGGCCGTCGTTCTCGGCGACCGGGAACTCCACGCACAGTGCGGCGCGCTCCCGCCACCGGGACGCCGGAAGTCCGGACCGCGGCGGGAGCTACTGCCCCGGAAACAACAGCAGCCGCCCCGCCACGAACACGAAGTAGAACCCGAGCAGGTACGCACCCTCCCGCCGGGTGAGAGTCCCTTCGCGCCGATACAGGGTCCAGCCGAGGAGCCAGGCCCCAACGAGCAGCTTGAACGGGAGGTCCCAGCGGATCACCGCCGGCGGCACGTAGTAGGTCGATATCGCGCCGCCGAGCCCGATGCCGACGAGCGGATTGACGATGTTGCTCCCGATCAGGGTCCCGAGCGCGACGTTGGGCGCCCGACGCCGGATGGAATCGATCACCGCGGTCAACTCCGGCAGCGCAGCGGCGACGCCGATGGTCACGACTCCGACCATCGATCCGCCGAGGTCTAGCAGCGTCACGACCACCCCGACGACCGACAGCACGACGGACGCCGAGAGCAGGACCACGACGAGCAGCCCCGCGGCGACGGCGGCGTCCCGACTCGGGTTCGCGCTCGGCCGCTCCCGGAGAGTCGAGAGTCGCTCCCGTCGTCGAACCCGAACCGTGACGTACGCCAGATACAGGCCGAACAGGAGTCCGCCGTCGACCCGGCTGATCGTGCCGTCCCGAGCCACCACAAGCGTCACCACGAACGCGCCCAGCATCGGAAGGTAGCTCTGACGGACGACTCCCCGCGTGAGTTGCAGCCTCCCGTACCCGATGAGGAGGATGCCGACGAGCAGAAACTGCTGGACCGTCGACGATCCCGTGTTTCCGCCGATGACAACGGCCGAGGTGACGCGGTAGTCGAGGACGCCCGAGACGATCCCCAGCGACGCGATGAGGTGGGCGCTCACCTCCGGCAGGCTCGTTCCGACGGCGAGCACCGTCATCCCGACCAGCACTTCGTCGACGTCGTAGTACTCCGCGAGCGCCAGCAGCCGCTCGATCGCCCGACTCGCCGCGGTGACGAGGGCGTACAACGCTACCGCCCCGACGGCCACCTGGGCGAGAAGCTGGCTCGACGCCGCCATCTCAACGCTCGGAGAGCCAGGTGTCGTCCCAGGCGCGTTCGAGGTCGGGATCGAACGGCTCCGCGGTCCAGGCCCCGCACTGCTCACACTCCCAGACCCGACGGATGGTGCCGTCCGTACTGACGAGGCCGACGGACGCCCAGGTGTGCGCGTCGCAGGTTTCGTCGGACATCCCATATGGTGACGACCGGCGCCGACAAAAAACCCGTCGCCCGGGACGCGCGGACCGCAGCGGCCGCGACGTGGGCCGCACGCCGAGGACGCGGCGAACGGAGCCGGCGTGTCGACGCCGACACTCGGCGTCGTTCAGCCCGGAAGCAGGAGGTTGATCGCGGCGACGACGACCCCGGCGAGCCCCATTCGGGCCGCGGCGACGTACCACCGCTGCCCCGAGATCGAACCCATGTACGCGCCGAACGTGGCCAGAACGCCGATTCCTAACCCCACGGCGACCAGCGCGGCCTCCCACATCGTGAACACGCTTCCCTCGACGGCGAACGGTAGCAGCGGGGTGAGGATCCCGACGAGCGGACCCAGACCGCTCATCGTCGCGTGCAGGAGGCGGTCGCCGCTCCGCTCCCGTTGGATCCGGGTGTCGTCGAGATCGATCAGCATCGCCCGCTCGATTCGTCCGATCTCGGCACGGGTTTCGGCGCGCTCGATCTCCCAGACGCTCCAGACGGCCGACGTGCCGAGCCCGACCGCCGCACCCACCCCGATCTTGATGACGGCGAGCCCGTCCGGCACCCCCGAGAGGACCGCCCCGACGACGACCCCGATGCTGGTGAGGGTCCCGTCGAACCCGTTTGAGATGAAGTAGCGGCGCGAGATCGCGAGGACGTCCTCCCGTCCGGCGAGCCGTCGCAGGAGCTGACGCATCGACCTCACGACCCGTCAGGCGTCCTGCAAGGTCGGCCGGTCGGTGACCACGTACTCGCCACAGGCGACCTGATCCACGGAGTGAACCGACCCGCCCAGGTTTCGGATCGCCTCGTCGATCGCGGCGAAGTTCAGATCGTCCCCCTCGAACGTGAGTTTGACGTTCTGTACCTCCCGGTCACGTTCGATGAGGGAGGCGGTCACCGCATCGACGCTGTCGAGTTCGGTGGTCCGATCGGTGAATTCCAGCATCGGCGGGTCGTGCGGTTTCAGGACGTCGACGACGAGGCGTCGGACTGCGGCCATGGACGGGTATCGAGGCGGCCCGTCTAAAAACCGCCCCCTCCGCCGCGGCGTCGACCGGTGACCCGCCACCGCACGGCCGGGCCGGCGTAGCGTGGCCGTACTGAAGTGCGCGGGCTTGGATGAACCGCCGACACGGATGGCCGCCATCGCCTCGCTCGCCCTCGTCGCGTTTCAGTGTGCCACCCTCGTCTGTGTCGCCGTGGCGATTCGGCGTCGGGACGTCGCCGCAGTCGTCAACGCGGGCGGCGCGTTCGCGTTGGCCGCGCTTCCCGTCCTCGCCGACGCCGCTCTCCGGGGTGTCGCGGTCGGCCCCGTGCTTCCGGCGTGGCTCGCCGGCGCCGGGTTTCTCCACTCCCTCGGGATGTTGGGGCTCTACGAGTCCACGAGCTGGTGGGACCACCTCACCCACACCGTCTCCGCCGCGCTCGTCGCCGCGTTACTCTACGCCGGCCTCCCGGTCTGGTTTCCGGGTGTGGGGGACGCCGCCCGTCCCTCGGTCGTCGTCGCGGCCGCGACGGTGGCGTGGACGTTCGTCGTCGGCGTCTGCTGGGAGCTGATCGAGGTGGCCGCCCGCGAGGTCGGCGCCCGGTACGACGTCGAGCCGGTACTGGTCTACTACGGCCGCCGCGACACCGCCATCGACCTCGCGTTCGACGTCGTGGGTGCGCTGTTAGTCGTTTTGGGAGACGTGCGCGTGTTCGTCCCCCTCGTGGCGTAGCTCCGGGAGTACGCGGATCCGATGGGGCTGAACCGGTCCCTCCGGGGTCCGTGCGGTCGTCGAAGACGACCCGTTTCCTGCGGCCGCGGGAGCGACGGGCTGTCCGGTGCGAACCGCCGAGGAGGGTACTTTAGTGTGTGCCGCGTAGCCCCGGTATGGACCACGTCGAGTACGTGTACACTGCCGGTATGGATCGGTCCGACATCGACGCCCGCCTCCGGGCGGGCGAGCACGGCGTCCTCGGGTTGGCGGACGGGAACGACGCGTACGCGGTGCCGCTGAGCTACGACTACGACGGCGATCGGTTCCTCCTCAGAGTGAGTGCCCACGACGACGACGGCGAGAAGGGACGGTTCCTATCGGCGACCGACACGGCCACCTTCGTCTGCCACGCGGCGTCGACACACGAGTCGTGGAGCATCCAGATCCGCGGTCCGCTCCGGAGACTGGACGACGACGTCGACGAGGCGACACTCAACGAGCGGTTCCAGCCGTTCCGCCTCTTCGACGAGCCGGTCGAGGCGGTCGAGTTCGTGGTGTACGAACTGGAGATGGCGACCGTCGCTGGGCGGTCGACCGTCGAGTAACGCCGCCGATCGGACCCCGCCCTCCGGAGGTCGCCGCCGAACTCCCCGGTCGTAGCGGGCGTGTACTTATTCCGAATCCCGTGGTAGCTCCCGTTATGCTCGACGGAGCGGTCGCGATCGTTACGGGTGGATCGACGGGTATCGGACGTGCGACTGCCGAGCGATATCTTGACCACGGCGCCACCGTCGTGATCGCAAACCGGTCGGCCGAGACCGGACGGGCGACGGCCGAGGCGCTCGGGTGTGACTTCGTTCATTGTGACGTCGCCGAGTACGAGCAGGTCGAGGCGCTCGTCGAGACGGTCGTAGACGACCACGGCCGACTCGACGCGATCGTAAACAACGCGGGGATCGGCCGAACCGGGACCGTCGAGAGCACCACGCTCACGGACTGGCACGACGTGATCCGGATCAACCTGACCGGCGTCATGCACGGGACTCGGGCTGCGATTCCGCACCTGATCGATTCCGAGGGGTGCGTCGTCAACGTCGCGTCGATCTACGGGTTGGTCGCGGGCCCGACGGCGACCGCGTACGCAACCGCCAAGGGTGGCGTCGTCAACTTCACCCGATCGGTCGCCGTCGATTACGCCCGACGGAACGTGCGCGTCAACAGCATCTGTCCGGGATTCGTCGATACGCCGATGACCGGCCCGGCCTTCGACGACGACGAGTTCTACGAATACGTTCGCGGTCAGACCCCGATAGGCCGGATCGCACAACCCGAGGAGATCGCGGGTGTGGCGGCGTTTCTCGCCTCGGACGAGGCGTCGTACATCACGGGGGTGAACGTTCCGGTCGACGGCGGATGGACCGCACAGTGACCGGTCGGAGAGTCCGCGCCGTCAAGCGACGCCGCTCGCTCGACGACGGAGGGACCAGCCACGGTCGCAGCGAACGCCCGAACGAACCGTACTCCGTGACGTGCGGCCCGTCCCCACTCGTCGCGCCCGTCGACGGTGGCCACGGGGTGATCGTCCATCCCAAACGACGGTTCGGCGCCATTCGCCGTTCGCCGGGGGTGTCTTCCCTCCGGACATAGCATTTTATCGGGTCACGTCGTACGTCGGCGGTATGGACTCGAATCCCACGTTCGAGGTCCGCGTATCGTCCGACCGACCGCCCGGAGAGACGCTTCTGGTCGGGCTGTCCCACTTGGGCATGGCCGGCGTGACGGCGGCCGATTACCTGGTCAGGCACGTCGAGTCCGAGCAGATCGGTCACGTGGCTGCGAACGGCTTTCCCGCCATCACACCGTTCCAGAACGGGGAGCCACGGCACCCCACGCGACTCTACACTCTCGACGGAACGGAGTTGTCGGTGCTGCTCGGGGAGCTGTTCGTCCCGGTGTGGGCCGCACAGCCGTTCGCCGATGCGCTCTCCGAGTGGAGCGCCTCCGCGGGGGTCGAGGAGATCGCGGTGCTTCACGGCGTTCCGTTTCCGCACGGGCCGGAGGAGCACGCCGTGTTCCACGTTTCGACCCCGTCGTACCGCACTCGCCGGCTGGCCGGCACCGACATTCAACCGCTCGGTGGGGGGGTCCTCGACGGGGTGATCGGCGAGATCACCACGCGAGGGCTCGACGACCGCGCGCCGCCGGTCGGCGTCTACGTGACCCCCACCCACCCGCCCGGCCCCGACATCGACGCCTCGCTGCTCCTGTTGGAGGCCGTCCAGCGGGTCTACGGGTTCACCGTCGACGCGCAGGAGTTGCGGGCCCGCTCGGAGGAACTGAAGCAGTACTACCGGGAGTTGGCCCAGCGTATGGAATCGCTGGGAGAGGGCGAACAGTCGCTCGGGACCCGGGAGTACCCCGACGACAGGATGTTCATGTGACTCCTGTCGGTCGTGGCTCCGGTACGGCTCCGTCACCCGTCGTTCCCGCGCGGACCGCCGAGCGGCGAGTGCGGTGGGGTACCGAACCGCAGCGTATTTTATCGTCGTCGTCGTAGCCCTAAGGGGTGAACCACCAATGAGTACACGCAGTAACCCGTTCGAGGAACTGGAACGGCTTCTCGAGGCCATGAGTCGGCAGTTTGACGACGCGTCCCGTGTGTGGGAGGCGGAAGGACCGCTCGGCCGATGGGCGTCGGGCGCCGAGTCGATGGCGATCGATCTGGTCGACCGCGACGGAGAGTTCGTCGTGACCGTCGACCTCCCCGGCTTCGAACGCGACGACGTCGACATCCGGGTCACGGACCACACGCTCCGGATCGAGGCGGAACGCGAGGCGGTCCACGACGAGGAAGGCGAGCGGTTCATCCGGCACGAACGCCGGCACGAGTCGACGGATCGCTCCGTGCGGCTCCCCGGGGAGGTCGACAAGCAGGGCGTGGCAGCCCGAATGCGAAACGGCGTCCTCACGATCACGCTCCCGAAGACCGAGATCGAGGAAGCCCGGAGAATAGAGATCGACGGGGAGTAGTCACCCCCCAAAGTACGCCGGGGGCCCACCTCTCGACCCGCCTGCTGAGGCCGGCGGCCGACCGGCGTCGAACGCGAGGCACCGGCGACGACCGGTGCGGCGGCTTGGTGCTGCGACCGTGGAGTCGCGTGCGGCACGCCGTCCGGCGTCGCCACGTTCCGTACGCCGGCGAACGCGGACACGGCGAGTGACCGCGGGGTAGCCGCCGACTACTCACCTACCGGTTCCGCGAACCGACCGTCCGCTCACCATCGGGATAGCTTTACACTATAGGGTGTAAATTGATCCGTACAGCCTGCGGTAGCATCTTCCTACCGCCGCCCGGAGCGCAGTCAACGACGACGCCGGGGTTTCCGGGCGCCGACGGCTCGGTCGCTTCGGGCACGCGGGTGGCGGTTGCGGTACCGGCGTTCGGGTCCCGCAGAAAGAACGGCGTCAGTCCGGGGCGGATCCGGCTCCCCGGCTACAGGGTCCGCCGGAGGCGGACCTCGGTGTCGGTGATTCGGTTGACCTTCGACTTCTGCAGTTGGTAGGTCTCTTCTCCCTCCTCCGTCCATCCGAGACGCCGGCGGGTCCCGCGCGAGAGGTCCTCGTCGGGAGCAACGTGAGCCGAGGCTCCGGACGCCTCCTCGATTGTCCCGATCATGTCGCCGTCGGCGGTCACGACCCGTTTCCCTTCGTCGTCGGAGTTGAAATCGCGTACCATAGTGGTCTCCTCGGTCGGTGCGGTCGGGAGAACCCGGTTCGGCTTCCCGACGCGGTTGTACGGTTCGCCGAGCACGGACATCAACGTTCAGTATCGACCCTGAACGTTTTTATCACGAGTCACGCCGGGGCGCCGATCTCCGCCCCGAGGATCGTCTGTAACCCCCGGCGGATCCGGTGGGACGCCGCCGTATCCGAGATCCCGAGCCGGGTGGCCAGCTCTTGGAGCGTGATCCCCCGTGGAATAGCGAAGTATCCCGCCTCGAACGCGGTCCGGAGCGCCTCGTACTGTCGATCCGAGAGCGACCCCACGGTGCTGTTACGTCCCGCCGACGGTGGGCCGTGGACCCGTCGCACGGTCACGGAGACGCCTCGGGAGACGCACGCCCGGTAGAAGCCGGCCAGGCTCTCCCGGGACCCGAACCGCAGGGTGAACTGCCAGGCGCCGTCGCGCGCGACGCCTCTGAGGCAGGTCCCGTCCGCCGAGACGAGCGCCTCGAAGAACGCCTCGACGTACGCCGCCCACTCGACCCGGAGCAGGACCGAGTCGCGGACCCGGGCGACGAGCTCGGTCCGCTCGACGTCGCCGTCGCGCGCGAACAGGCTCGTCGCGTCCTCCGCGTCGATCCCCCGCACCCAGAGGTGTCGCGTGGGCCGCTCCCCGGCCGGAATGATGCGCTCGACCTCGACCCGCAGGCCGTCGTTCCCTTCCAGCACCCGTTCGAGTTTGAAGTCGTCGGAGGGGATCCGGACCTCCGTCACTACGACCATTGCCGTCGGCGTCGCACTCGGGGCGAATAGTAATGACCGTCGTTATCGTGCGCTGAATCCGGACTCGGGCAGTAACCCCGAGTTACGTCGCCGGCGACGCCGACTACCCGGAACGCCGGTCCCGGACCAGCAATAACGGGGTTTGGTGTCGATACCGAAACCCTATGTTCACGATCCGAGTACGATTCTCCCGCCCGAGGTGATACTAGTGCCAAACTGCCGGAACTGCGGCGCGTTCGTCACACCCGACTTCGCACGCGTCTTCGGGAGCAACGACGGCGAGGTGTTCGGCTGTCCGGAGTGCACCTCGTTTCGAGCCCTGATCACCGGGAGTAGTGCGACCCCGGCCTCGTAGCCGCGTTCGTCCCGCCGTCGCCGGCGACCGCCTGCTTTGACGGTGCGGGCGGTCGCGTTCGAACCCCGCTCGGGTCCGTTCGACGGCACGAGTTCCGACACGACATCACCGCCGACGCCTGACGGCGATTTCTGACTCTCTCCGGGAGTCGGGGTCCCGCGGGCGCCGCGACGCGACGCGACGGCCGCGAGTCGGCATCGTACGGATCAGTGTGGTTAGTGACCGGTCATTGCCGACCTCACCGCCGGCGACGACCGGTCGGTCGTCACAACAATCGGTCTCAGTCGTCTGCCGGGAGTTCCACTTCCTCCCACCCGTCGCGGACGTCCTGCGGTGCGACCTCCATCCCGTGACTCCCGTCGGCGTGGTTCCGGACCAATTCGATCACTTCGTCGTCGTCGTCCGAGCGAACCTGGAACGCGCAGGCGCTGCACGTGTATTGGTGTACCATGGACGTGTGGCCTCCTGCGGCCGGACTGTCGGCCCGCGTCGTGGAAAGAACTCGGTATGGATGCCGAACCCGTTTAACCCGCGACTCCGGTCGGAAGCGGCGGCCCGCGACACGCTGTCGGAGCACGGCGCCCGCACTCGTGTCGCTGGGCGATCCCCTTCGCGAGCGGTTGTGGCCCGCGTCCGGATGCCGTGGTCGCTGTCGGAACCGGACGCGACGGTAACACGTCACCGATAGTGTGTTGACGGCTCATGACTAAGTTGACACGGGACGAACTGTGGTTTGGACCCCAAAGTCGAGACAACGAGATGAGTGATGTGATACTGGAGCAGTTCGTACGACTGTTCGGGAGAGACGCCGTCGTTCACGGCCTCGTCGGAGGCGTGGTCATCGCGCTCCTCAACCTCCTCGGTGCGTCGATGGTGTTCGTCTGGCGCGATCCGACCAGGCGGGCGATGGACGGGGCGCTCGGGTTCGCGGCCGGAGTGATGCTCGCGGCGTCGTTCACGAGCCTCATCGTTCCGGGCGTCGAAACGTATACTCCCGGCGGCAGTCCGGTTCCAGTGCTGGTCGGGACGGCACTGGGAGCGCTCTTCTTGGACCGGTCGGACGTGCTCGTCCCCCACGCGCATTATCTGCTCTCCGGACGGCGACGGCCGGACGCCGCGAACCCGGACGCGGCGCCGCCGGTCGACGACGACCGGCTCGCCGGAGTCGTGCTGTTCATCCTGGCGATCACGCTGCACAACATGCCCGAGGGTCTCGCCGTCGGGGTCGGGTTCGGGAGCGGCGACCTCGGAACGGCCGTTCCGCTGATGCTCGCGATCGGGATTCAGAACGTCCCCGAGGGGTTCGCGGTGTCGGTCGCCGCGATCAACGCCGGGCTCGACAGACGGTTTTACGCTGTTTTCACCGGGGTTCGGTCGGGCATCGTCGAGATCCCGCTGGCCGTTCTCGGTGCCTACGCGGTACAGGCGGTATCGACGCTCCTCCCGTACGCGATGGGGTTCGCCGCAGGCGCGATGCTGTTCGTCATCAGCGACGAGGTCGTCCCCGAGACACACGCGAACGGGAACGAGCGGGTGGCGACCCTCGGGACGATCGTCGGCGTGATCGTGATGCTGTACCTCGACATCTCGCTCGGGTGACCCCGGCCGGCGCGCCCGGACGACCGCGCGGACGGCTGGCCGCGTCGGTGCGCCGGGAGCGTACCCGTCGGACTCGGGGCGGGAGGCCCGAGGGCAACGGTCGGGCCGCGCGGGCGCGGAGGCGACGCCGCCCCGTGACCGAGGGCGGGGGGTCGTCGCGTTCGGCGATGGTCCTGGCAGATCAGTTTTCACGCCGGAGTGTGAAACTTGAGGGGCCGTGTACGAAAACGTCCTCCTCCCGACCGACGGAAGCGACGGGATGGACAGGGTCGTCGAACACGCGATCTACGTCGCTCTGCTGGCCGAAGCGACGCTGCACGTCCTGCACGTCGTCGACGCCTCGGTCGCCCCGCTCGATTCACACAGCCGGTCGGCCTACGACTGGATGGAGACGGCCCGCCGGGCCTCGGTGGTGGCGATCCGCGACCGGGCGCTCGACGCCGGGATCCACACGGTCGAGGCCGTACGCCGCGGGACGCCGTATCGTGAAATCCTCGATTACGCCGCGGAGAACGACGTCGACCTCGTGGTGATCGGAACGCACGGCCGGACGGGGCTGCAGCGGGCGCTGTTGGGTAGCACGGCCGAGCGCGTGGTACGGCTGTCGGACGTTCCGGTGCTCACCGTCCGGACGACGCCGGTGGCTCGCGCCTGACCGCGGCGCCCGACGCGCGCTCACCTGACGACCGTGACCGGAGCGGGCGACCGTCTCGCGACGGTCTCGGCCACGCTTCCGAGCAGCAGCCTCGATGCGCCGGACCGGCCGTGGCTGCCCACGATCACGTGGTCGACGTCGTTCTCCGCGACGTAGTCGAGGATCGCATCCGCCGGCCGGTTCGGCCCCTGCTCGACGGCGATTGTCGTCGTCACGTTGCCGTCGTACTGCTCGGCGATCTCGACCGCGTCGGTCAGCAGCCGTTCCGCCTCACGCTCGATCCGTTCGTACTCCGCCTCTGAGTGGACCAGTTGGCCCTCGCCGTAGTGCGTCTCCATCGGATCGATCGCGTGGAGCACGGTCGTCCGGACCCCGGGGAAGACCGCGAGCGCGTATTCGAGCGCTCGTTTCGACTGGTCCGAGCCGTCGATCGGGACGAGGTGGTGTCCGTGCCCGCTGCGCTGCTGCGGGCGGACGATCGTGACGGGAACCGGGGCCCGCCGCAGGACGCGTTCGGCGACGCTTCCGAACAGCACCCGCGACGCCGCCTCCCGTCCGTGGCTACCCAGCACGATCCCGTCGGAGCCGTTCCGCTCGCTGTACGCCACGATCTCGCGGGCCGGGCGACCGGTCAGGATCTCGGTGTCGACGGTCACGCCGTGGCGGTCGGCGACGTCGAGCGAGTCGGTGAACACCCGTTCCGGCCTCGACCTGTCGACGTCCGGTGCGGTGTAGCGTGGATCGACGACGTACACGAGCGTGATCGCGGCGTCGGGAAACGTTTCGATGGCGTGTTCGAGCGCCGCAATCGAGAACGGCGACCCGTCCGTCGGCACTAGCACTGTTCGTGGCATACGTTACCTTTACTCCCGACTCTAATACCTGTTCTGCACGTTCGCTGCCCCGTCCCGACGCGCCGGCGCCGTCACGCCGGACGGGCGACCCCGTCCGGGACGTACACGACGCACCCCACTCCCACCGTCACGATCGCGCACGACGTGGCGAACGCCGGAGTCGGCCGGTCGACGAGGGCGTCGTCTCCGACCGAGGAAACCTCTTTATGCCGGAGATCGTACGCACAGACATGACCGAACTGTACGTCGACCAGATCATGTCCCGGCCCGTCGAGACGGTTGCTCCAACCACGTCGCTCCGTGACGCTGCGGACGGGATGATCACACACGACGTCGGGGCAGTTGTCGTCGCCGACGACGCGAACCGGCTCGAAGGGCTCCTCACTGCGACTGACATCGTGCTGCTCGTCCGCGACGGGGACCCGACGCCGACACGCCCGGTCGCCGAGGCGATGCGCACGGACGTTGTTACGACAGAACGCGACGCGCCGGCACGCGAGGTCGTCGACGCGATGGTCGACCGTCTGATCCACCACGTTCCGGTGGTCGACGGGACGGAGGTCGTCGGGATGGTCACGACCTTCGATCTCGCGGCGTATTTGGGGCGGTCACTCCGCCGCTGAAGCCTGGTGACTCCACCGTCCGACGGCCGATGCGGCCCCGCCCAGCCAGCGAACCGCCAGGGCTGGCGACCCCAGCCCGCGACGCCGCGAGCGGTGCGGACCTCGGTCGCGACGGGGGGTCAGACCTCAGCTGCGGCCGGGGTCGGCGGTCCCGCCCGGCGACCGGCGTCGCTTGATCGCCCGGGCGACCCCGAGGTACGCGGGTAGTCCGACGAGGAGCACGACCGCGATGAGACCCCAGTCTTCGACCCCGAGCGGTACCGTCCCGAAATAGCGGTTCAGCGGCGTGTACAGCACAGCGAGCTGTAACGCGACCGAGCTGCCCACCGCGAGCGCGAGCCACGGATTCGAGAACGTGGGCGTCTCCCGGAGCCAGCGGATGACGTAGAGCTTCTCGAACTCGAGGAGCACGAACCCCGTGAACACCATCGTCATCGCGTACGGCGACACGTCGGGGGCTCCGCCCAGCACGTGGAACGTCAGCCCGAGCATGAGTACCGTCGAGACCGCCCCGGTACCCCCGATGACACCGAGCATCCCGCGGTCGACGATGCCGGCCGCCGGATCACGCGGCGGGCGGTCCATCACGTCCGCGCCCCGGGGATCCGCCCCCAGAGCCAGCGCGGGGAGGCCGTCGGTGAGGAGGTTGATCCACAGCAGCTGCACCGCCGGCAGCACCAGGTATCCCCACAGCGACGCGAGAAAGACGAGCGCAACCTCGGCCACGTTCGCACTCAGAAGGAACGCGACGAACTTCCAGAGGTTGTCGAAGATGGCCCGCCCGCGTTCGACCGCCCGCTCGATGGTGGCGTAGTTGTCGTCCAGCAACACCACGTCGCTCGCCCGTTTGGCCACGTCAGTCCCGCGGACACCCATCGCGACGCCGACGTCGGCGTTCTTCAGTGCCGGCGCGTCGTTGACCCCGTCGCCCGTCATCGCGACGACGTGTCCGTTCCGCTGGAGCGCCCGGAGGATCCGCACTTTGTGTTCCGGAGACGTCCGAGCGAACACGGTGACCGTTTCGACGCGCTCCGCCAGCTCCTCGTCGTCCAACTCGTCGAGCTCACGTCCCTCCGTCACCTCCCCACGCATCCCGAGTTCCTTCGCGATCGCGGCGGCCGTCCGGGCGTTGTCGCCGGTTATCATCCTGACTCCGATCCCGGCCCGCTCGGTCGCCACAAGCGCGTCGGCGACCTCCTCGCGCGGCGGGTCGAGCATCCCCACCAGTCCGACGAACACCAGGCCGTTCTCCAGGTCCTCCGTGTCCGTCGTGTAGGCGATCGCGAGCACGCGAAGGGCTTCGTCGGCGAACGTCCGAACCCGGCTCCGGACGCGTTCGACCCCCTCGGGCGTGAGTGCGGCGGGGCCGTCGTCGGTGAGCACACGGGAGCAGTTCGAGAGCACGACTTCGGGGGCGCCCTTGACGTACCCCACGTCTCCGTGAACGGTTCCCATCCACTTCCGCTCCGAGGAGAACGGGACTTCGTCGGACCGGGGATTCCGCTCCCGGAGCGCACAGACGTCGATGCCGCGGTCGTCGGCCGCCTCGACCAGCGCCCGTTCCGTCGGAGTCCCCTGGTCGGCGGTGGCGTCGTTGCACAGCGCACCGGCCCGCAACAGGAGGGCGGCCCGATCGCACTGTGCGCCGCTGTCGACCTCGTCGAGTTCGACGACCGTGTCCGCTACCCACACCCTGCTGACGGCCATCCGGCCCTGTGTGAGCGTGCCGGTCTTGTCGGCGCAGATGACGTCGACCGCCCCCAGCGCCTCGACGGCCGGCAGACGTCGAACGAGTGCGTTCTCGTCGGCCATCGTCCGTACCCCGAGCGCGAGGGTCAGTGTCACCACGGCCGGCAACCCCTCGGGCACGGCGGCGACAGCCAGCGACACCGCGGTGAGCCCCGCCTCGACGAGCGGCGTCCCCCGGATCAGCAACAGCGGGATCACGAGCGCAGCCAGGGCCGACACGCCGAGGCCCAGCCGGCGCCCGAGCCGGTCGAGCTCCCGCTGAAGCGGCGTCCGCGTCTCCTCGGTGGCCGCGAGCTCCCGCGCGATCGATCCGACCTCGGTGGCCATCCCCGTGGCGGTGACGACGGCAACTCCCTTGCCGCGCGTGACGCTCGTGCTGCTGAACACCATGCTGTGCCGCTCGGCGAGCGGTGCGTCCGGATCGACGGGGTCGGTCGACTTCGGGACCGGCGCACTCTCCCCGGTGAGCGCCGCCTCGTCGACTTCGAGGTCGGTGCCCGCGAGCAGCCGCCCGTCCGCGGGGACGACGTCGCCGCTCTCCAGTTCGATCACGTCGCCGGGCACGAGCTCGGCCGCGGCGACCTCGACGGCCGTTCCGTTCCGCCGGACGGTCGCCGTCGGCGCAGTCAGCGCACGGAGCGCTTCCAGGCTCCGTTCGGCGCGGTAATCCTGCACGAAGCCGAAGACCCCGTTGACACACACGATAACGGCGATGAGCACCGCGTCGACGAGGTGCCCAGCCCACGCCGAGAGCACGGCCGCCGCCAGCAACACCCGAACGAGCACGCCGTCGAACTGCGCGAGAAGGATCGCACGCACCGTGCGTTCGCCGGCTCGAACGACTTCGTTGTCGCCGTGCGTCGCGAGCCGCCGGTTAGCCTCGCCCGAGCCCAGCCCTTCGGTGGAGCCGTCGAGGTCCGCCAGCACCTCCTCGGCTGCACGGCCGTGTGGGGAGTCGCGCATCGTCGGCCGTACACGGCCGTCCCACTTGGAAATACCTCTCGGCGGACCAGTTCGGTCCACATCCGGGGGTGTCGTCGCTCGCCCGCCCGCGTCACGTGCTGCGGTCGGGGTCGGGCCCCGCGTCGGCGAGCACGTACCACCCCGACACGGCGAGAACCGATCCGAGCAGGCCAGCGACGACGTCCGCGGGTTCGAACGCCCGTCCGGGGATCCGTTCCTGGAGGCGTCCGGTCACGACGCCGTGACCGGTCGAGATGCACACCGCGAGTACTGCCGCCTCTCGGTCGGTACGCCGGCCGGTTCCGAACGCGTTCGCGAGCGTCACCGCGTAGCCCGCGTGCCCCACGAGGTGGAGGAGCTTGTCCGGGCCAACTCGATTCCACTCCGGATGCCGCCGGAGCGGGGACGGTACGACCGACGCGAGGAGGAGGGCGACCGTGGTGTACGCGACCCACGTCCACGCAGCCTCGGGTGACCGGCATCGCATGGTTGTGAGTCGGTCCCGAAGCGACTTGACGCCGGTGGTCGGTGCCTGCCGGGTCTCCCCGATCCCGGTGCGCCCGCCTCCGGCGTCGAGCCGGCAGTCACCCTTTGATGTTCACGACGGGGCGCGTCCGGGCGACCTTGGTACCGATGTCGAGGGCGTCGCTGACGCGGATGACTTCGTCGACGTCCTTGTACGCACCCGGGGCCTCCTCGGACAGCGTCGCTCCGGACCGTGCCCGGACGTAGATCCCCCGTTCGCGGAGGGTTCGCTGCAGTTCGTCGGCCGTGTACTGGGTCTTCGCCCGGGTTCGAGACATGAGCCGCCCGGCGCCGTGTGCCGTCGACCCGAACGTGCGATCCAGCGACTTCTCCCCGCCGCGGAGGACGTAGGACGACCCTCCCATACTCCCGGGGATGAACACCGGCTGTCCGACCTGCCGGTACGCCTCGGGAAGCTCAGGGTGGCCAGCCGGGAACGCTCGCGTCGCTCCCTTTCGGTGGACCAGGACGGTCCGTTCTCGGCCGTCGACGCGGTGGCGCTCCTCTTTTGCGATGTTGTGGGAGACGTCGTAAACGAGTTCTACGTCGGTCACGCCGAACAGGTCCCGGAACACCTCGCGGACGCCACGGGTCATCGCCTGGCGGTTTGCCCACGCGAAGTTCGCCGCGGCGTTCATCGCCGATTTGTACTCCTCGGCGAGCCGTTCGTCCAACGGCGCGTAGATGAGCTGTTTGTCGGGGAGCGACTCCGCGATGCCGGGAAAGCTCCGCTCGAAGCGTCGCACGTACTCCGTACACGTCTGGTGGCCAAGCCCCCGAGACCCGGAGTGGATCATCACGACAACGCGGTCCCCGTCGAGGCCGAACGCCTCGGCAGTCTCTCCGTCGTAGACTTCGACGACGCGCTGGACTTCGAGGAAGTGGTTCCCCGACCCCAACGACCCGAGCTGGTTCCGTCCCCGGTCGCGTGCGGTGTCCGGAACTGCCCGCGGGTCCCCGTCGAGACGGCCGTTCTCCTCACAACGTTCGAGGTCCTCGTCGGTCGCGTGACCGTGCTCCCGCATCCACTCCAGCCCCCGCTCGAGAACACCCCGCAGGTCGGCCGAGCCGACGTCGAGGTAACCGCCCGTCCCCAACCCACACGGAATCGTCCGGTAGAGGCGGTCCACGAGTTCCTGCTCCCGCCCGACGACGTCGTCGTAGCGCAGGGGCGTCCGCAACAGGCGGACGCCGCAGTTGATGTCGAACCCGATTCCGCCGGGGCTGATCACGCCTGCCTCCGCGTCGACCGCCGCCACACCGCCGATCGGGAACCCGTACCCTTGGTGCCCGTCGGGGAGGACCACGGCGAACCTCCGGATCCCGGGGAGGGTCGCGACGTTTCTGCCCTGGGTGAGCGTCAGGTCACCCTCGCTCCGCATGTCTTCGACGAGCGACTCCGACCCGTACACCCGGACAGGGACGCGCATCTCGCCGGTTCGTGGTATCTCGTAGACGTTCTCCGCCACTTGTGTGAGTCGTGTCGGCTGGGGCATGGTCGTGACTGGTTTCGCGCCCGTCGTTCGAACGCTCGCGTCCGCCGCGAATCGTCCGAGCAGGGCCGTGCGTCGGTCGGTCCGATCGGTGCACCGCGTTCGGCAGCCGTTTGTGTGACCGTATCACTATTTGATTCGCTCGATAATTAAGTTGTAGGGGTCAGTACACCGGATCAGACGCGGGCAACGCGTGGCGGCTCCGGGGTCAGTCGGTGTTCAGATACGCACGGGCGCGTTCGTCGGACACTTGCTCGAAGGACTCGTAGAACCGTCCGACCGCACCGAACCGCGACGGCGCCTCGACGCAGATCACGTCGTCGGCCTCGTCCCGAAGCCTGTCGACGGCCTCGGGGGGCGCCACTGGAACCGCTAAGACGACGCGGTCGGCGCCGGCGGCTCGGACCAGTCTGAGGCACGCGATCGTCGTGGCTCCCGTGGCGACCCCGTCGTCGACGACGAGCACCGTCCGTCCCCGCAGGTCGAGCGCCGGACGGGTTCCCCGGTAGCGCTCGACCGTCTCCAGTGCCGCCGCGCGCTCGCGGTCGATCCGGTCGCCGACGTACGCGTCGTCGATTCCGAGTTCGCGGATCAGCGGGTCGTTCAGCCAGACGGTCCCGTCGCTGGCGACGGCGCCGATCGCGAGTTCGGGGTTTCCCGGTGCGCCGAGCTTCCGTGCCGAGACGACGTCGAGCGGCGCACCGAGGGCGTCCGCGACCGCCCGCCCGACCGGGAGCCCCCCGCGCGGGATCGCCAGTACGACGTCCGCTGCGACCCCGCGGTCGTCGAGTACGGCCGCCAGCCGCTGGCCGGCGTCGGTCCGGTCCGTGAACGTGTGGGTCATCGTCTCGCTCCCTCGGTCGAACTTCGGCGGGTGACCAGTTGAATCATTCGGCGGGACGGGTCCGCGGCCGGAGCGTCCCGCGGCTCACGCGGCGGCCGCGTCGCCGCACCCACACCCCTCCGCGTCGAGAAGCTCCTGGACGCGGTGGGACTCGCCACACTCCTCGCAGATCACGCGAACCGAGTGGATGACGTTCGTCTCCCCGACGTCGACTTTCCCCGACTCCCGGAGCCGGGCTATCGCGCGATCGATGATGTCCTCGTCGCGGGCTCTCGCCCACTCGATCAGGTTCGCGACGTCCTCGACGTCCGTGGCCCGGGACCGGCCCGTCTCCACGTCCAAGCAGCCGTTGAGGTGCGACCGGACGGTCTGGTGGGAGACGAAGTCGTCCGTGACCTCGTCCACGGGAACCCCGGCCCCCCGCAACCGTTCGCGCATTTCGGCGGCTCTCCCGGCGTCCTGGCCCCCGGTGAGTCGTGACAGGACCGACCCCGGGTCCGCCAGGACGTCCCGATCCGCGTACCGTTCGATCGCGCGCCGCAGGACCCGGGTGTTCACGAACTCCGCCAGCGCACGGAGGCTTTCGTCGTCCTCCTCCCGACGCCGAACGATCGCGTCGTCCATCCCGGCGAGGTCGTAGCGCTCGATCGTCCGTCCGACCTTACACGAACACAGGTCCGGGGACATCGTCATCCGCCGTCCCCCCGCCCGTCCCCGCGGTCGGACTGCCGTACGGTCGACGTCGTCACGATACGATTATTCATTCCCTATCCAGCAGTACAACTTTCGTAATTATAAGCGCGTTGGTAGTCGATACCGAGCGGCTTTACGCAAGAGCTTAACACGTACGGCGGTAACCCGATGCTACCGGTATCATGACCGAACTACAGAACGCCGAGCGCGGCGACGTCGACGCGTCGACCCCTGCGCGGGTCACGGTTCACAACGTCGGGGGAATCGCGGAGTGCGATATCGAAATCCCCCCCGGGGTAACGGTGCTCTCCGGACGGAACGCGACCAACCGGACCTCGCTTCTCAGCGCACTGGCCGGAGCGTTGGGGGGTGAGCGGACGACACTGAAATCCGACGCCGAGGAGGGGTGGGTGGAACTCACACTCGGCGGGGAGACGTACACGCGGACCTACGACCGACGGGGGGACGGCGTGACGACGGCCGGGACCCCCGTGCACGACGATCCCGACGTCGTCGACCTGTTCGTGGGGCTCACCGGAACGAACCACGCCCGGCAGGCGGTTCAGCGGGGCGACGACCTCCGCGAGGTGGTTATGCGCCCCGTCGACACCGAGGAGATCCAGCGACGGATCCGCGAGACCGAACGGGAACGACAGCGGATCACGTCGGAACTCGACGATGTCGACCGCCGGCGTGCACGGCTCCCGGCGCTGGAGGAGCGACGGAACGGCGTCGAGACCGACCTCGAGGAGGTCACGGCGGAACTGGAAGGCGTCCGGGAGGCGATCGAGGAGTACGACGCCAGCGAAGCCGACGCCCGCCAAGCCGAATCGTTGCTCGACGAGATGGAGGATCTCAGGCGGGAGCGCGACCGGCTCGACGGGGAGATCGAGACACAGCGCACGAGCGTCGAGGCGCTCCGCGACGAGCGGGCGACGGTCGAGGCCGAACTCGACGATCTCACGGTCGACGACGACGACCTCGACGAGCTCGAACGGGAGATCGACGGGTTGCGGACGCGGAAGCGGGAGCTGGAGGACCTGATCAGCGACCTCTCCGCGATCGTCGACCTCAACGACGACCTGGTACGGTCGGAGTCGAACGAGCTGCCGGGCATCGACGCCGGCGGCGGGGACCCGACGTCGGCTCTCGATCCGATGTCCACGGAGATCGAGTGCTGGACGTGCGGCAGTCGAGTCCCGCAGCGCGCCGTCGCAGACCGACTCGACGACCTGCGGACCGTGATCGACGAACAGCGGGAGACGCGTCGGCGCGTCGCCGACGACCTCGACGAGGCAGAGCGGCGACGCGACGAGATCCGGGCGGCTGCCGACACCGAGACCGAACTCGAACGTCGGCTGCAGGAGATCGACCGCCAGATCGAGCGGCGCGAGACCCGGTTGCAGTCGCTCCGGGAGGATCGGGAGAACGTCCAACGGGAGATCGAGGGGCTCGAAACCCGCCTCGAGGAGAGCGGGGAGTTCGAGGACGAGGTCGTCGACCGGTACCAACGGCTGAGTGATCTGGAGTACGAACGGGGGCAGCTCGAACAGCAGCTGACCGACCTTGACGGGGAGATCGACGAGATCGAGGGGCTTGCCGACGAGAAGCAGCGGCTGGAGTCCCGGCGGGAGGAACTCCGGACGGAGGTCGAGACCCTCCGCTCGCGGATCGAGGACCTCGAGCGGTCCGCAGTGGAGCAGTTCAACGACCGGATGGCCGACGTGCTTTCGCTCCTGGGATACGGGAACCTCGAACGGGTGTGGATCGAGCGGAAAGCCGACGCGAGCGGCCGGGAGCGGACGGGGACGTTCGACCTCCACGTGGTCCGGGAGTCGAGCACGGGAACCGTCTACGAGGACACCGTGGACACGCTGTCGGAGTCCGAACGCGAGGTCGTCGGGCTGGTGCTCGCGCTGGCCGGGTACCTCGTGCACGAGGTGCATACGGCGGTGCCGTTCGTGCTGTTGGACTCGCTCGAAGCGATCGACGCGAGCCGGATAAACGACCTCCTCGACTACTTCTCGAGCTACGCGCCGTACCTCGTCGTCGCGCTCCTCCCGGCGGACGCGGACGCGATCGACGTCGATCACACCCACATCACCGCGGACGCGCTCGGACCGTAGCCCCGTCCTCGGCGATGTCGACGCCGTAGCTTTACACCTTACGACGTAAACCACCCGCCGGGACCGCGGTCGGGGCGGTACTCGGCCGTGGAAAGGGTCGCGCTCTCGGCTCTCACGCCCCCTCCTGGAGGAACCGGCCCTCCTGTTCGTAGATCGCGATCAGTTCCTCGACGAACTCGGAGACGGTCTCGTCGTCCTCGAGGTGCGTCTCGATACGCTCGACTACCTCCTCGTCAAGCTCGATGGTGCGCATCCCGTTTCGACTGACGCCGGCGCGGAAGATAAATCCCACCCGTCGTCGCCCGCTACCGAGGCGGTCACAACCCGGACCGGTACGGTCAAACGGGCTCGCGACAACAGTTCACTCGCGACAGATCCCGGTATGTTCGACTGTGCCGACGTTCCGACGACGCAAGCGGATTCGCTGGGCGATCCGCGCCTCGACGAGCGACACGTTCGTTGTCTGCCCGGCCACCACGGGGTCGGAACCACGCTGCTCGTGGGCGTGGTGCACGACCACCCCGCGAGTGTATTTCGAGCGGTCCGGCTGATCGAGGCGGTTGCGCCTGAGACGCTCGCGCTGGAACTGCCGCCGCTCGCGGTGGCGCTCTTCAAACTGTACGGACGGGACCGGTTCGTCCCCCCACGGCTCGGCGGGGAGATGAGCGCCGCGATCCAAGCGGCTGGCGACGCCTCGACGGTCGGGATCGACGCGCCGAACGCGACGTACCTGCGGCTGCTCGTGACGGGGTTGCTCACGGACCCCCCGCCGCCGAGCGTCGTCGGCGCCGTGACGCGGGACCTCCTGAGCGGGCTCTCGCACGCGGTGGCGTGCCGGCTCGGTGCGTACGTCGGCGCGGTCACACCCGTCCGTCCGCAACTGTACTCACACATCGAGTACGACTGCTCGCTTCTCGACACCCCTTCCACGCAGGCGTCCCACGAGGCGTCCCACCTGTCACAGCGCCAGTTCTTCCTCCGCGCGATCGAAACCCCGCCGGCGATCGAGCGGATCGACACGGCCCGCGAGGCGAGCATGGTCGAACGGTTGCGCGATCTCCGGGCCGCGGGTGACGTCGTCGCCGTCGTCGGAACGGAGCATCTCGACGCCGTCGCGTCCGGACTCGGCGCGGACACGCAGCCGTGATCTCCACGGCATGCTTTATTTGGTAGTTCCACGTAGGTCCGGGTTGGAGGACTACAGCGCATGCCACCAGCCAGCGGATCGGAGCACGCACGCCGGGCGGGCGTCCCGTCACCGGGAGGGCGCGGATGACCGCACATCGGTTCACGCCCTCGGACGAGGGCAAGCCGGTCGTGACCCCCGGCGGCGACGTCGTCGGTACGGTCGACCGTGTCGAGCCCGAGGGGGTGTTCGTCCGTCCCCGGACGGAACTGCTTCGGGGGTGTGGCTCCTGGGTCGCGGGACCGTGGGAGCGGGCCGAGGAGTTCCGACTCGACTGCGGGACCGTCGTCCGCGTCACCGAGCGGGAGGTGGTGATCCATCCGGCGTCGATCCGGGCGACCGGGACGGTGCCGGAGCCGAACCGTCTGTGACCCCCGAGGGCTGGCGCCGTTCGGAGACCGCCTGCCGACGCGGCCGAAAGCGGGTCAGGGTTCGTAGTCGTCGCCGTACTTGAGCAGGAGATACGCCAGCACGATCACCGACAGCATCGCAACGGTCGCGGTGATTCCGATCCGCGTCGCCCCTTCGGGAATCGCCGTCGACGGCCCGCCGTTTCGAGCCGGGGTCGCGGTACGAACCTCGACGCTCGCGACCATCCCGGCCGCTTCGTGTGGGATGCAGAAGTAGTCGTATGAGCCCTCGGTTTCGAACCGCCGCTCGTAGGTGCCGTCCTCGCCGACGTCCCCGGTCTCCGGACGCCCGGCGACGTACGCGTCCCGGGCGGCCGCTTCGGAGTCGAACCCGCCGGAGGCGAAGTAGTCGGCCTCCGTCGGGATGTCGTCCGCGTATGCTGTGACGCTGTGTCCCACCTGCCCGACGTTCTCCCACACGATCACGTCGCCGGGCGCGATGGTGAGGTCGGCGGGATCGAACACGAGCTGGTCGGTCATCGCCACCGTGTGCCGCCGTCCGGCGTCGTCCGCGGTCTCCTGTGCCTCGGCCCGCCCGACGGCCCCGGCCGTCGCCACGCCGACGGTCGATCGTACCAGTTGCCGCCGCGAGAGCGGCTTCCGAGGTCGTCCCGTTGACTCGCCCATGCTTGGCGTTCGATGGAAGCAGTCATTGTAATACGGCCGTTTCCGGCCACGCCGCTCGGGGTCGAAGCACCCTCCGGTCGGCGGACGCCGCCGTCGCCGTCCGGGTGGCGACGCCGTCGGTGCGCCATCCCTGGTGGCCCGGCCGGACTTCCGGTTCACCACCCCGGGGGGTCCGCGAGACGCCCCGACCGACCGGCCGGAACGCGTCGGATTTCCACGAATACGTATAAATCGAAGCAGCGCGTATCGTTGGTATGAGTGGATTACTAGCTGACGGGACCGCAGTCGTGACTGGCGGCGCGAGCGGCAACGGCCGGGCGATGGCGACGGCGTTCGCCCGCGAAGGCGCGGACGTGGTCGTGGCGGATCTCCAGCCCGATCCCCGGGAGGGCGGGACCCCGACGCACGAACTGATCGCGGCGGAGACCGACCGGCGAGCGACATTCGTCGAGTGTGACGTGACGGCGGTCGCCGATCTCACGGCGGCCATCGACGCGGCCGAGGCGTTCGGTGGGGTGAGCGTCATGGTGAACAACGCCGGGATCTTCCGGGCCGAGGAGTTTCTTGACGTGACCGAGGACGCGTTCGATCGCCTGATGGACGTCAACGTCAAAGGGGTGTTCTTCGGCGCTCAGGCCGCCGCCGAACGGATGATCGAGACGGGCGGCGGGAGCATCATCAACATCTCCAGCGTTGCCGGCCTCCGCGGGTCGGCGCCGTACGTCACCTACAACGCCTCGAAAGGAGCGGTGAGGCTGATGACCTACGCGCTGGCGGCGAAACTCGGACCGGAGGGGATCCGCGTCAACGCCATCCACCCCGGACTGATCGAGACGGCGATGACCACGGAGGACGTTCCGATCTTCGGCACCGAGCAGGAGGCCGAGTTCGTCCGGACGATTCCGTCACGCCGGGCTGGAACGCCCGACGACGTGGCCGACGCGGCGGTGTTCCTCGCCTCTGACTCGGCGGGCTACGTCAACGGCGAGTCCTTGATCGTCGACGGCGGGATGACCAACACGATCTGACGGAACCGGACTCGCGTTCCACCGGGGCACGGCGCGGGCGATCGTTTCTCCGTTTCGATCTCCACGCTCGGCGGGAGTCGGAGTGCGACCCACCGCCGATCGGCGGGTGATCAGTGCCGTGTCGCATTCCATCTCGGCCTCAGGGTTCCTGTTCGACCGGCTCGGGGTCGGCGTCCGTCGAGACAGTGGGCGGTTGCGACCCGACACCGCGTGCGACCACGTACACGGCACCGACCAGCACCCCGAACAGGAGGTGCCCGAGGTAGGACGGACCCGACAGGGACGGGACTGACATTCCGGCCCCCGCGACGGCGTTGGCCCAGATGGGCATGACGAACGCGCCGGTAACGACGCCCAGCAGCGCGCCGTACGCGGTCCCGAGTCCGACGATCCGGACCCCAGACCCCGCGTATCGTCGCAGTCCCGTCCGGGTGATCGCCGCGACGAAGATCACCGCGAAGATCACGCTGTGGACCAGGTGCGCGATCCACCCAGCCAGGACGGTCGGCTGTCCGTACAACGACCCGATGGCAGGCATCGCACCCATACCGAACTGGAGGACGAGGCCGAACCCGACGCCGCCGGCCACCCCGGCACCGACTGTTGCCAGCCGCCGACGGTTCGGCGTTTCGACTCCGATCCCCGACCGAGCTTGCGCTTCCATTTTCTATCGCTGTTGGATTACGTCGCGTGACGACATAACCTTATGTGTCGGAGAGCGGCCCGATCGACTCCGACCGCGGGCATCAGCCGGCGGCCTCGGCGCCTCCCGGACGGCCCGTCACCACCAGTCCTGCGCTCGCCGTCCCGCCGACGGGACCCGGTCCCCGAGTCGAACCGCCGGGGACCGTGCGGCGGCTCCGGTCGGAAAGTCCTTCCGCTAGCTTCCGCCCCGATTTATGCCCTCGGCTCGCACACCAGCCGGTATGCGAAGTTACACTATCGCGACCGTGTGGGGAATCCCGATACGCGTCAACACGTCGTTGCTACTGTTCCTTCCGATCCTCGCCTGGCTGATCGGAGCCGGGGGACAGATCGCGGTGTACGCCGGTCTCATCGAGCGGCTCACCGGCGTCGGCTTCGACGTCCCGACCCTCCGTGCCGGCGCGACGCCGTGGCTCATCGGAGCCGGAGCCGCAGTCGGGCTGTTCGTCGGCGTCACGCTCCACGAACTCGGTCACTCTTGGGTCGCGCTCCGGTACGGCCTCGAGATCGAGTCCATCACCCTCTGGATTCTCGGTGGGATCGCCGCGCTGACGTCGGTCCCGCGGGAGTGGGACCGGGAGTTCCGGATCGCCATCGCCGGCCCGGTCGTGAGCGTCCTCGTCGGAGCGGGCAGCTACGTGATCCTGCTCGTCGTTCCCGTCGGCCTTCAGGCCGTTCGGTTCGTCGTCGGGTGGCTGGCCATCGTGAACGTCACCTTGGCGCTGTTCAATCTGCTCCCGGCGTTTCCGATGGACGGCGGTCGGATCCTCCGGGCGTTGCTCGCACGCTCACGCCCGTACGCCGTGGCGACGCGCATCGCCGCCCGGGTCGGCGTCGTGTTCGCGTTCCTGTTCGGGGTCGTCGGCGTGCTGTCGTTCAACCTGATCATGCTCCTGCTGGCGTGGTTTCTCTACACCGCGGCCACCTCCGAATCCCGGACCGTCCTGACCGACGAGCTGCTCCACGGCCTCTCGGTGGGGGATATCATGACCCGGGACCCGAAGACGGTGTCCGTCGACACCACTGTCGAGGCGTTCGTCGACCGACTGGTCCGTGAACGGCAGACGGTCTACCCCGTCGTCGACGCCTCGGGGGAGCCGCTCGGCGTCGTTACGCTCGACGACCTCCGGGACGTCGCGGCGTCGGAGCGCGCCGTCACCCGCATCGAGACCGTGATGCAGGACGCGACTCGGATCCGGTCGACGGCCGACGCGTTCGAGACGCTGTCGATGCTTCAACAGTCCGGCACGTCCGTCGCTCTCGTCGAGGAGAACGACGTCGTCACCGGCGTGCTCTCGGACGCCGACTTCGCACACGCGCTGACAATCCAGCGCGGCTTTCAGTCGCGCATCGCCGGGTGACCTCGTTCCACTCATGCCCCGCCGACCCTCGGCATGACCGGTTCGCACCGTCTCTTCCCCGGAACACGGCCGTCGGTCGGTGCGACCCAGCGTTTCGGCGGGCGGATCGGCTCAGTCCCGGTCGAGCAGTCGCCGGATGGCGATGGCGGCCTCCTCGAACGCCCGCACGTCCATACTATCGGTCGTGAACAGCACCCCGTCATCGTTCCCGAGGATCCTGACGACGAACCCGTCCTCGTGGAACCGTGCGGTGAACCGGTAGGGGCCGATATCCGAGCCGCCGCCCTGCTGGGCGAGCAACGTCCGGACCGGCTTCTCGGCGAAGCCGAGACGCTCGAATTCGACCAACTGTGACTTCGCTTCCCGGGCGGCTGCCGCGGTGTCGTAGAGATCCTGCCGGACGTATAGAACGTCGAACGCCGATGGGGTGAAGTACACCACGCTCCGGAGCGTGTCGCCGAGACTGGTCCGTGCGGCGCTGACCAGGCGATCGGCCGCGTCGGAGTCGAGACCTGTCTCTACTGGAGTCGTGCTCATACGCCTTCGTAGGCCGTCCTCGCGTATGAATAGGTAGGGTCGTCGTCGAGCCGCCGGCCGTCGGATGACCGGCGGACGCAGGCCCCGCCCGCGGGCCGGACCGAAGCGGGTGCGATCCGGACGGACCCGGCGACGACGACCGACGACTGTGAACGGGCGTTCCGGGACCGGACTCCCGCGACGATGCTCGCCCCGCCTCGGTCCGTCCCGTGACCGGCGCCGTCAGTGAAGCGCGACTTGGACGAGCGAGAGGGCCACTATGGGGACGTGAAACGAGGCGTGAGCCACCATCGCGGCCTCGAGACTTCGCCGCCAGTAGAGCCAGCCAAAGAGGACGCCGGCGACCGCGTTCAGCAGAACCGTCCGCACCACCAGTACCGGCGTGAGATCGACTGACTGTGCGAGTGCGGGGAGGTGGCCCAGGCCGAACAGCACGGCCGCGATGAGGATTGCAGCCCGGACGACGCCCGGTTGCGGGCCAGCCGCCCGGCGGCCGGTGATTCGCCACCCGGCGAACACGAGGGTCGACATGAGCCCGAACCGGAGCACGCGTTCCTCGGTGACTCCTCCGTAGCGGAATCGGACCGGGACGTACGCGAAGACGTCGAGCACGGTCGGTCTCGCCGCTCAGATAACGGACTGGGGCAGGTCCTGGGCGACGAGTGGCATCATCACTACGTCGAGAACGATGATCAGGACGCCCCCGACGATTCCGATTCCGATTCCGATGGCCAGTCCGACGTCGTTCCGGAGGCGTTGCCAGACTCCGCTGCCACCCCCCGTCCGGTCGATGACGTGCGACCGTAGGCCCACTCGCGGCGCTGTGTAGGCCCCGAGCAGACACGCGATTCCGAGGAACAACAGTGGATTGACAGCTGACACGAGTGCGAGAAGCGGCAGCGACAGCCCGGCAGGGACAGCAGTTGCCGGCGTCGTGACGTAGCTGTAGCCGACGAGCGCCACGACTCCTGGCAGACCCAACAGCAGCGCCACACCGAACCGCCTGCCGAACGAGGGGCCGCTCGCAGCTCGTGACACGGGTTAGGTGGCCCCCGGCGGCGACAAAGCAGCCGTGGATCTACCATCATCCACGGCATCCCACCTCCGAACTTCGTCGTGTAAAAACAACGTTACGATCCACTTACTCCCCGTCGTCCGGGAGATGCAACGCTCGGTCACAGCGTTAGTCCGTCGGGTGTGGGCGTCTCGCTTCGTCGCCATCCGGGAGATGACGTGCCCCTGCCCGTGCGGCGCCGGCGACGTCACCACGAGCGAGGCGCCGCCAGCCGAACGCCAGCAAGAGCGCCCCGACGAGGATCGCCCACGCCACGAAGCGAGCGAGTTCGCCCGTCGGCGTGAACATCCCCTCGACGGGGTAGAGCCCCTGTCCCGCGTTCACGCCGGCGTGAAACACCATCGTGAGCAGGACGCTGCCCTCAGTACTATTGTACAGTAACGTTGCGACGACCGAGATGCCGATCACGATGACTGCGTAGACGGGCAAGTCGACCGCCCAGCCGGTGACACCCCGTTCGGTGATCCCAGCGGGTGCGTGCCAGACCGTCCAGACGACGCCGACGACGAGACTCGAGACGAGGGCGCTGTATCGTTCCTGCAGGTAGGGGAGCGCGAACCCCCGCCAACCCAGCTCCTCGTTGCCCCCGCCCCAAATGAAGACGTTGAGATACGCAAGCGGGATGGACGCGAGCGGATTGACCTCGCCCCAGTTCAGTCGTCCACCGAGCAGGAGGTGGACGCCTGCCATGAGCGCGTACAGAACCAGCGGAAGTCCGAACGCAGCGAGCCACCAGCGCGGCGCGACGCGCCACCGAAGGGCTTGCGAGAACCAGCGCTTCAGACTCCCGCCCGTCAGGTACGTCACGATGGCGGCCGAGACGGGCGGCCCGAAGCTCCCGGCGACGAGGACGAGGATAGCGGTCGTGTCGTACGCGAGCCACCCACGATCGATCGCAGTCAATACCGGAAACCAGATCCCCCAGGTGATCGCGTAGGCACCGATAACAAAGGCGAGGACCGGGTGCTCCTCGATCCGCTTGCGAACCGAACGTAGACTACGCATGGTAGCTCACACCCCCTCGTCGTCTACCTGAAGCAGCTTGGCGGTGTACCGGGCGTGGAATCGGGCGAGGCTGTTCAGGAGGTTGAGCGCGACGAACAGGAACACGACACCGACGGCGGAAGCCACGAGTGCCTCCGGAAGCGTGTCGACGACCCATGGGCCGACGGTGTAGTCGCCGTCGACGACCACCCCACCGACTCCGAGGAGCACATCCGGATCGTCGTAGATGAACGGGGCTGCCAAGAACGCACCCGTAACGGCACCACTAACGGTGAGTGCGACGAACGAGAGCAGTCCGAACCCGAACTTCGCCAGCACGAGGACGACACTCGTCCAGGTTGTCCGGGCCGTTACGAGTCGCTTGACGGCGTCGACGAACCCGTCCCCCGGGAAGACGAGCCCGCCAGAGACGTCGAACTCTGCGAGGAACGTCGGTACCGAGGCGTTCACGCCGCCGAGGTATCTGGCTAGCGCGGCTTCGAAGCCAGCGACAACCGTCACAGCAAAGAGCGTCACGAGGAGGACCGGCAGACCGATCCACGTGATAAGCAGCCCAAACCCGAGCGCCACGCCGAAGATTAGACCGACGAAGTACACGAGTCCGAGCGGGAACGCGAGGGCGAGATACAGGAGGTTCTTGTACGTCTGTACCCGGAGGGGCGCACCGAGGCTTCGCCACAGAGTCGTAGAGAGCGTCGACTCGGCGGCTCCCGAAGACTGGTTGGAGGCGGGATTCGACGCCATCACGTATGGACGTGTAACTCCAAACACATCAGTTCGGACGGCCGTTCTCAGCCCGTTGGAACAGGAAGTGGACTCTATTTCGCTGGCAGCTCAATCACCTACACAGCATGGTCGCACGAACCGAACTCAAGAACGCAGCCATCGGCGCAGTGATAACGATCGTCCTCTCGTTCACGGGCTTTTCGGCACTGTTCGGTGGGGGAGTTGCGGGCTACCTGCAGAAGGCATCCCCAAAGCGCGGTGCGAAGACCGGTGCCATCTCCGGCGGGATCGCGGTCGTTCCGATACTCCTCGTGTTCGTTCTGGGCCTCGGGCTCTCCGTCTGGCAACCTGGAGCGCTAGGGGTTCCTGGGGGCGTGGAACTCGCCGTCATCCTGTTGGTTATGTTCCCGCTGCTGTTCGCCTGGATCATCGGATTGAGCGCGGTCGGCGGCTACGTGGGCGCCTATCTCTACTCGAACGCCCAGTCGACGAGCCGTGAATCGGGAGCTCCGAGGGAGCAATAACCAGGATCGGTGGCTCGAGATCGACAGTCCGAGGCACACACAGAGTGGCCAGTATCCGACGACGAGCAGCAACGCCACGGGAGTGAACACGAGGGCGAGCGGCTACCAGCCGAGACAGGCCCGACAGTCGACGAGTCCGGCTCCGAGGTCACGTCCCCCCGAGTTCGCGACGACGCCCGATCGTCGAGGGCAGGCGTTTCGGGGAGGGCCCGCCCCAGCGGCGGGCGATGTCGACGACCGCGAGTGCTCCGAGTGCATCCCCGAAGAGCCGCACTGCTGAACCCACTGTCGCGATGTGACGAATCTACGAGCCATGAACCCACGCTTCCTCCGGAGGGGATGTCGGTTCCTGCCCGGTGAGAACGACTAGCAGCAGTTATTATCGGGTCGAGTGTCCGTTCGTCTGGTGAATACGATGGACGGGCAACTCCGCCGGTGGCACGCCCTCGCGACAGTCGCCGTCCTCGGTCTCGCCGCCGTCTCGTCACTGGCCGGGCTCTTCCGGTCGGGTCACTACCGCGCCGCACCCGGCATCGTCGAGTCCTACCGGATGCAAGACCTCACGATCCTCGTCGTCGGAATTCCTGTCCTGGCGGTCGGACTTCGGTACGCGATGCGGAGCTCGCCCCGTGGTCGCATCGTCTGGCTCGGTGGGCTGGCGTACATGACCTACATGGGGGCCTCCATCGCCGTGCAGATCCCGTTCAACGCGTTCTTCCTCGTGTACGTCGCGCTGTTCGGCCTCTCGCTGTTCACGTTCGTCGGCGGGATGGTGACGACCGATGCCGACGCGATCCGCGAAACCCTCGATGGGCACCTCAACACGACACTGTACAGCGTGGCGCTCGTGGTCATCGGCCTCGGACTGGGCGCGCTCTGGCTCTCGGACGTCGTACCGCCACTGCTCAGCGGAACGGACCCGTCACTGATCGAAGAGTCGGGCCCGCAAGCGCTGGTGACACACGTCATCGACCTCGGGGTCGTCGTCCCGTCGATCTTCCTTTCGGCCGCGTGGCTGTTCCGGGAACGCACCTGGGGCTTCGTCTTCGCCGGTGTCGAACTGGTGCTCGGCGCGACCCTCGCTGCCCCGATCGGGATCATGACGATCGTGTTCGTGGCTGGCGACACTGTCACCATCAGCCCCGTGGCGGCGTTCTTGACCTTCCTGCCGATACTCGTCTCCACGTTGTTGGCCGGTACGTACCTCCGTTCGATGGGACGACGGCCGGAGCCATCGACAGAGAGTGATCGCGGTCACTCCGTTTGAGCGGGCGATTCATCACGGGAAGGGCGGCCCGGGATCGCTGTGGGGAGCTGCTCGGTTACGCTACCTGTCGGGTATTCGCTTCCGATTCTCGACCGACGGACGTTTTCGAGAGCCGCCCGCTCGCCACGAGGACGATGACTACGAGTGCGAGCGCCGGGAACTGGAACGGGAACATCTCGTCGGCGAGCCCCAGGAACTCGCCGTTCAGGTTCCTCACCGAGTGTATCAGCAGGAACGCGAGGATACTCCGGTCCGTGTTGTCGTCGATCCAGACGAAAACGAGCGTGTGCAGGACGATACTTGGCTGCCACCACCACAACCGGGGATCGTAGCTGGTGTTCGCGTAGTAGCCCGGGAAGAAGACGAACGCGGCGTGCTAGGCGCCCAACGTGCTCCCGTTGATGACGCCGGCGACGAGCGGGCTGCATCGATCCTGCAACCGGTCGAGGTAGTAGCCGCGGAGTCCGACCTCCTCGATGGCGGGGAACAGCAGGCCGAGTGCCAGCACGGACCCGAGTGTCGCAGGGTCGGCCAGGACCGTCTAGACGACGGTGATCGGTCGGTCGGTGACGCCCAGCGCGATTGCAACTCCGGCGGTGACGAGATTGAAGACCGGTCAAGATATGGGGATGACGACCCACCACTGCACGGAGGTCCGCCCCACGTCGACGAGCCGTCGACCCAGGTCATCGACCCGTTCCTCGCCGCCGGTGAGCCAGGCCATCGTGAGACCGGCGAGCAGCGGACTCGCCCCACCGAGGAGAAACAGGATCAGGTTGGTCCCTTCCCGGACGGACGTGTTCGAGCCGAAGATGGGTCCAGAACAGGTACGCCGAGATAGAGGGCGGGGAACCCCCACGGTGTGCTCGACCGTGCCAGCGTTCCTATCCGGTCAGTCATGGGCACCATCCTACTCTCCCTCTGGAACTGTATCGTATCGCCGACATAGGATCACGGGCGTCCATCGGAGGCAAGGGAATCGCCGCCAGTGCTACGCGGTTCGACCTTGCTCGAGGAGTTCCCGGATGCGGCGGAGTTCGCTCAGCATCTCGGTGGACTCCTCACCCTCATCTGCCCGGGACTCGACTGTTTCCACGACGTCTTCGCCTTCGGTCGCCTTCGCTGGCCGC